>NZ_JACVVI010000008.1:0-231742 GCF_016658625.1 Pantoea sp. S62 | reverse complement strand
TAGGACACTAACACCTGAAGCTAGCGCGTCTACCAATTCCGCCACCTTCGCATACCCGTAACACCCTGAGAATGTTACAACCACGGAGGCGCATTCTAGAGATTTTACTCTTTGCGTCAACAACTATTTCGTCGGGCTGAAACGATCGCTGTAAAAAGCAACGTTTTCAGCCCGGCAACGCCATTAACGCCGGGAAAAGCGCTTAGCGCGTTTTGGCTCCGCGACCGTAAACAGCGCGATAAACTTTAAAACGACCGGTCTGTGCGATGACTTCGTGACTGCCGAAGGCTTCATCCAGCGCCTGCGGGTAGGGCAGGAAGGTGTTCGCCACAATACGCAACTCGCCGCCGGTGTTCAGGTGTTTCACTGCGCCACGGATCAGCGCCTGGGCGGCGTCGAGGCTGGTCTGGGTACCTTCATGGAACGGCGGGTTCGAGATAATCATGTCGAAACGCCCCGTGACGTCAGAGAAGACGTTGCTGGCGAAGACTTCTCCCTCGATGCCATTGGCGGCCAGCGTCAATTTACTCGCTTCAATCGCAGCCGCGTGCACGTCGCACAGCCACAGACGCACTTTAGGCGAACGGGCCGGCAGAGAGGCGGCAATCACGCCTGCGCCACAGCCCATATCCAGCACTTTACCTTTGGTGTGCGGAGTAAAGGTCGAGAGCAGCAGGGCACTACCGCTGTCCAGGCCATCACGGCTGAAGACGCCAGGCAGGGTATGAATCGTCAGACCATCCAGCTGATACTGATGACCAAAGCTGCTGGCATCAAACTCAGGCTGTTTGTCCAGGCGACCGTGGTAGAGACCACAGCGACGCGCGCTGTCGATTTTCTCCAGTTTCACCCACGACTCCACCATGCCTTCGGCACTGCGCACGCCGCTGCGGTTTTCACCGACCACGAATACGTCACAGCCGACCGGCAGCAGAGAGAGCAGGTTCTGCAGCTGGAACTGCACTTCCGGCTTATTCTTGGTCCAGAAGTAGACCAGCGTATCGCAGCCCTGCACATCTTCTGCCTGCGCAACCATGCCGTAACGCGCCTGCTCGCCCATACGGCGGCTCAGGTTTTGCCAGTGATGATATTGCTGGGTGTGAACGCGCGACGAGGCGGTTTCCAGCTGAGCGGGCAGGTCATCCTGCAGATCGCCAGCAAATAAAACATGGCGGGCGGTAAATTCATCACTGTGGCGCAGAATGACTTCGCTGGCCGGGGTTAAAGCAGACATGTAGGGCTCCTGTAAGATCTGAGCGGGGATTATAGTGGTTTGTTGGCGCATGTTCGATGGGTTTGCTAGCATAGCGTCGCATTCAGGCAGCAGAACAGGTAACACCATGACGTCCAGGCGCGACTGGCTTTTACAGCAAATGGGAATTACACAGTACCAGCTGCGCCGCCCGCGCGTGCTTCAGGGCGAAATTGCCGTCACGCTGGCACCGGACACGCAGTTAATTATTGTCGCTGACGCGCCGCCCGGTCTGCATGAACCGCTGATGCGCGACGTGCTGCATGCTCTTAATCTGCAACCCGCTCAGGTGATGACGGTGACGCCGGATCAGCTGCAAATGTTGCCGGAAACGCTGAACTGCGCGGGCTGGCTGCTCGGCGTAGAGAGCGAACAGACTTTTAATGGCGTGGCTTTAACCAGCGCCTCTTTCAATGAACTGATCAGTAGCGGCGTCGCCAAACGCGCGCTCTGGCAACAGATGTGTAACCATGACAGCCATCTCTTTACTCACCCCTGACGATCTGGCGCAGGCCTACGCCATTGAGTGTCGTAGTCACGCGTTTCCCTGGAGTGAAAAGACGTTTGCCAGCAATCAGGGCGAGCGCTTTATCAATTTACGTCTCGATGTCGGCGGTAAAATGGCCGCTTTTGCCATTACCCAGGTGGTGCTGGACGAAGCCTCGCTGTTTAACATCGCGGTCGATCCCGCCTTTCAGCGCCGGGGACTGGGCCGCCAGCTGCTGCAGCATCTGATCGATGAACTGATCAAACGCGACGTGCTGACGCTGTGGCTGGAAGTGCGGGCCTCGAACCTGCCCGCCATTGCGCTCTATGAGCAGCTTGGATTCAATCAGGTCAGTCTTCGCCCCAATTATTATCCCACCGCCAGCGGCCGTGAAGATGCCATTCTCATGGCCCTGACGCCGTAGTGGTGTTAAGGAGCTTTAATGTCAGATAACTGGGATTGCATCCTGTTTGATGCGGACGATACCCTTTTTCATTTCGATGCCTATGCCGGTTTACAGCGCCTGTTCGCGGGTTATGACGTGCAGTTCACTGACCAGGATTACAGCGATTATCAGGCGATCAACAAACCGCTGTGGGTCGATTATCAGAACGGCACCATTTCAGCATTACAGCTGCAGACTCAGCGTTTTAACCACTGGAGCGAAAAGCTCAGCGTTGCGCCAGAGATCCTTAACAGCGGCTTTCTCACCGCAATGGGGGAGATCTGCACGCCGCTGCCGGGTGCGGTCAGTCTGATGAATCAACTGCATGGCCGGGTAAAGATGGGCATTATCACCAACGGCTTTACCGCGCTGCAGCAGACGCGTCTGGAGCGCACCGGTTTTCGTGATTACTTCTCGGCGCTGGTGATTTCTGAGCAGGTCGGCGTGCCAAAACCGGCGGCAGAGATCTTTGATTACGCGCTGGATCTGATGGGCAATCCGGATCGTCAGCGGGTGCTGATGGTGGGTGATACGCCAGAATCAGACATTCTGGGCGGCATGAATGCTGGTGTGAAAACCTGCTGGCTCGATCATGGCACCCGGCCGTTGCCGGAACACATCAGACCAACCTGGCAGGTCAAATCGCTGGGTGAGCTGGAAACGTTGTTGATCGGCTGATTGAAGCTGCCTCGCAAATCCGCAACTTTCTCATAAAAAAGGCCCGCACAGCGGGCCTTTTCCATTTTTGACAAACTCAGTCCGGGCCAGCGGTAAGATCGAGTCTGCGAAGGAAACACGGTCAGATCGGAAAGTCGCTTAAACCATCCCTGGCCGCTCGTCCCGCGCCGTCCCTGGCGCGGGACGCTTTCCTCCTCTGCCCGTGTTCCCTGCGCATTCAGCTTATTCATTGCGGTCATACAAACCCGGATTTTGTTTTTTGAGCAGTATAAAAAAGGCCCGCTGTGCGGGCCTTTCTCGTTTTATCTTTACCGCAGCGCAGGCGCGCTACGCTTTCTTCTCGTCGTCCTCATCCCGGTCCTCTTTCACCGGGGTGCTGGCGGTAAGCAGAAACGGCGACTGCTGCCAGCGGGTGCGGCGATGACGCAGCAGAGTGCGGGAGAGAATAATGCCGATCGCCAGCGCCAGCAGCATCATCAGACGCAGAATATTGGTGGTGTTGTCGACCTGATGTGAGTCGGTGACCAGCACGTGAGTATCCAGCGTTACGCGCAGAAAGCCCAGCGGGCCATCGTTTCCGGCCAGCGGCTGCACAATCTGGTGGTTGAAATAGCTGCCCGCGCGCTTGCCGTCGAGCGCCAGCCGGTCACGGACATTGATGTTTTCACCGCTGTGCGCCACCAGGCTGCCGTCGCCGTCATACACGGACGCATCCAGAATACGGCTGTTCGCCGTCATCTGATTAAGAATGGCTTCGATCTGATTCCGGTTATTTTCACTGTTGTCCATCAACGGTTTAAGGCTGAATGCCACCTGGCTGGTCAGCGTATGCGCCAGCTCCTCGACCTGCTCAGAACGCGCCGTCTGATGGCCGAGACTGAACCAGGAGGCGCCCTGCATCAGCACGACCAGCAGCGCCATCGAGATAAGCACGATCACGGTACGATGTAAGCGAAATTTCAGTGCGGTTTTAGCCATTAATCATCCGGGTCATATCACAACAGAAAGCCTGGAGATTATGTTGCCAGAAGCGGCGCAGACAAGGTAGCCTCTTGCGTGGTTTTGTTGTCCCTACAGGAGCTCTGATGCCAAATCGTTTAACCTGGTGCGATCTTCCCGCCGATGTCTCCCTCTGGCCGGGTTTGCCCCTTTCTCTTAGCGGTGATGAAGTGATGCCGCTGGATTATCGCGCTGGCCGCACCGGCTGGCTGCTGTATGGCCGCGGGCTGGATAAGCAACGGCTGACCGATTACCAGCACCAACTGGGTGCGGCGATGGTGATCGTCAGCGCCTGGAACGTCGATGAGTATCAGGTGATTCGCCTGGCGGGATCGCTGACGCCGTTTGCCAGCAAGCTGGCGCACGACGCCGGGCTGGACGTAGCGCCGCTGGGCAAAATCCCGCATCTCAAAACGCCGGGCTTGCTGGTCATGGATATGGACTCCACCGCGATTCAGATCGAATGCATCGACGAGATCGCTAAACTGGCGGGCTGCGGCGAGCAGGTGGCGGAAGTGACGGAGCGCGCAATGCGCGGCGAACTCGACTTCACCGCCAGCCTGCGTCAGCGCGTCGCTACGCTGCAGGACGCGGACGCTAATATTCTCAAACAGGTGCGTGATGCGCTGCCGCTGATGCCAGGCTTAACGACGCTGACGCAGAAACTGCAGGCGCTGGGCTGGCAGGTTGCCATCGCGTCCGGCGGCTTTACCTACTACGCCGACTACCTGCGCGACAAACTGCATCTGTCCGCGGTGGTGGCCAATGAACTCGAAATTCGCGACGGCAAACTGACCGGCAACGTGCTGGGTCCGATTGTCGACGCACAATACAAAGCCGATACCCTGAAGAAGCTGGCGCAGCGTTTTGACATTGCGCCAGAACAGACGGTGGCGATCGGCGATGGAGCCAATGACCTGCTGATGATCAAAGCCTCAGCGCTGGGCATTGCGTTCCATGCTAAACCTAAGGTGAATGCGCAGACTGCGGTCACCATTCGCCATGCCGATTTAATGGGTGTGTTCTGCATCCTCACCGGCAGCCTGATCCACGAAGAGCGTTAACAGAGGTATTGATTTGGCCAAAGCGGCAAAACGCGCATTTGTCTGTAATGAATGCGGCGCAGATTACCCACGCTGGCAGGGGCAATGCAGCGCCTGCCACGCCTGGAACACCATCACCGAGGTGCGCATCGCCGCCTCGCCCGCCGCTGCGCGTAACGAGCGCCTGAGTGGCTATGCCGGCAGCGCGGGCACCAGCCGGGTGCAGAAGCTCTCTGAAATCAGCCTGGAGGCGTTACCGCGCTTCTCGACCAGCTTCAAAGAGTTTGACCGGGTGCTGGGCGGCGGCGTCGTACCGGGCAGCGCTATTCTGATTGGCGGCAGTCCGGGCGCGGGCAAATCCACGCTGCTGCTGCAGGTGATGTGCCGGTTGTCAGAAGGGATGAAAACCCTGTACGTCACCGGTGAAGAGTCACTGCAACAGGTGGCGATGCGCGCCCATCGTCTGGGATTACCCACCGAAAATGTGAATATGCTGTCGGAAACCAGCATTGAGCAGATCTGCCTGATCGCCGAGCAGGAGCAACCGCAACTGATGGTGATCGACTCGATCCAGGTGATGCACATGGCGGAGATCCAGTCATCGCCGGGCAGCGTGGCTCAGGTGCGGGAAACCGCTGCTTACCTGACGCGCTTCGCCAAAACGCGCGGCGTGGCGATCATCATGGTCGGCCACGTCACCAAAGATGGCTCGCTGGCCGGGCCGAAGGTGCTGGAGCACTGCATCGACTGTTCGGTGCTGCTGGATGGCGATGCCGACTCCCGCTTCCGCACCCTGCGTAGCCATAAGAATCGCTTTGGCGCGGTGAATGAGCTGGGTGTATTTGCCATGACCGAGCAGGGCATGCGTGAAGTCAGCAATCCATCCGCTATCTTCCTGTCGCGTGGCGAAGAGGTCACCTCGGGCAGTTCGGTCATGGTGCTGTGGGAGGGAACGCGTCCGCTGCTGGTGGAGATTCAGGCGCTGGTCGATCACTCAATGATGGGCAATCCGCGTCGCGTGGCGGTGGGTCTGGAGCAGAACCGTCTGGCGATTCTGCTGGCCGTTTTACACCGCCACGGCGGATTACAGATGGCGGATCAGGATGTGTTCGTCAATGTGGTCGGCGGCGTTAAAGTCACCGAAACCAGTGCGGATCTGGCGCTGATGCTGTCGATGGTGTCGAGCCTGCGCGATCGCCCATTGCCGCAGGATCTGGTGATCTTCGGCGAAGTGGGACTGGCCGGTGAGATCCGTCCGGTGCCCAGCGGTCAGGAGCGCATCTCTGAAGCAGCGAAGCATGGCTTCAAACGCGCCATTGTACCGGCGGGGAATGCACCGAAAAAACCGATTGCCGGGATGCAGGTTTTCAGCGCGAAGAAGCTGGCCGATGCGCTGGCGATTCTGGACGATCTGTAACGCGCCTGCGGCCAGCCTGCGTCGCGGGCTGGCCGCTCCCACCTTAACCGCATTGATGCAGGAGGCACGACATGTCGTCGTTTGATTATCTGAAAACGGCCATTCGCCAGCAGGGCCATACGCTGCAACAGGTCGCTGATGCCAGCGGCATGACCAAAGGCTATCTGAGCCAGTTGCTCAATGCCAAAATCAAAAGTCCCAGCGCGCAAAAGCTGGAGGCGCTGCACCGCTTTCTGGGCCTGGAGTTTCCGCGCCGCGATAAAACGGTGGGCGTGGTATTTGGTAAGTTTTATCCGCTGCATACCGGCCATATCTATCTGATTCAGCGCGCCTGTAGCCAGGTGGATGAACTGCACATCATCATGGGTTATGACGAGCCGCGCGACCGCGAGCTGTTTGAGAACAGCGCGATGTCACAGCAGCCGACGGTCAGCGATCGCCTGCGCTGGCTGCTGCAGACCTTTAAGTATCAGAAAAATATCCGCATTCACGCCTTTGATGAAGAGGGGATCGAACCCTATCCGCACGGCTGGGATGTCTGGAGTCAAGGCGTCAGCGCGTTTCTCAGTGAGCACGGCATTGCGCCGGACTGCATCTACACCAGCGAAGCGCCCGATGCGGAGATGTACCAGCAGCACCTGGGCATTCAGACCGTGCTGGTCGATCCCAGCCGATCCTTTATGAGCATCAGCGGCGCGCAGATTCGTCAGGATCCGTTCCGCTTCTGGGATTACATTCCCACGGAAGTGAAACCGTTCTTTGTGCGCACCGTGGCGATCCTTGGCGGAGAGTCGAGCGGTAAATCGACGCTGGTGAATAAACTCGCCAACATCTTCAATACCACCAGTGCCTGGGAATATGGCCGCGATTATGTCTTTTCCCATCTGGGCGGTGATGAAATGGCGCTGCAATATTCCGATTACGACAAGATCGCGCTGGGCCAGGCGCAGTACATCGATTTCGCCGTCAAATATGCCAACAAAGTGGCGTTTATCGACACCGATTTCGTCACGACGCAGGCGTTTTGTCTCAAGTATGAAGGGCGTGAACATCCGTTTGTGCAGGCCCTGATCGATGAATATCGTTTTGATCTGGTGATCCTGCTGGAGAACAATGTGCCCTGGGTCGCGGATGGCTTGCGAAGCTTGGGCAGTTCAGTGGATCGACGGGAGTTTCAGTCGATGCTGGTCACGATGCTGCGGGAAAACAACATCGAATTCCTGCACGTGAAGGAAGATGATTATGACACTCGCTTCCTGCGCTGCATTGAACTGGTGAAAGCGATGCTGGGCGAGAAAAACGCCCAGTCGTAACGCATGCATTGGCCCGGTCTGCCGAAAGGCAGCCGGGTCAGCGCATTAATAAACCATCACCACTTTGCCGCGCATATGGCCTTCCAGCACGCGCTGGTGGGCGGCAGTTAAGGTTTCAACGCTCAGGCCGTGCAGCGTCTCGCTCAGCGTGGTTTGCAGCTTCCCTTCGTCCAGCAATGCCGATACCGCATCCAGAATCTCGCCCTGACGCGCCATATCCGGCGTGTTGAACATGCTGCGGGTATACATCAGCTCGAAGTGCAGCGCCGCACTCTTCAGCTTCAGCTGGTCCATCGACAGCGGATGTTCGTTTTCCACGATGGTGCAGATGTGACCCTGTGGAGCGATCAGCTTCGCCATGGTTTCCCAGTGACCGTCGGTGTCATTCAGGCAGAAGATATAATCGACCTGCTTAATGCCCTGTTTCTCCAGCTCACCGATCATATCTTTGTAGTTGATCACCAGATCGGCACCGCGATCGCGGCACCACTGGGCTGAATCTTCACGCGAGGCGGTCGCAATGATCTTCACCTTGCTGCGCAGCTTCGCCAGTGGGATCGCCAGTGATCCGACACCGCCTGCGCCGCCGACGATCAGCAGCGTCTGATCTTCTGATGCTGTCTCAAGATTCAGTCGTTCAAACAGGCCTTCCCAGGCGGTCAGGGCTGTCAGCGGGATCGCCGCCGACTGCGCCCAGTCCAGGCTCTCTGGCTTGTGACCGGTGATGCGTGAGTCAACCAGCTGCTCGGTGCTGTTACTGCCAGGACGGGTCAGGTCGCCCGCATAGAAGACTTCATCGCCAGGCTTAAAGTTGCTGACTGAGCTGCCCACTTCCAGCACGACGCCGCTGGCATCCCAGCCGAGGATGCGTGGCTGCTGTAAGCCATTCTTCTTCGCCCCTTTGTGCACCTTGGTATCGACCGGATTGACGGACGCAGCTTTGACTTCAACGCGCAGGTCATACTCACCTGGCGCTGGGGTTTCAGGGAAAATTTCAGTGAAGTGTTCAGGATTTTCCGGATTAATTGCGATAGCGCGAATAGACATAACGTTTTCCTGTGTAGTTAAGCAAAGAGTCTGGCTCTTTTCTCTGACAGCCTGGCCGGGAGTCGGTGTACATACTCTCCATGGACAGACGGGCTGTAATGATGAAGACAGGCTTTAAGTGTAGAACCTGATTTTAGCGGTGATAAGATGGACAATCTTTCATAGAGTGTTCGTCTGAGGTGAACAATGGCGTTTCGTCAGTGGCAGGATATGGCGCTGTTTGCGCTGGTGGCGGAGTGCGGCAGCTTTACCGGCGCGGCGGAACGCGCGGGTCTGCCCAAATCGAGCGTCAGTCAGCGCATCAGCCAACTGGAGCAGCGGCTGGGGATCCGGTTACTGAACCGCACCACCCGCCAGCTCAATCTGACCTTTGCCGGTGAGCGTTATCTGCTGCACTGTCAGGAAATGATGCAGGCCAGTGAACGCGCCGATCAGGCGATTGCCAGCCTGCGGGAAAACCCCAGCGGGCGCCTGCGCATCACCAGCCCGGCAGGGATTGGCGCTACGCTGCTGGCGCGCTGTAATGCAGAGTTTTTACGTCTCTATCCGGATGTGACGCTGGATGTCTCGATCTCCGATGAGATGCGCGATCTGGTGCAGGAGGGCTTTGATGTGGCGCTGCGCACCGGTCAGCCGCAGGAATCTTCACTGATTGGCCGCCGGATAGGCAACTGCCCACGGCTGCTGGTGGCTTCTCAGCACTATCTTAACCAGCACCCGCCGCTGCTGCATCCACAGCAGCTGTCGGCTCACCGCTGTATTGCGCATCGCGCCTGGAATGAATGGGTTTTGCAGCGTGACGATGAGTTCTACCGCTGGCTGCTGCCGCCGGGTCATCTCACCGACAATTTACTCTATGCGCGTGAATCGGCGCTGGGCGATGCGGGCATTACGCTGCTGCCGCACTTTCTGACTGATGGCGCGATGGCGGATCCCCGGCTGGTGCCGGTGCTGCCGGACTGGGAAGTGGAGGGGAATGAGCTGTGGCTGGTCTATCCGGGTCGGAAGCTGAACTCACCCGCGCTGGCGCGCTTTATTGAGTTTGCGCTGCAGTCACCGGTGTTCAGGGAGTTTTATCGCTGATACAGCGATAAAAAAGGGCGGCATCGCTGCCGCCCGTTTAGTCAATTACTTCGTCATACGTTTGTACTTGATGCGCTTCGGCTCCAGCGCGTCGGCGCCGAGGGTACGCTTCTTGTACTCTTCATATTCGGTAAAGTTACCTTCGAAGAATTCGATGTTGCCTTCATCCTGGTAATCCAGAATGTGCGTCGCGATACGGTCCAGGAACCAGCGGTCATGCGAGATCACCATCGCACAGCCCGGGAACTCCAGCAGGGCGTTTTCCAGCGCGCGCAGGGTTTCGATGTCCAGGTCGTTTGTTGGTTCATCGAGCAGCAGCATGTTGCCGCCAACCTGCAGCAGTTTCGCGAGGTGCAGACGACCACGCTCACCACCGGAGAGTTCGCCCACGCGTTTGCCCTGATCGACGCCTTTAAAGTTAAAGCGTCCGACATAGGCGCGGCTTGGCATCTCGGTGTTACCGATACGCATGATGTCCTGACCGCCGGAGACTTCTTCCCACACGGTTTTGGAATTGTCCATGCTGTCGCGGAACTGATCGACGGAGGCCAGCTTAACGGTCTCACCCAGTACGATGCTGCCGGAATCAGGCTGTTCCTGACCGGACATCATGCGGAACAGCGTTGATTTACCCGCGCCGTTCGGACCGATAATCCCGACAATCGCGCCTTTTGGCACGGAGAACGAGAGATCGTCAATCAGCACACGGTCGCCATAGGACTTACGCAGATTGCTGACTTCCAGCACTTTGTCACCCAGACGGGCACCTGGCGGAATGAACAGTTCGTTGGTTTCGTTACGCTTCTGGTAGTCGGTGTTGTTCAGCTCTTCAAAGCGTGCCAGACGGGCTTTGCCTTTCGACTGCTGGCCTTTTGGTCCTTTGCGAACCCACTCCAGCTCTTTCTCAATCGACTTACGACGAGCGGCTTCAGAAGAGGCTTCCTGCGCCAGACGCGCATCTTTCTGCTCCAGCCAGGAGGAGTAGTTGCCTTCCCACGGAATACCTTCACCGCGGTCAAGTTCCAGAATCCAGCCTGCCACATTATCCAGGAAGTAACGGTCGTGCGTAATCGCGACGACGGTGCCTTCGAAGTCATGCAGGAAGCGCTCCAGCCAGGCGACAGATTCGGCGTCCAGGTGGTTCGTTGGTTCGTCCAGCAGCAGCATGTCTGGTTTTTCCAGCAGCAGGCGGCACAGGGCGACGCGGCGACGTTCACCACCGGAAAGGGTGGCGATTTTCGCGTCCCAGTCCGGCAGGCGCAGCGCATCGGCAGCACGTTCCAGCTGGGTATTCAGGTTGTGACCATCGTGTGCCTGGATGATCTCTTCCAGACGGCCCTGTTCAGCGGCCAGCTTGTCGAAATCTGCACCCTCTTCGGCATAGAGCGCATAGACTTCGTCGAGACGCTTCAGTGCGCCAACCACTTCTGACAGCGCTTCTTCAACCGACTCGCGCACGGTGTGTTCAAGGTTAAGCTGCGGCTCCTGCGGCAGGTAGCCAATCTTGATGCCTGGCTGCGGACGCGCTTCCCCTTCGATATCTTTATCGATGCCGGCCATGATGCGCAGCAGGGTAGATTTACCCGCACCGTTCAGACCGAGTACGCCGATTTTTGCGCCAGGGAAGAAGCTGAGGGAGATGTTTTTCAGAATATGACGCTTCGGCGGAACCACTTTGCCGACGCGATGCATGCTATAGACGAATTGAGCCACGTTGGTTTGAGCCTCTGGGTCTGTTGGTCGTTGGAATGATGTCGAAGTTTAGCCTTTTTCACCGTCTAATCCCAGCCGGGGGGCGGCGAATAATGCCCTGAAGGACATGATGCCGGGCAGCATTCGGGATAACTGACTGATTTCCGCGCTCAATCGCTGACGATAGTGCCGGGGCAGGCCTCAGGGCAGACGAAGGGGTATCGCCTGCTGTGCCAGCCAGTTTTGTAATGCCTGATCGGGCGCGCTATCACTCACCAGCAGATCAAAGCGCTGCAGCTCGGCGATGCGTGCAGGCAGCACTTTGCCATATTTACTGCTGTCCGCCACCAGCACCGACTTTCGGGCGCGCAGCATGGCGTGATGTTTCATCATCAGCTCATTGGTGTTGTAGCAGGTCGCACCCTGATCTTTGTCGATGCCCGCGGCAGAGATAAAGGCCAGCGTCGGACAGAGATCGTCCAGGATGGTATGCACGCCAATCGGCGTAAACAGCGCATTGTCGGCATGAAATTCACCGCCGCTGAGAATCACATTGCAGGCCGGTTTCTCTTTCAGGGTCAGAAAGGTGTTCATGGCGCAGCAGATGGCGGTAAATGACAGGGTGTCGGGAATGGCATCGACGATATAGGGCAGGGTGGTGCCGCAGTCAAAGAAGACCGTATCGTTCTCACCGATCAGGCTGGCCGCCGCCTGCGCCAGCCGCTGCTTTCTGGCGGCATTCTGCCCATGCTGATCGCTGACAAAATAGTGGCCGGCATGACTTTTCGGGTCGCTGACGATGTAGCCACCCAGCAGGACTACACTGGAACCCGGCTCGGTTAAATCGCGGCGAACCGTCATCTCTGAGACACCCAGCAACTGGGCCGCATCTTTCAGGTGCAGTTTGTCGGTGCGTTTCAGCGCCTGCGTCAGCTTGTGAATGCGTTCATCGCGCCGGGTTTCCATGGTCATCTCTCTGTTACCTATCCTGCAGTGCGGAGAAGGGACGTCATAATCGACGTCGATACGCTACAAACCTCACAGATTTGAATGAGTTGCGTCTCATCCGCCAGGCTGGCAGTCAATCTTACCCGCAATCTGTAAGGGCCGCAAACCTCCGCCGTACGGTGATAACGGACCCTCCATGCAGGCGATCACGCCTCTCAGTCGCCACGCTCCATGATGTGATCTTGTTATAATAGTAACACCCTGAATCCCTTCTTATGCCGTCTCCCGGCAATTTCCGCCGCTTCAGGATGTGGTTTTTGTCACATATTTAACCTTTTAGAAAGGTTATTGTTACTTTAATAACATTTTAAATGTGAAAAACATCGGGGAGGTTCGTCATGACAATTGCGGTCATCGGCTCAAACATGGTCGATCTGATTACCTACACCAACAGCCTGCCGAAAGCGGGCGAAACCCTTGAAGCGCCCGACTTTGCCATTGGCTGCGGCGGTAAAGGCGCTAACCAGGCGGTCGCGGCCGCGAAAATGGGCGGCAACGTGATGATGGTCAGCAAGGTCGGCGACGACCTCTTTGCTCCCAACACCGTAGCCAATTTACAGCAGCAGGGCGTGGACACGCGTTTTGTCACCACCGCACCGGGCACCTCCAGCGGCGTGGCACCGATTTTTGTCGATGATAAGTCGCAGAACCGCATTCTGATTATCAAAGGTGCCAACCAGCAGCTTAAACCAGCCGATATCGACGACGCGGCTGAGACACTGAAAGCCTGTGAGCTGATCATCCTGCAGCTGGAGATCCCGCTGGAAACGGTCTATTACGCCATCGATTTTGCCCGCCAGCATCAGATCCGGGTGATCCTCAATCCGGCGCCAGCCGTCGCCACGCTGGATATCCACTACGCCTGCAAATGCGACTTCTTCATGCCGAACGAAACCGAGCTGGAGATCCTCACCGGCCTGCCGGTCAGCACTGATGAAGAGGTGATCCTCGCCGGTCAGTCGCTGCTGAAGCGCGGCCTTAAAAATCTGATCATCACGCTGGGGAGTCGCGGTTCGGTCTGGATGAGCGGCGACGAGGTGCATCGTGTGGCCGCAACGCCGGTTCAGGCGGTCGATACCAGCGGCGCGGGCGATGCCTTTATCGGCTGCTTTGCGTATCTGCTGGTGGAAACCGGCGATGTGGTCACCGCCATGACTCAGGCCTCGGCTTATGCCGCCTGCAGCGTCACCGGGCGCGGCACGCAGTGTGCTTATCCCGACGCCGAGGCTTTCCAGCGTTTTCTCAACCGTAACTGAGGTGCTGCTATGCAACAGAAAATTGTTCAGCAATCTGATGGCTATCTGAATAAAACGCCGCTGTTCCAGTTCATTCTGCTGTCATGCCTCTTTCCGCTCTGGGGTTGTGCGGCGAGTCTCAACGATATCCTGATCACCCAGTTTAAAAGCGTCTTTGCCCTGAGCGACTTTGCCAGTGCGCTGGTGCAGAGCGCCTTTTATGGCGGCTATTTTCTGATTGCGATCCCCGCCTCGCTGGTGATCCGCAAAACCAGTTACAAGATGGCGATCATGATTGGCCTGGCGCTCTACATTGCTGGCTGTATCGCCTTCTATCCCGCTTCGCACATGGCGACCTACACCATGTTCTTGGCAGCGATCTTTGCCATCGCCATTGGCCTGAGTTTTCTGGAAACTGCGGCTAACACCTACAGCTCGATGATTGGTCATCGGGACCACGCCACGCTGCGCCTTAATGTCAGCCAGACCTTCTACCCGATTGGTGCGCTGATGGGGATCGTGCTGGGTAAATATCTGGTGTTCCAGGATGGCGACAGCCTGGAAAGTCAGATGGCGACGATGACGGCAGAGCAGGCGCATGCCTTCCGCCTGACGATGCTGGAACATACGCTGGAGCCCTACAAATATCTGGTCATGGTGCTGGTGGTCGTGATGCTGCTGTTTATGTTCACCGGCTATCCGCGCTGTAAACCAGAGAGTAATGAGAAATCCCGGCCGTCGCTGGGCGAAACCTTCCGCTATCTGGCGGCTAATCGTCACTTCAAACGGGGCATTGTGACCCAGTTCCTCTATGTCGGCATGCAGGTGGCGGTCTGGTCATTTACCATTCGTCTGGCGCTGACGCTGGGGGCGGCCAATGAACGTCACGCCTCGAACTTTATGATCTACAGCTTCGTCTGCTTCTTTATCGGCAAGTTCGTGGCGAACTTCCTGATGACCCGCTTCCGTGCCGAGAAAGTGCTGATCGCCTATTCGGTGCTGGGCGTGCTGACGCTGGCCTGGGTGATGCTGGTGCCGAACTTTACCGCCGTCTACGCCGCCGTGTTTGTCAGCGTGCTGTTTGGCCCCTGCTGGGCAACGATCTATGCCGGTACGCTGGCGACGGTCGATAATAAATATACCGAAGTGGCAGGCGCGTTTATCGTGATGGCGATTGTCGGCGCGGCTTTTGTTCCGGCGCTGCAGGGCCTGGTGTCTGACACGCTGGGGTCAATGCAGCTGGCGTTTGGCGTCTCGCTGCTCTGTTTTGCCTGGGTCGGATTCTACTTCTATGGCGAACTGCGCCATAAAAAACAGCCGGTTGCCGCTGGTCGTCTGGTGGAGGAGTTATCATGAAAACCCGTTTACCCTTAGCGCGTGAGCAGTTTCACGCCACGCCCTGGGTGCTATTAGAGAGCGATGACTTCCGGGTTGAGCTGTTTCGCTATCCGGCGGGCATTGAGGCGGTGCGCATTCATAACCGGCGCGGCAGCGTGACCGTGCTGCCGTTTCTCGGTCAGATGATCTGGGACGTGCAGTTCGACGATCATAACCTGACCATGGGCCACAGTTTTAAACAGCCGCTGCCCGCCAGTTCGATCATCGACACCTATGGCTGTTTTGCCTTTCATTCGGGGCTGCTGGCTAACGGCTGCCCGGCGCCAGAGGACGATCATCCGCTGCACGGTGAAATGGCCTGCGCCCGCATGGATAGCGCCTGGCTGGTGCTGGACGATCAGACGCTGTCGCTGGAAGGGGAGTGTGAATATGTTAAAGGTTTCGGCCATCACTACCTTGCGGCCCCTGCCGTCCGCATTCAGGCCGATCGGCCGCGTCTGACGATAGAGATGACGGTGACCAATCTCGCCGGTGCACCGATGCCGTTGCAGTATATGTGTCACCTCAATAGTGCGTGGGTCGATCAGGGACGCTTCCGGCAGTCGATCCCCGAAGAGGCATTCCAGCTGCGTCGCTCGATCCCCGCGCACCTGCGACCGACACCGGCCTGGCGCGAATACACGGATCGCTTATCGCGCGATCCACAAGCGTTACAGCAGCTCGATCAGCCGCAGCTCTGCGATCCGGAGATCGTCTTTTTCGCGGACGATCTGCCGCAGTATGGTGATGACGTGCAGTTTGAGCTGCATTCGCCGCAGGGTTATGCGCTGATGACGCGCTTCTCTACCGCGCAGTTCCCGCATGCGACCCGCTGGCTGCTGCATAACCACGATCAGCAGGTGGCGGCCTACATTCTGCCTGCCACCTGTCGGCCAGAGGGCTTTCTTGCCGCGCAGCAGGCTGGCACGCTGATCACTCTGGCCAGCGGTGAACAGCGGCACTTCTCCGTTGAGACCGGTTTACTGTGAGCCGGATTTAAATCGCTACCAGGCCGCGCACACCCTCAGCTTCCATGGTGTCACCGCGGCCCCGCTGTACGATCTCCCCGCGCGACATCACCAGATAGCTGTCCGCCAGCTCCGCCGCGAAGTCATAGAACTGTTCTACCAGCAGGATCGCCATATCGCCCCGCTGCGCCAGCTGGCGGATCACCGCGCCGATCTCTTTGATCACCGAAGGCTGGATCCCTTCGGTCGGCTCGTCGAGGATCAGCAGTTGTGGCCGACAGGCCAGCGCCCGGCCGATCGCCAGCTGCTGCTGCTGACCGCCAGAGAGATCGCCGCCCCGTCGTGACTTCATCGCCAGCAGCACCGGAAAAAGCTGGTAGATCTCCTCCGGCACTTCACGCGCCGCTGCTGCCGGAAAACGCGACAGCCCCATCAGCAGGTTCTCTTCCACCGTCAGACGCGGAAAGATTTCCCGCCCCTGCGGCACATAGGCGATGCCCGCCTGCACCCGCTGGTGCGGCTTGCGACCATTCATTCGCTGCTGCTGCCACTGGATCTCGCCCGACTTCGCCGGGATCAGCCCCATCAGGCATTTCAGCAGCGTGGTTTTCCCCACGCCATTGCGCCCCAGCAGGCAGGTAATTTCGCCAATCTTTACCTCAAACGACAGGCCGCGCAGAATGTGACTGCCGCCATAATATTGATTCAGTTCAGTAACCTGTAACATCTCAGCGCCCCAGATAAACGTCGATAACCTGCTCATTAGCCTGAACCTCGCGCAGCGAACCCTCGGCCAGCACCTGTCCCTGATGCAGCACGGTGACATGGTCAGCAATGGTCTCGACAAAGCCCATGTCATGCTCCACCACCATCAGGGAATGTTTGCCCGCCAGGCTGCGAAACAGCTCGGCGGTGTAGTCCGTCTCCGCGTCGGTCATGCCCGCCGCCGGTTCATCCAGCAGCAGCAGATGCGGCTCCTGCACCAGCAGCATGCCGATCTCCAGAAACTGCTTCTGGCCGTGTGACAGCAGACCCGCGCGATGCTGGCGTTCGCCGCCCAGCCGCAGCAGTTTCAGTACCTCATCAATGCGATCGCGCTGTTCGCTGCTGAGGCGAGCGCGCAGGCTGGCCCAGACCGATTTATCGGCTTTGAGCGCGATCTCCAGATTCTCGAACACGGTTAACGCCTCAAACACCGTGGGCTTCTGGAACTTACGGCCAATGCCGGCACGGGCGATCTCTACCGGTGAAAGACGGGTCAGATCGCTGTCCTGGTCGTAGATCACCCGACCCGCGTCTGGCCGGGTTTTGCCGGTGATCACATCCATCAGCGTGGTTTTCCCCGCGCCGTTGGGGCCGATCACGCAGCGCAGCTCACCGATGCCAATCTGCAGCGAAAGATCGTTCAGCGCCCGGAAGCCGTCAAACGACACGCTGATCTTCTCCAGTTGCAGCACCGGATCGCGCTGCGCCCGGTGGCGATCCGCCAGCTGGGGTTGGGTAAACAGGGCATCACTCATTTTTTCCTCCGGCGCAGCAGGCCAATCACGCCGTGCGGCAGAAACAGTGTCACCAGGATAAACATCAGTCCCAGGAAGAAGAGCCAGTATTCGGGGAAGGCGACGGTGAAGAAGCTGCGCGCGCCGTTTACAATCGCCGCGCCCAGCAGCGGGCCAATCAGCGTGCCGCGTCCGCCCAGCGCCACCCAGATCGCCGCTTCTATCGAGTTAGCCGGTGACATCTCCCCCGGATTGATAATGCCGACCTGCGGCACATAGAGCGCCCCGGCCAGGCCGCACAGTACGGCAGAGAGCGTCCAGACAAACAGCTTGAAGCCGCGTGGATCGTAACCACAGAACATCAGGCGGTTTTCGGCGTCCCGCACTGCCGTCAGCACCCGGCCAAACTTGCTGCGCGCCAGGGCGAAGCCGATCACCAGACTCAGCAGCAGCAGCAGCACGGTGGCGATAAACAGTCCGATACGGGTGCCGGTCGCCGTTACCGAAAAGCCGAGCAGGGTGGTAAAGCCGGTAAAGCCGTTGTTGCCGCCAAAACCGGTTTCGTTGCGGAAGAACAGCAGCATTCCGGCATAGGTCAGCGCCTGGGTCATGATGGAGAAGTAGACGCCTTTGATCTTCGAGCGAAAAGCGAAGAAACCAAACACCAGCGCCAGCAGGCCCGGCACCAGCATGCTCAGACAGAGCGCCCAGGCAAAGTATTCGGTGCCGGTCCAGAACCAGGGCAGCTCACGCCAGGAGAGAAAGGACATAAAGGCGGGCAAGCCTTCACCGGCGGCCTGGCGCATCAGGTACATGCCCATGGCATATCCGCCCAGAGCAAAGAACAGGCCGTGACCCAGCGACAGCAGTCCGGCGTAGCCCCACACCAGATCGAGCGCCACCGCGACCACCGCATAGCAGAGGATTTTGCCGACCAGCGTCAGGGTATAGGTAGAGATCGCCAGCGGATGCGTGGCGGGCAGCAGCGCCAGAAACGGCATCACCAGCAACGCCAGGGTGATCGCCAGACCGATGCTGATCGTCAGGCGCGGCGCCGTGCGCACCGCGCGGAGCGTGATGGGTTGCGTCATCAGTCAGTCACCCTTCCTTTAACCGCAAACAGTCCCTGCGGACGTTTCTGAATAAACAGCACGATAATCACCAGAATCAGGATCTTACCCAGCACCGCGCCAATCTGCGGCTCCAGCACTTTGTTCAGAATCCCCAGGCTGAACGCGGCAACCACGGTGCCCGCCAGCTGGCCGACGCCACCCAGCACCACCACCAGGAACGAGTCGATGATGTAGCCCTGACCCAGCTCCGGTCCGACGTTACCGAGCTGCGACAGAGCGACGCCGCCCAGCCCGGCAATGCCGGAGCCGAGGCCAAACGCCAGCATATCGACTCGACCGGTCGGCACGCCGCAGCACTCCGCCATGGCGCGGTTCTGGGTCACGGCGCGCACGTTCATGCCAAGGCGGGTCCGGTTCAGCAGCAGCCAGGTGAGCGCCAGCACAAACACCACAAACAGGATTACCGCGATGCGGTTCCACGGCAGCACCAGATTAGGCAGCAGCTGTAAGCCTCCGGAGAGCCACGATGGGTTCGCCACCTCCAGGTTCTGCGCCCCGAACAGCACCCGCACCAGCTGGATCAGCATCAGGCTGATGCCCCAGGTCGCGAGCAGCGTTTCCAGCGGACGGCCATAGAGATGACGGATGATGGTGCGCTCCAGCACCATGCCAATAGCGGCAGTGACCATAAAGGCGACCGGCAGGGCCAGCAGCGGATACCAGGCTAAGTAGTGCGGGGCAAACTGCTGGAACAGGCTCTGAACCCACCAGGTGGCGTACGCACCAAGCATCAGCATTTCACCGTGCGCCATGTTGATCACGCCGAGCAGGCCATAGGTAATCGCCAGGCCCAGCGCGGCCAGCAGCAGGATAGAACCCAGCGACAGGCCGCTGAAGGCCTGGCCCAGCAGATCGCCCCACATCAGCCGCTTCTGAATCTGTTGCAGGCTCTCCGCTGCGGCTGCCCGCACGGTGGCGTCCGGCTCATTCGCGGGCTGGGTCAGGTGTTGCAGGCTGGCCTGGGTATTGGGATCGCTGGACTCACCCAGCAGTTTCACCGCCCGCAGGCGCACCATCGGTTCCCCATCCGCCAGTTGCAGGTTCGCCAGTGCCAGCGCTAATGCGGCGTGAACGCGGCTATCTTTTTCGGCGGCCAGACGCTGTTCCAGCAGCGGCAGCTGGTCTGCAGAACCGTCATTCTGCAGCTGCTGCGCTGCGCGCAAACGCAGTGTGGCATCGCTGCTCACCAGCTGATGGGCAGCCAGCGCGTTGTTCACCAGCACGCGCAGGCGATTGTTCATAAACAGCTTTTTAAGGTTGCCGGTGGGCTGCGATACAGCGTCCAGCGGCTGCAGCGTCGAACCCTGCTGGCTGAATGGCTGTTTGTTCTGGTCGATGACCACGGTTTCGGCTTTCAGCGCTTCCAGCAGCGGCAGACGATGGCTGTCCGGCGTAGCGGCCCACTGTTGCAGCAGCGTGGCCTGCTGGCTGCGGCTGGCGGCGGCAAAGTCAGCCGCCGGTCCGGCACTGGCAAACAGCGGGACCAGCAGCAGCAGGCTGAAAAAGCAGCGACATAAATTCATAAAAGGAGCCTCGTTTGGCAAGGTCAGTACGGCAGCCTGAAAAGTGGCTGCCGTGCTGCCGCGTCACTGCGGGTGACGCTTTCTCATCAGCAACGCGCGCTTACTGCGCGGTCTTCACCGGGTGATCGGGCTTCTTGTCGTTACCGGCAATGTACGGGCTCCACGGCTGCGCGCGCACCGGCTTATCGGTCTGCCACACCACGCTGAACTGGCCGTTCTCTTCCACTTCGCCAATCATGACCGGCTTATGCAGATGATGGTTGGTCTGATCCATAGTCAGAGTAAAGCCATCCGGCGCTTTGAAGGTCTGACCGGCCATTGCCGCCCGCACTTTATCCACGTCCGTCGTGCCCGCTTTTTCCACCGCCTGCGCCCACATATGAATGCCAACATAGGTCGCTTCCATCGGGTCGTTGGTGACGACGGTAGCCGCGTTCGGCAGGTTGTGTGCTTTGGCGTAAGCGCGGTAATCGGCGACGAATTTCGCGTTGGTCGGATTATCGATCGACTCGAAATAGTTCCAGGCCGCTAACTGACCCACCAGCGGTTTGGTGTCGATGCCGCGCAGCTCCTCTTCGCCCACGGAGAAGGCGACCACCGGAATGTCAGTGGCTTTGATGCCCTGGTTAGCCAGCTCTTTGTAGAACGGCACGTTGGAGTCGCCGTTGATGGTCGAAACTACCGCCGTTTTACCGCCTGCCGCGAATTTTTTGATGTTGGAGACAATGGTCTGATAGTCGCTGTAACCAAACGGCGTATAAACCTCTTCGATATCTTTATCCGCCACGCCTTTGCTGTGCAGGAAGGCGCGCAGGATTTTGTTGGTGGTGCGCGGATAGACGTAGTCGGTGCCCAGCAGGAAGAAGCGTTTGGCGCTGCCGCCATCTTCGCTCATCAGGTACTCTACCGCCGGAATCGCCTGCTGGTTAGGTGCCGCGCCGGTGTAGAAGACGTTGGGTGACATCTCTTCCCCTTCATACTGCACCGGATAGAACAGCAGGCCGTTCAGTTCTTCAAAGACCGGCAGCACCGATTTGCGTGATACCGAGGTCCAGCAGCCAAATACCACCGCCGCTTTATCCTGCGTCAGCAGCTGACGCGCTTTCTCGGCAAACAGCGGCCAGTTAGAGGCGGGATCGACCACCACCGGCTCCAGCTTTTTCCCCAGCACGCCGCCTCTGGCGTTGATCTCATCAATAGTCATCAACGCCACATCTTTCAGCGGCGTTTCTGAAATCGCCATGGTGCCGGAGAGTGAATGCATGATCCCCACTTTGATGGTGTCAGCCGCCTGCGCACTCCAGGCGAAACCCAGACTGACAACGGTGGCGGAGAGGGCGAAAGCCTTGATCAACGAACGTCTTTTCATCATTTAAACCCCTGAGTGGTTGTTATGTTATTCGGTGAGCTGGAGCCGGGCCTGCTGCAGGCGGTGCAGGGTGATCTTCCTGACCTCCGCCTTACTGACGGCGATATGATCGGTCAGGATGCGTTGCGCCTCGCCTGTCTGCTGCTGAAAAATGGCCTGTAAAATCTGTGCATGTTCCTGATAGGTGGCCCAGACGCGGTCATCGCGGGTAAAGTCGAGCCGGCGAATAATGCGGATCTTCTCCGTGAGTTCGGCGTGAATGCGCGCCATCTCCGGATTGCCCGCTGCCGCGACCAGCGTCATGTGAAACGCCTCGTCATGCTGCGACACTACCAGGCCCTCGGTGAGCGCCTCTGCCTCACACCAGAACTGGTTCAGTTCGCTTAACAGCGCGGCACACTGCGGCGCGGGCAGGGCGCATAGGCGTTTTACCGCCTCGCACTCCAGCACGGTGCGCAGGTCATACAGCGATTCGAACCAGGCAAAATCGAAGTTTTTGATCTGCCAGCCGCTGCGGAACCAGACTTCGACAAAGCCTTCGCGCTCCAGCCGGAACAACGCCTGGCGCACTGGCGTGCGGCTGACCGCCATCCGTCCGGCGATTTCGCTTTCGCTGAAACGATCGCCCGGCATCAGGCGAAAGGCGAAAATATCGGCCTTCAGCGCCTGATAGACCCGTTCGGCCAGCGCTTCCGGACGCGCTTTAGGGGATTGAGGTTGGGTTGTCATTGCCGCTCCTTATTCCAGCCACAGCAGGTTGTCGCCTGGACTCACCGGACGGCCCGCCTGGCAGGCAATCCGCGTGACCCGACCGGCCTGCGGCGCGACAATCGCCAGCTCCATCTTCATCGCCTCAACAATAATCAGCGTCTGTCCGGCGCTGACCGCGTCGCCCGGCTGTACCAGCACTTTCCAGATGTTGCTATTGAGATCCGCCTGCACCGCCAGCCCGGCTTCCTCCTCCGCGCTAGCGCTGGCCTGCGCCTCATCCGCCGCTGGCGCGTTCTGTTCTTCCTGCGCCCAGAGCTGCACTTCCTGTTCAAAGGCAGTGGCCTGGCGCTGGCGGAACGCGGCAATCTCAGTGGCGTGATCGGCGAGGAACTGCTGGTGGGCAGCAAAATCAAACTGCGTCTCTTCAATCCGCAGGCTGGCACGACCTTCCCGGAAATCTTCGCGCAGCTGGTTCAGCTCGGTTTCACTCACCGGATAGAAGCGCACCTGATCGAAGAAGCGCAGCAGCCACGGCGCATCGGGCGCGAACTGTGCGTTTTTCAGGAAGGTGTTCCAGATAGGCAGCGTGCGGCCCACCAGCTGATAGCCGCCGGGTGAATCCATGCCGTAGATGCACATGTACATGCCGCCAATCCCGACGGTGCCTTCGGCGGTAAAGGTGCGTGCCGGACTGTATTTAGAACTCAGCAGGCGATGGCGTGGATCGATCGGCACGGCACAGGGCGCGCCGAGGTAGACATCGCCCAGGCCCAGCACCAGATAGCTGGCGTCGAACAGGGTGTCGCGCACCTGCTCGCGGCTGCTTAAGCCGTTAATACGCTGGATGAAGTCCACATTGTTCGGCAGCCATGGCGCGCTGGCACGCACCGTCTCCTGATAGCGGCTGACCGCACCCAGCGTGGCGCTGTCTTCAAATGCCATCGGCATCCACACCACGCGCGACGGGACTTTCAGCGTGCTGACATCGCCCAGCGTCGCTTCCAGCGCCAGCAGCAGCGACATCAGGGCGGACTGGTGAATGATACGGCTGTCGTAGCGCACCTGCAGCGATCGCACGCCTGGCGACAGCTCCTCGACGCCTGGCTCCGCCTGCGCCGTCAGGGCATTCATCAGCAGGTGGACGCGCAGGCGCAGTGCCAGATCCAGCACGTTGTCGCCATACTCAATCAGCACATATTTGTCGCCCGCCTGGCGATAGACCACTTTCGGCGTGCTACCGGTAGCCTCAATGGCGGCCAGAATGGTGGCGGAGCCGTGGGCGGTTTCGGCCAGTGACGGCACGGCAAAGGTCGGCGGATGTTCCGGCCGCAGGGTTTCAATCAGGTGCATCTGCGCTTTTTCCCGCGCCAGCGCATCGTCGGCCGTAATCGGGTGGAAGCGGATGGTGTCGCCAGGTTTGACCTGGCCCACTTTCCACAGTTCGGCTTTGGCGATGGTCACCGGACAGACAAAACCGCCCAGGCTCGGGCCGTCATGTGTCAGGATCACCGGGAAGTCGCCGGTGAAATTGACCGCGCCAATGGCATATTCACAGTCGTGAACGTTGGAGGGGTGCAGGCCCGCTTCGCCGCCGTTGGCGCGGGTCCAGGTCGGTTTCGGGCCAACCAGCCGCACGCCGAGGCGATTGGAGTTGTAGTGTACCTGCCAGTCGCTGGCAAAGAACTCGTCGATGGCGGCCTGGGTGAAGAAGTCCGGTGCGCCGTGCGGGCCGTAGAGCACGCCGATGCGCCATTCGGTGCCGTAGTGCGGAATCAGCGCGGCATCGAGCGGCTGCGGGTCGCTGACGGGGGCAGGCGTGGTGCAGGCTGCCCGTTCAGGCTGTGAGATCGCCAGCATATCGGCCACCCGCAGGGTGCGTCCGGCATGACCGCCAAACTGGCCCAGTGAGAAGGTGCTGCGACTGCCCAGATACTCCGGCACGTCGAAGCCGTTGCGCACCGCCAGATAGCTGCGGCAGCCCTGCCGGGCGCGTCCCAGTGCCAAAGTCTGTCCGGCTTTCACCGTCAGCGGCTGCCAGTAGCTGACCGGTTCACCATCGAGCCGGGCGTCGCAGTCCGCGCCGGTCAGCGCCAGAATGGCATCACAGTGGAAACGCAGCGTCGGCCCCTGCAAAGTAAACTCCAGGCCTGCAGCCGTGTCATGGTTACCGACGATGCGGTTAGCCAGCCGGAACGCGAAGTCATCCATCGGGCCGGATGGCGGCACACCGATATCCCAGTAGCCGAGGCGGCCAGGGTAGTCCTGAACCGAACTGAAGGTGCCGGGCTGCAGTACCTCCACCACGGAGGCGGCAGGGACGACGCTGTCGAGATAGCGCGTCCAGACGTTGCCAGTGCGAAAGGCGTCGCTGGTGGTAATCTGGCGCAGATAGTCGAGGTTAGTGGCGATGCCATGCAACTGCGTGGCATCCAGCGCCTGATGCAGTTTTTCCAGCGCCGCATCGCGGGTGTCGGCATGGACAATCAGCTTGGCGATCATCGGATCGTAGAAGCTGGAGACTTCACTGCCGGTTTCGATGCCGCTGTCGACCCGCACGCCGTCAGGGAAGGTGACGCCGGTAAGCAGGCCAGGGCTGGGCTGAAAGTTCTTCAGCGGATCTTCCGCGTAAAGCCGCACCTCAATGGCCGCGCCCTTGGGTGGCTGCTGCAGACGTGACCAGTCCACCGCATCGCCTGCCGCTACCTGCAACATGCACTCCACCAAATCGAGTCCGGTGACGCATTCGGTGACCGGATGCTCCACCTGCAGACGGGTGTTCACTTCCAGAAAGTAAAAGGCCTGCTGGCTGACGTCGTAGATATACTCCACGGTGCCTGCGCTGCGGTAGTTGACCAGCTCACCCAGCCGTACCGCTGAGGCGAGCAGGGCGTCACGCGTCGCCTGCGACAGCCCGGGTGCAGGCGTCTCTTCCACCACCTTCTGATTGCGGCGCTGCAGGGAGCAGTCGCGTTCCCCCAGTGCCACCACGTTGCCCTTGCCGTCACCAAAAATCTGCACTTCAACGTGGCGGGCGCGATCGATACAGCGCTCCAGAAACACGCCGGCATCACTGAAGAACTGTTCGCCCAGACGGCGTACGCTCTCCCAGGCGCTGGCGAGCGCATCGGCATCGGCGCAGCGCGTCAGGCCAATGCCGCCGCCGCCCGCCGTGCTTTTCAGCATCACCGGATAGCCAATGTCATCGGCAGCTTGTAACGCCTCCTCCAGCGAAGCAAGCAGCGGTGTGCCTGGCGTCATCGGGACACCCGCGCTGGCAGCCAGCTCACGGGCGCGGTGTTTCAGACCGAACTCACCAATCTGCTGCGCGGTGGGGCCGACAAAGGCGATGCCCGCCGCGTCGCAGGCGTCAGCAAACGGCTGGCTTTCAGAAAGAAAACCGTAGCCCGGCCAGATCGCCTGCGCGCCGCTCTGCTGCGCCGCCGCCAGAATTTTGTCGATGCGCAGATAGCTGTCGCTGGCTTTGTCGCCGCCCAGCGCGATAGCGATATCCGCCTGCTTAACGTGCTGCGTATTGCGATCGGCGTCAGAGTAAACTGCGACGCTTTTCACGCCCAGGCGCTTCAGGGTGCGAATGGCGCGGCAGGCAATCTCGCCGCGGTTGGCAATCAGTACGGTGGTGAACATGATCAGTGACTCCCCTGTGAGGCCAGCCAGTTGCGCCAGCCGCCCGTCTCAGTAATTTCCAGCGCGCTCTTCAGCGCCGAGCCTTCGCAGATAAAGCCTTTCACCACCCGGCCATCAGCCAGCGTCAGGCTGCCGATACCCAGCGGTGCGGGGATCTCCGCCACAAACTCGCCAAAACGCGCGACCGGGATATCCCACAGTTCAACGGTGATCGCAGCGCCCTGTTCGTCACGCATCAGGCCGGGCTTTTTGATCGCGCCCTCCAGCAGGGCGAACAGGCGATAGTGTGGCGCGGTCTGCGTCTCTTCGACCCAGACGGCCTTGCGTTCAGTGAGCTGGAAATTAAGCGGCATGCCGGTCAGATGTGCGCCCACGACCGCCAGCCTGACGTGGTCGGGCGAGGCGGGCAGTGAAGTGCGCCGGGCCGGGAAGGGCTGGCCGGTGGCGCCCAGCGGCAGAGCGAGCTGCTGCTGCCAGCGAAGACCAAACTCCGCCAGCGCCCGATCGTGCCAGGCAGGCGCAATCAGCGTGATACCCGCCGGGAGATCGTCGTTGCGGAACGGGCCGGGCAGCGCCAGTGCAGAGAGGTCGGCAAGATTGGTGAAGTTGGTATAGGTGCCGAAATGCGAGTTGTAGAGAATCGGCTCCTGCTTCATCTCCTCCAGGGTGTGGATGGTGGGCGAGGTGGGCACCACCAGCGCGTCGAACTGTGCCAGCGTCTGCTGGATCTGGCGCGTCAGCTCCGCCCGCAGATATTCCGCCTTATAAGCATCGACCGCACTGTATTTCAGGCCGCTGGCGACGATCTCATGCACCACCGGGTCCATCTCCGCCGGACGATCAAGCATCCCGCCCACCGCCGCCGTGCGTTCGGCGACCCAGGCACCGTAATAAAGCTGTTCAGCCAGCTTGCTGAATGGGGTGAAGTCGATGGGGTGCAGCGTTGCGCCGCCCGTCTGTAATGCCTCCAGCGCCTGATCCCAGGCTGCTTCGGCCGCCGCATCATCAAAAAATTCCGGGTTCAAAGGTATAGCAAAATGGGGATGAACGGGCAGGCTGGCCGGGGCGGTGCGCGGATTCACGCGCGAATAGGCGTCACCGGCATCATAGCCTCCCATGATACTGGCGACGCTAAACGCATCTTCTGCCGTCAGCGCAAACACCGAAATAGTGTCGTTGAGGCGACAGGCGGGCACCACGCCACGCGCAGAGAACCAGCCCTTGGTTGGCTTGAGTCCGACTATATTGTTAAAGCCTGCCGGCACGCGACCCGAACCGGCGGTATCGGTGCCCAGCGAAAAGGCAACCAGCCCGCGCGCCAGCACGGATGCCGAACCGGAGCTGGAGCCGCCACTGACATAATCAGCATCAAAGGTGTTGCTGACCGCGCCATAAGGCGAACGGGTGCCCACCAGACCGGTCGCGAACTGATCGAGGTTGGTTTTGCCGATGACGACGGCACCAGCGGCTTTCAGCCGGGCGACGGCGACCGCGTCTTCGCTGGCGGTATAGGTAAAGGCAGGGCAGGCGGCGCTGGTCGGCCAGCCCGCCACATCGATATTGTCTTTGACCGCAAAGGGCACACCAAACAGCGGCAGTGAGCCGGGATCGCGCTGATAATCGGCCAGCAGTGGCGCAATCTGTGCCGCTAACTGATCCGGTGTCGCGAGGTAGATCCAGGCATTATCACGGGTGTCGAGTGCTGCCAGGTGTTCAGTCAGCAGTGAGGTTATCTGTTGCGGAGCCTGCTGATAGCGCTGCTGCCAGGCAGGAAGTGTCAGGCCGATGGTTGAAGTCATATGAAGAATTCCAGCTGGTATACAAGATGGGATTCAACAGAGCAAAGGGTGTGCCACTTTTTTAACGCAATGATTCAACAGTTTAATGCGTGCAGTGATAAGATTTTCTGATGATAATTTGCACAATGGCGGCGCGCACGCTGATCGATGACGGTGCGTTTAGTGTCCGTGTGCGTAAATTTTGTGAAGAACATGGCAAGAGTCCGGTGGCCCGGTTAGCATGAAAGACTGTCTGGCAACTCGCCGGCGCCCAGCAACAGAGGAGATTTACGTGGTGAAGTGGCGTAACTGGATGATAGGGATCTGCCTGGTCGGTTCGGCCAGCAGCGCATGGGCCGATTCGCTGGATCAACAACGGCAACGTTATCAACAAATTAAACAGGCCTGGGACAGCAACCAGATGGCGACCGTGGATCAGCTGTTGCCGACGCTCCAGGATTATCCGCTCTACCCTTATCTGCAATATCGCCTGCTGGCACAGGATCTCGATCAGGAAACCGCCCTGGCCGTGCAGAATTTTATTCGCCAGTATCCGACGCTGCCACCCGCGCGCTCGCTCAGTACCCGCTTTATTAATGTGCTGGCTTACCGTCAGGACTGGCAGGGCGTGCTGAACTTCAGTCCGACCGAACCGAAGCCAGTGCAGGCACGCTGTAACTGGTATTACGCCAAATGGGCCACCGGTCAGCAGCAGGCCGCGTTTGATGGCGCGAAGCAGATCTGGCTGCGCGGCACGGCGCTGCCCGCGGACTGCGATAAGCTCTTCTCGGTATGGCAGGCGTCCGGTCAGGTTTCGCCTATTACCATCCTGGAACGTATCCGGCTGGCGATGAAAGCGGGCAACGACAGCCTGGTGAGTTATCTGGCGAAAACGTTACCTGCCGACTATCAGACCATGTCTGACGCGATACAGTCCCTGCAGCAGGATCCGTTAACGGTCAGCACCTTTGCCAGCGCCGTCGGGCCAACCGACTTCACCCGTCAGGCCACGATTTACGCCTTTACGCGCGTCGCGCGGCAGGACATGGAAAATGCCCGTAGCCTGATTCCGATTCTGGTCCGGGCACAGAAGATGGGGCCGGAAGATGAGCAGGCGCTGAAGGAGATTGTGGTCTGGCGCATGATGGGCAGCGATCTCACCTCTGAGCAGGCGCGCTGGCGCGATGCGGTGGTGATGAACAGTGAGTCGACCGCGCTGGTGGAACGCCGGGTGCGCCTGGCGCTTTCTCAGCATGACAGACGCGGCCTGAATACCTGGATCGCCCGTCTGCCGCTGGAAGCCAAAGAGAAAGATGAGTGGCAATACTGGCAGGCTGACCTGCTGTTTGAAAAAGATCGCAAAGAGGAAGCAGAAGAGATCCTGCGCAAGCTGATGCAGGCACGTGGCTTCTATCCGATGGTGGCCGCCCAGCGGCTCGGTGTTGACTACCCGTTGCAGGTCGATGAAGCGCCGAAGCCTGACAGTGCCACGGTGCAGGGACCGGAGCTGGCCCGCGTACGCGAACTGATGTACTGGGGGCTGGATAATCTGGCACGCAGCGAGTGGAGCAATCTGATTGCCAGCCGCACCCACTCGCAGCAGCAGATGCTGGCGCGTTACGCCAATGAGCAGGACTGGTGGGATCTCAGCGTGCAGGCGACCATCACCGCCAAAATGTGGGACAGTCTGAAAGAGCGCTTCCCGCTGGCATGGCAGAGCGTCTATGAGCGTAACACTGAGGTCAAACAGATCCCGCCAAGCTATGCGATGGCGATTTCGCGCCAGGAGAGCGCCTGGAACCCGAAAGCGCGTTCGCCGGTCGGGGCCAGCGGTCTGATGCAGATTATGCCTGCCACCGCGGCGCATACCGTGAAGATGTACAACATTCCTGGCTACAGCAATACCAGCCAGCTGCTGGATCCGGAAACCAATATCCAGATCGGCACGCAGTATCTGGAATATGTCTATCAGCAGTTTAACCAGAACCGGATCTTCGCCTCTGCGGCCTATAATGCCGGTCCGGGCCGGGTGCGAAGCTGGCAGAAAACCAGTGCAGGCAATCTCGACGCCGTCGCGTTTATTGAGACCATTCCGTTCTCTGAAACGCGCGGCTACGTGAAGAATGTGCTGGCGTATGACGCCTATTATCGTTACTTCATGGGCAAGCCTGACAGGATCCTGTCAGATGCTGAGTGGAATCGCCGTTACTAGCTGTGCTAAGCTTCCGTACTCTTTAGCGAGTACGGAAGCCTCTTCATGACCCATTCTGATTCCCCCTCTACCGATGCGCATCCGCCAGAAGATAGCTGGCAACGCTTTGTCGTGCTGATGCAGCAGGCCTTTGCCGATGGTCATGCATTGCCACTGATGCAACTGATGATGACGCCTGATGAGCGGGAAGCATTCGGCACCCGACTGCGGATTATCGAAGAGTTGATGAACGGCCAAATGAGCCAGCGTGAGCTGAAAAATGAGCTCGGCGTCGGCATCGCGACCATTACCCGCGGCTCCAACAGCCTGAAAGAGGCGCCGCCAGAGCTGAAACGCTGGCTGGAAGCGCATCTGGGACGCGTCTGATTACTGCTGATAGAGCGGATGGACGAACGGGCAGAGTGCCAGAATCAGCGCCTGATGATAGACACTGGAGCGACTGAGCAGGCCGTTCGTGAACGCCCCGATAGCACCACCCTGGTGTTTGATATTGTCGATGCCGGTTAACCGCGCCATCTCTTCGCCCAGCTCCCGGCCTTCGCGCAGGCCTGCCAGCACGACTGGCGGCAGGGTAAAACTGGCTGAGCGCGATTCGCCGCGCTGCTTCTGGTTTTCCACGACCATCCAGGCAAATGCGGTGTCATCTTCGATGCCTGCCTCAATCGCCACCCAGAACGCCGCTTCAGGCCGGACCTGGCGGGCATTCATGACGCGCTGACGTGCGCCTGTTCGCGTTTCCAGATGGGTTAACGGTTGTGCTGCTACGCCGCTATCGACCTCGACCCCTTCAATATGGCAGGATCCCTCGCCGAAAACGTCGCTGAAAGCCTGAGCAATCGCGTGAATCTTCGCTGGGTTGGTTGTGGCTGCGACAACATGGTACATAATTGGTTGAACCCTCAGGTGATTAAGAGCCTGGCCCATCAGGCAATTTTACGGGCTGGTCTGAACCTGAGCAGTGCCACGATCCTCGCGTACTCCGTGTACGCCGGGTTATTCCGCACGCTCCGTGTCCAGACTGCCTGCAACAATGACGCCTGATGGGGCAGGCTCTGAGACGATTTTTGTCGCAGTATAACGGAAACTAACATGCTACAGGTCTATCTTGTTCGTCACGGTGAAACGGTATGGAATGCGGAACGCCGCATTCAGGGGCAATCCGACAGTCCGCTGACGGAAAAAGGTGAGCAGCAGGCTTACCAGGTCGGTGAGCGCGTCAAACATCTGGGCATCACGCACGTGATTGCCAGCGATCTGGGGCGTACGCGCCGCACCGCGGAGATTATTGCGGATGCCTGCGGATGCACAGTGACGCTGGATCCGCGGCTGCGTGAGCTGAATATGGGCGTGCTGGAGAAGCGTCCGCTGGATGGCTTAACGGCGGAGGAAGAGCAGTGGCGCGCCACGCTGGTCAACGGCACCGAAGGCGGCCGCATTCCAGAAGGCGAGTCGATGACGGAGATGGCGACCCGCATGCACGCCGCGCTGAATGCCTGCCTTGAACTGCCTGCCGGAAGCCGTCCGCTGCTGGTCAGTCACGGTATGGCGCTGGGATCGCTGGTCAGCACGATTCTCGGTCTGCCCGCGTATGCAGAACGTCGCCTGCGACTGCGTAACTGCTCAATCTCACGTGTCGATTATCAGCAGAGTGCCTGGCTGGCAGAAGGGTGGATTGTGGAGACGGCGGGAGATATTTCCCATCTTGACGCGCCTGCGCTCGACGAGCTGCAACGCTGATGTCGTGAAAGCTGCCGTCCTGAGACGGCAGCCCTGACCTTAGCTGGCGACGGTCTGGCGGCGAATCGGAATCAGGTATTCGCACCGGATCTCAGTCGGTGGCTCGCTACGCTTTTTACCGCCATGAGTATAAAAGCGTTCGATATCCTGTCCCTGACGACGGGTCAGTCCCAGCGTTGGCATGCAGGTGCCGTAAAGCAGCAGGATAAATTCCTGCAGATTGACGCGCGGGCCATTGTAGGTGAACTGCACGTAATCGCCCGCTTCCAGAATAACACTTTGTCCGGAGTGCAGGTTGACTGCGCTGTCAGCAGGCACCGCCGTGGTGTAGAGAATCTCCTGCTCATCATCTTTGTCCTGGCTGGCACGCACCTGATGCAGGCCATACAGCACCGGCGGCACCGTGTCCGTTTCCAGCAGGAACTGCTTCCAGAAGTGAATCCGCATCTCATCGCGATAGCTGGAGATCTGCTCCAGAATACAGGTGTAGTTCTGGGTTTGTCCCACCAGTACCGTTTCCGGCAGGGTAACGAAAGCCGGTTCCGGCTGCGTCTCATCGTCCAGGCGAATCGGGGGACGAATACCGAATGAGTTCCAGTCGGAAGAGCGACGATACCAGGCCGGTGTCTGAGCAAACTGCTTTTTGAATGCGCGAGTAAAAGTTTGCTGTGAATCAAAACGATACTGCAGGGCGATGTCCAGAATCGGGCGACTGGTCAGGCGCAGCGCGACAGCAGCTTTCGACAGACGACGCGCACGGATATAGGCACCTATTGCGTGACCGGTTACGTCCTTGAACATCCTTTGTAAATGCCATTTAGAGTAACCGGCTTTCTGGGCAACATTGTCCAGTGAAAGGGGTTGATCCAGATGGCTCTCCAGCCAGACAAGCAAATCGCGAATGATACCGGCTTGGTCCATAAAACATCCTCATACTCTGGTGGTGCAGCTAAACGCATTCGAAGAATATTAGCACTCATTGCTCAAAAGACGTGGGCCGTTTTCCGGGGAAGGTTGTGCTAAATCAGTACGGGCTTAAACCCGTTTTGGTTTGGTCATTAGTTCGATTAACAGTACATTACATTCTCATCTATTCCATTTGCAATGGTAACTCCATGACAATAACGCGTCTTATGATCGCTGCGCTGACCACGCTCACCTTTTCCAGCCCGCTGCTTGCCGAACAGATTGGCTCTGTTGATACGGTATTCAAGATATTCGGGCCTGACCACAAGATCATTGTTGAAGCATTCGATGACCCGGATGTTAAAAATGTAACCTGTTATATCAGCCGGGCGAAGACCGGCGGTATCAAAGGCGGACTGGGGCTGGCAGAAGATACCTCTGATGCCGCGATTTCCTGTCAGCAGGTGGGGCCGGTCGAACTGAGTGATAAAATTGCGCAGGGCAAAGCGGAGGGCGAAGTGGTCTTCCGCCAGCGCACCTCTTTAATCTTCAAGAAGCTGCAGGTTGTACGCTTCTTCGACAAAAAGCGCAACGCTCTGGTCTATCTGACCTATTCCGATAAAGTGGTCGATGGTTCACCGAAAAATGCGCTCAGCGCCGTGCCGATTATGCCGTGGCACTGATTAAACTGCGGTATTGAGCATAAAAAAAACGCCCGCAGGGGCGTTTTTTATTTATCGCATCTGACAGCGGATTAATCCTGCAGATCGCCACAGAAGCGATAACCTTCACCATGGATGGTGGCGATGATCTCAGGCGTGTCCGGCGTGGATTCGAAATGCTTGCGGATACGACGGATGGTGACATCAACGGTGCGATCGTGCGGCTTAAGGTCGCGGCCGGTCATTTTTTTCAGCAGATCGGCACGGGTCTGAATTTTGCCTGGGTTTTCACAGAAGTGCAGCATGGCGCGGAACTCACTGCGTGGCAATTTGTAGTGCTCGCCGTTCGGGTTGATCAGTGAGCGGCTGTTGATATCCAGCTCCCAACCGTTAAATTTATAACTCTCTACCTGACGGCGCTCTTCGCCTGGCATCGCCAGGTTCATGGTGCGCGACAGCAGGTTGCGGGCACGAATGGTCAGCTCACGCGGATTAAACGGTTTGGTGATGTAGTCATCAGCGCCAATTTCCAGACCAAGAATTTTATCGACTTCGTTGTCACGGCCGGTCAGGAACATCAGGGCGACATTGGCCTGCTCACGCAGTTCACGGGCCAGCAGCAGGCCGTTTTTACCGGGCAGGTTGATGTCCATAATAACCAGGTTAACGTCATTGTCGGTCAGTACCTGATGCATTTCAGCACCATCAGTCGCCTCGTACACCACATAACCTTCCGCCTCAAAAATGCTTTTGAGGGTATTACGCGTGACCAGTTCGTCTTCAACGATAAGAATGTGCGGGGTCTGCATGTTTAGCTACCTAAAATTTGCCAACAAATTGAAAACAGGGCGTACAGCGGTATGGCGTTCTCCATCATCGAGAGCGGCGGGCCGCGCTGAACCGTTGTACGAAATCATATTTTGATAAGCCATCTATCAACGTCAACAACAGGTTTAGCTCAGCCAGTCAGGATGAAAATTGCATGCCCCGGGCGTTAATGATAATGGCGCATATCCTAACTGTATTAACAGCAACCTAACAGCACCAACTACAACCGATAAGCATAAAAACAACGCTTCGTTGACTTATATCAAATGCAATTGTAGCACGTTAACACTTTTGTGAAAAACTTCTCGCAGATTGCCTGTTTAGCTCACAAAAAGCATCATTTTCGTTACATTTATTACGCTTGTGACACAAAATGAAACCAGTGAGTAATCACATTCTATCTATTTGAATTTAAATAGATTAATAATGCTTTCTTTAATAATGCTGCTTTCGGCGATAAAAATATTCAGGACATCACTTTTCACTGGTTTTAACATTGTTAACATCCGATTTTCTTATTACCTTCTGACAACTGAATCATTAATAGCCATGTTAATATGGCGTTATGTAAATGGACCAATGGAATAAATATGCTTTTTCCCCTGATTCTCGTCTCGCCCGCGCGGCCAGAAAATATCGGCGCTGCGGCGCGTGCCATGAAAACCATGGGATTCAGCCAGCTGCGCATCGTTGCCAGCGACGCCTGGCAGGATCCGGCAGCGCGCCGGGTAGCCCATGGCGCGGGTGAGATCCTCGATAATGTTCAGACCTTTGCTACTCTTGCCGAGGCATTAGCGGATATCGATTTTTCGGTCGCGACGACGGCGCGCAGCCGGGCAAAGTTCCGTTACTACGCCACACCCGAACAGGTTGAAACGCAACTGCTGGAAAAGCGTCAGTGGGTCAACAGCATGGCGCTGGTGTTTGGCCGCGAAGATAGCGGGCTGACCAACGAGGAGCTGGAGCAGGTCGATCTGCTCACCGGCATCCCGATGGCAAATGACTATCCCTCACTGAATCTCGGTCAGGCAGTGATGGTTTACTGCTATCAGCTGTCGAAACTGAATCAGGTCGAAGCGCCGGTCGCGTCCGCCGCCGACGGGCAGCAGCTGCAGGCATTGCGTCAGCGTTTCCATCAGCTGCTGGCGCAACTCGACGTCAGTGATGATGAGAAACTCTCAGACTGGATCGATCAGCGGGTGGGTCTGCTGGAACAGCGTGACAGCGCGATGCTGCATCGTCTGCTGCACGATATTGAAAAAAAACTCACAGATAAATCCTCGGCAAAAAGCTGATTTTACAGCAACAGATCGCAGGGAATGTCTGCATTACAAACGATCGAGCAGCGTTTTACGGTTTGACCGGAGGCTGTGCGCAGTGGTGGAAAACTGTCCGCCGGACAAATCGGGTTGACTTAATGTGCGCTTTGCTTTACTTCTGGAAGCAAGACGGACAGACAAAAACAGACAGAAAATAAATCTAAATGCGTAAAATCAGCCTGAACACCACAATTATTACCACCACCATTACCTCAGGTAACGGTGCGGGCTGACGCATACAGGAAAAACAGAAAACAAGCCCGCACCTAAACAGTGCGGGCTTTTTTTTCGGCTTAAATTCAGGAGAGTTAATATTATGCGAGTGCTGAAATTCGGCGGGACCTCGGTAGCGAATGCGGAGCGTTTCCTTCGCGTCGCTGACATTCTGGAAAGCAATGCGCAACAAGGACAGGTTGCAACCGTGCTCTCTGCACCTGCGAAGATCACCAACCATCTGGTGGCGATGATTGAAAAAACCATCAGTGGTCAGGACGCTTTGCCGAATATCAGCGACGCCGAACGCATCTTCAGCGAGCTGCTGCAGGGGCTCGCAGCCGCGCAGCCGGGCTTTGAGTTCGATCGACTGAAAACCCGCGTTGACCTGGAGTTTGCGCAGCTGAAGCAGGTACTGCACGGCATCAGCCTGCTGGGCCAGTGCCCGGACAGCGTCAACGCAGCGATTATCTGTCGTGGTGAAAAACTCTCGATTGCAATCATGGAAGCGCTGCTGCAGGCGCGCGGTCATGAGGTGAGCGTGATTGATCCGGTCGAGAAATTGCTGGCGGTCGGCCACTACCTCGAATCCACGGTCGATATCCCTGAGTCAACCCGCCGTATTGAAGCGAGCCAAATCCCGCCGCAGAACATGATCCTGATGGCTGGCTTTACCGCCGGTAACGAGCGCGGCGAGCTGGTAGTGCTGGGCCGCAATGGCTCAGATTATTCAGCGGCTGTACTGGCCGCTTGTCTGCGCGCCGACTGCTGTGAAATCTGGACCGATGTGGATGGCGTCTATACCTGCGATCCGCGTCAGGTGCCGGATGCACGCCTGCTGAAGTCAATGTCCTATCAGGAGGCGATGGAGCTCTCCTATTTCGGTGCCAAAGTGCTGCATCCCCGCACCATCGCGCCTATCGCCCAGTTCCAGATCCCGTGCCTGATCAAAAACACCGCCAATCCGCAGGCGCCCGGCACGCTGATTGGTGCCGAAGGCGAACAGGATGAGAGCCCGGTTAAAGGCATCACCAACCTGAATAACATGGCGATGGTCAACGTCTCCGGTCCCGGCATGAAAGGGATGGTTGGAATGGCGGCCAGAGTCTTTGCGGCGATGTCGCGTACCGGCATCTCGGTGGTGCTGATCACTCAATCCTCTTCCGAATACAGCATCAGTTTCTGCGTGCCGCAGAGCGAGCTGGCGCGGGCGCGTCACGTGCTGGAAGAAGAGTTCTATCTTGAGCTGAAAGATGGCCTGCTGGATCCGCTGGATATCATCGAAAACCTGGCGGTGATTTCAGTGGTGGGCGATGGCATGCGTACCCTGCGTGGCATCTCAGCGAAATTCTTCTCGGCGCTGGCACGCGCCAATATCAATATCGTGGCGATTGCACAGGGCTCCTCTGAGCGCTCCATCTCGGTGGTGGTAAATAATGACGAAGTGATCACCGGCGTGCGCGTGGTGCATCAGATGCTGTTCGCCACCGATCAGGTGATCGAAGTGTTTGTGGTCGGTGTCGGCGGTGTCGGCGGTGCGCTGCTGGATCAGTTACATCGCCAGCAGGCGTGGCTGAAGCAGAAGCATATTGACCTGCGGGTCTGCGGCATTGCGAACTCGCATGCGCTGTTAACAAACGTCCACGGCATCGATTTAAGCAACTGGCAGGCGGCACTCGCCGAAGCGAAAGAGCCGTTCAATCTCGGACGCCTGACCCGTCTGGTGAAAGAGTATCACCTGCTTAATCCGGTCATTGTGGATTGTACTTCCAGCCAGGCCGTTGCCGATCAGTACGCGGATTTCCTCAGCGAGGGCTTCCACGTGGTGACGCCGAACAAAAAGGCCAACACCTCCTCCTGGAATTACTATCAGCAGATGCGCGCCGCCGCCGCCAAATCGCGTCGTAAATTCCTTTATGATACCAACGTCGGGGCCGGGCTGCCGGTGATCGAAAACCTGCAGAACCTGATGAACGCGGGTGATGAACTGCTGCGCTTCTCCGGTATCCTTTCGGGATCGCTGTCGTTCATCTTCGGCAAGCTGGATGAAGGGGTTTCGCTGTCGCAGGCAACGAACATGGCGCGTGAGATGGGCTTTACCGAGCCCGATCCACGTGACGATCTCGCTGGCACTGATGTGGCGCGTAAGCTGCTGATTCTGGCACGCGAAGCAGGCCATCAGCTGGAGCTGAGTGATATTGAGATTGAGCCGCTGCTGCCCGCCAGCCTGGTCGACATTCAGGATGTGGAGCAGTTTATGCAGCGTCTGCCTGAGCTGGATAACGCCTTTGCCGACCGCGTTGCACAGGCGCAGAATGAGGGCAAAGTCCTGCGCTACGTGGGCGTGATTGAAGAGGGCGGTGTCTGCAAAGTGAAGGTCGACGCCGTTGACGGCAACGATCCGCTCTATAAAGTGAAAAATGGCGAGAACGCGCTGGCGTTTTACAGCCGCTACTATCAGCCGATTCCGCTGGTGCTGCGCGGATACGGTGCAGGAAATGATGTCACAGCGGCCGGTGTCTTTGCCGATCTGCTGCGCACGCTGTCATGGAAGTTGGGAGTTTAATCATGGTAAAAATTTACGCACCGGCCTCGATTGGTAACGTCAGCGTCGGGTTCGATGTGCTGGGCGCGGCGGTTTCGCCGGTAGATGGCTCCCTGCTGGGTGACTGCGTCTCCGTTGAAGCGGCAGAGCAGTTTTCACTGACCAACGCCGGACGTTTTGTCAGTAAACTGCCCGCCGATCCTAAAGAGAATATCGTTTATCAGTGCTGGCAGCGTTTCTGCGAGGCGATTGGCAAAGAGATCCCGGTGGCGATGACCCTGGAGAAGAATATGCCCATCGGCTCCGGTCTGGGATCCAGCGCCTGCTCGGTAGTGGCCGGTCTGATGGCAATGAATGAGTTCTGCGGCAAGCCACTCAGCGACAGCACGCTACTGACGCTGATGGGTGAGCTGGAAGGGCGGATCTCCGGCAGCGTACATTATGATAATGTCGCTCCCTGCTTCCTCGGCGGCATTCAGCTGATGCTGCAGGAAAATGACATCATCAGCCAGGCGGTGCCGGGCTTTGACGACTGGCTGTGGGTGATGGCCTATCCGGGCATTAAAGTGTCGACTGCCGAAGCGCGCGCCATTTTACCGGCGCAGTACCGCAAAGAGGACTGTATTAAGCATGGCCGCCTGCTGGCCGGCTTCATTCACGCCTGCCATACGCGTCAGCCGCAGCTGGCAGCTAAACTTATGCAGGATGTGATTGCCGAACCCTACCGGACCCGGCTGTTGCCAGGCTTCGCCGAGGCGCGGCAGGCCGCGAAAGAGATTGGCGCACTGGCGTGCGGTATCTCCGGCTCTGGTCCGACACTTTTCGCCGTTTGCAATCAGATGGAAACGGCACAGCGGATGGCTGACTGGCTGAGCCAGCACTATCTGCAGAATGATGAAGGCTTCGTCCATATCTGCCGTCTCGACACGGCTGGCGCACGACAATTGGGATAACGCATGAAACTCTACAATCTTAAGGATCACAACGAGCAGGTCAGCTTCGCCCAGGCGGTGAAACAGGGTCTGGGATCGCAGCAGGGCCTGTTCTTTCCGCTGGAACTGCCAGAGTTTGAACTGACTGACATCGACGCGATGCTGGAGATGGATTTTGTCAGCCGCAGCAGCAAAATTCTCTCGGCTTTCATTGGCGATGAGATTCCGGCCCATCAGCTGCATGAGCGTGTTAAAGCCGCTTTTGCTTTTCCGGCCCCGGTGAAAGCCGTCAGCGAAGATATTGCCTGTCTGGAGCTGTTCCACGGTCCGACGCTGGCGTTTAAAGACTTCGGCGGCCGTTTTATGGCGCAGATGCTGTCGTATGTTTCAGGCTCAGATGAGCAGATCACCATTCTGACCGCCACCTCCGGTGATACCGGCGCGGCTGTGGCGCACGCGTTCTACGGCATGAAGAACGTGCGCGTGGTGATCCTCTATCCGCAGGGCAAAATCAGTCCGCTGCAGGAGAAACTCTTCTGTACCCTGGGCGGCAACATCGAAACCATCGCTATCGACGGCGATTTTGATGCCTGTCAGTCGCTGGTGAAACAGGCGTTTGATGATGAAGAGCTGAAAAAGACGATTGGTCTGAACTCGGCGAACTCTATCAACATCAGCCGCCTGCTGGCGCAGATCTGCTACTACTTTGAAGCGGTCGCGCAGCTGCCGCAGGAAAAACGTAATCAGCTGGTGGTCTCCGTGCCGAGCGGCAACTTTGGTGATTTGACCGCCGGTCTGCTGGCGAAATCGCTGGGCCTGCCGATCAAGCGCTTTATTGCCGCCACCAACGCCAATGACACGGTGCCGCGCTTCCTTGGCAACGGCGAATGGCAGCCTAATCTGACGGTCTCTACGCTGTCGAATGCGATGGACGTCAGCCAGCCAAACAACTGGCCGCGTGTGGAAGAGCTGTTCCGCCGTAAAACCTGGCGCTTAACCGATCTCGCCTGTGGTGCGGTCTCTGATGAGACCACGCGCGCCGCAATGCGTGAACTGGCTGAGATTGGCTATGTTTCCGAACCACATGCTGCCATCGCCTGGCGTCTGCTGCGCGATCAGCTGCAGGAAGGGGAATATGGTGTGTTCCTGGGTACCGCGCACCCTGCGAAATTCCGCGAAAGCGTGGAAGCGATCCTTGAACAGACACTGACGCTACCGCCAGAGTTAGCGGAGCGTGCCGATCTGCCGCTGCTGTCGCACGAGATGAAGGCGGACTTCGCCTCACTGCGTGCGTTCCTGCTGAAGTAGTGCAGTGAATGGCTTCCCGGTGGCGGGAAGCCCATTTGCAGAGAGTACACTACGCGCGCGGGGTATTACTGCTCCGCGCGCTTAAAGACCAGCTCGCTCTCGCTGCTGCTGGCCGCATCAAAACGATAGCCATCCAGATCAAACGCCTTAAGCTGCTCCGGCTTTGTCAGGCGCTGCTGAATCACATAGCGACTCATCAATCCACGCGCCTTTTTGGCATAGAAGCTAATCACTTTGTAGCTGCCATTCTTCTCGTCGAGGAATACCGGCTTAATCATTTGTGCCTTCAGCGTCTTCGGCTTAACTGCTCTGAAATATTCGTCTGAGGCGAGGTTGATCAGTACCTCATCACCCTGTTCCGTCAGCGCGGCATTCAGCGTTTCAGTGATGAGATCGCCCCAGAAGGTGTAGAGATCTTTGCCCGCCGGATTGGCCAGGCGAATCCCCATCTCCAGCCGGTAAGGCTGCATGAGATCGAGCGGACGCAGCACGCCATACAGGCCTGAAAGCATGCGCAGGTGCTGCTGAGCAAAGCTGAAATCCTCATCGCTGAAGGTTTCGGCCTGCAGACCCGTGTAGACATCACCTTTGAACGCCAGGATGGCCTGACGGGCATTCTGTGGGGAAAAATCGGGTTGCCAGCTGTTAAACCGTTCGGCATTGAGGTGTGCCAGTTTGTCGCTGATACCCATTAACGAGGCGATGCTGGCGGGTGACAGCTCGCGCGCAATCTCAATCAGCTGTTGTGATTTTTCTAACAGCGCAGGCTGGGTGAAACGCGTGGTCGCCAGCGGGCTTTCATAATCGAGCGTCTTGGCAGGAGAGATCACCATCAACATTGTTGCTTCCTCGGTTAATGCCTGGTTTAACAGGGCATTGGCTGCTTATCAGGCTCTGCAGTGTACCAAAAAAGCCGCAAAGAATGACGAATCACACCTATTTGTTCGCGCTATCGTAAACGGCATTCCCTGACCTTGCGCCACCGTTGGCGCGTGATATTATCCCAACAGCCTTTTTTCACACTGACAGTTAACTAAGAGAAAAGAACATGACGGACAAACTTACCTCCCTGCGCCAGCTCACCACCGTCGTCGCCGACACCGGTGATATCGCAGCTATGAAGCTGTATCAGCCGCAGGACGCTACCACCAACCCTTCTCTGATTCTTAACGCCGCACAAATCCCTGAATACCGTAAACTGATCGATGAAGCGATCGGCTGGGCGCGTGAGCAGAGCAGCAATAAAGAAGAGCAGCTGCAGCTGGTTTCTGACAAGCTGGCCGTGAACATTGGTCTGGAAATTCTGAAACTGATCCCAGGCCGTATCTCGACAGAAGTCGATGCGCGTCTCTCTTACGACACTGAAGGCAGCATCGCGAAAGCCCGCAGCCTGATCAAACTCTACAATGATGCCGGTATCAGCAATGACCGCATCCTGATCAAACTGGCCTCTACTTGGCAGGGCATCCGTGCTGCAGAGCAGCTGGAAAAAGAGGGTATCAACTGTAACCTGACCCTGCTGTTCTCGTTTGCTCAGGCGCGTGCCTGTGCCGAAGCGGGCGTGTTCCTGATCTCTCCATTCGTTGGCCGTATCCTCGACTGGTACAAAGCCAACACCGACAAGAAAGAGTATGCCGCGCACGAAGATCCAGGCGTGGTTTCTGTTTCTGAAATCTACAACTACTACAAGCAGCACGGCTATGAAACCGTGGTGATGGGCGCCAGCTTCCGTAACGTCGGCGAAATCATCGAGCTGGCTGGCTGTGACCGTCTGACCATTTCGCCTGCGCTGCTGAAAGAGCTGGCAGAGAGCGAAGGCACCCTGGAGCGTAAACTGAGCTACAGCGGTGAAGTGAAAGCGCGTCCGGCCCGCATGACCGAGTCTGAGTTCCTGTGGCAGCACAACCAGGATCCAATGGCGGTGGCTAAGCTGGCAGAAGGTATCCGCAACTTTGCCGTTGATCAGGGCAAACTTGAGAAGATGCTGGCAGAACTGCTGTAATCTGCTGACCGTGGCGGCGCAGGCTGCCACGGTTTTCTCTTTTCCGACCCTTTCACTTTATATTATCCTCTCTGCTATTCCCCTTTTACTCCACCGCACCGCGGTAAATCACAGCGAAGCTCATCATGAATACATTACGCATTGGCCTGATCTCGGTCTCCGATCGCGCCGCGAACGGCATCTATCAGGATCAGGGGATCCCCGCGCTGGAGAGCTGGCTTGGCAGCGCAATCAGCAGCCCGTTTGAGATTGAGTCCCGGCTGGTGCCCGACGAGCAGCCGATGATTGAGCACGCCATTTGTGAGCTGGTCGATGAACGGTTTTGCCATCTGGTGTTAACCACCGGCGGCACCGGTCCGGCCCGACGCGATGTCACGCCCGATGCCACCTTAGCCGTGGCCGATCGGGAAATGCCTGGCTTTGGTGAGCAGATGCGTCAGATCAGCCTGCAGTTCGTGCCGACCGCGATTCTGTCGCGTCAGGTTGGGGTAATCCGCAAACAGTCGCTTATCCTCAATCTGCCCGGTCAGCCGAAGTCGATCAAAGAGACGCTGGAAGGGCTGAAAGATGAGCAGGGTAAGGTAAAAGTTCACGGTATCTTTGCTTCTGTACCTTATTGTTTACAGTTACTGGAAGGACCTTACGTTGAAACGCATCCTGACGTGGTAGCAGCATTTCGGCCTAAAAGCGCCATCCGTGAGATAAATAACTAAATATTCCGCATTTCAGGCATAAGCTACAGTTCGGCTGGTGTGGCAAAAGATTGACGATATAGTAAGGGTATCTTTACAACCTTGTCTCTTTTGCCTCTGGACTATTATGAATCCGATTCACACGCAGCGTCTGACCGGTAAGGATTACAAAACCCTGGCGCTGGCCGCGCTGGGCGGCGCGCTGGAATTTTACGACTTCATCATCTTTGTCTTCTTCGCCACCGTGATTGGCGAGCTCTTCTTCCCCTCCGATATTCCGGAATGGCTGCGTCAGCTGCAGACGTTTGCCATTTTTGCCGCAGGCTATCTGGCACGCCCGCTGGGTGGCATCGTGATGGCGCATTTTGGCGACAAGCTCGGGCGCAAAAAGATGTTCAGCCTGAGTATTCTGCTGATGGCGCTGCCAACCCTGATGATGGGCGCTTTACCCACCTGGCAGACGATTGGCATTGCTGCGCCACTGCTGATGCTGCTGATGCGGATGCTGCAGGGCGCGGCGATTGGCGGAGAAGTGCCAGGTGCATGGGTGTTTGTCGCTGAGCACGTGCCATACAAACGTATCGGCATCGCCTGTGGCACGCTGACGGCCGGGCTGACCATCGGCATTTTACTGGGCTCTTTGGTAGCGACGCTGATTAATACCTCGATGTCGCAGCAGGCGATTCATGACGGCGGCTGGCGTATTCCATTCTTCCTCGGTGGCGTGTTTGGTCTGATCGCCATGTACCTGCGGCGCTGGCTGCATGAGACGCCGGTCTTTGTTGAGATGCAGCAGCGTAAAGCGCTGGCTGAAACGCTGCCGCTGAAGACCGTGCTGGCGGAGCATAAAAAGTCGATTGTCATCTCCATGCTGCTGACCTGGCTGCTCTCCGCCTGCATTGTGGTCGTGATCCTGATGTCGCCGGTCTGGCTGCAGAAGCAGCTGGGTATCGCGCCCGCGCTGACCCTGCAGGCCAACAGTATCGCTACCGTGATGCTCTGCATCGGCTGCATTGTTGCCGGACTCGCTGTCGATCGTTTTGGTGCCAGTCGTACGTTATGTATCGGCAGCCTGCTGCTGGCACTCTGTAGCTGGCAGTTCTATCACCTGACTGCCCTCTATCCGCAGCAACTCTTTCTGCTCTATGGCGTGGCGGGCCTGAGCGTCGGTATTGTCGGCGTCGTGCCCTTTGTGATGGTGCGCGCCTTCCCGGCAGAGGTGCGTTTTACCGGCCTCTCGTTTTCCTACAACCTTTCCTATGCCATCTTTGGCGGGCTGACCCCGATCTTTGTGTCGCTGCTGATGAATGTCTCCGTGATGGGGCCGTGCTGGTATGTGATGGCACTGGCGCTGGTGGGATTGCTGACCGGTATCTGGTTGCGGCGTGATGTCAGCCATGAGCCGGATTTGCAGCAGGGCGTTAAGACGTTGTAACAGGGAAACGCGGAGCCAGGCTCCGCGTTTTTTTCAGGCGTGAAGCAGGCTTAAAGTGCCTTTGCGCCAATCGGCAGAAGAGTGCGGCCAAAGGTTTCGTTCAGCACTTCACCCATTGCCAGATAGCAGGCGCTGGCACCACAGATGATTCCGACCCAACCCGCAGACACGACCAGCGAAGGCTGGTGCATAAGGTGAGCCACGGCCAGCAGCAGAAACAGCAGGGTGAGGGAGCCGAAGACAAACTGCAGCATCCGCGTACCTTTCAGCGTGCCGATAAACATAAACAGCGTGAAGATGCCCCACAGTGCCAGCCATGCACCCAGGAAGCGTTCGTCAGGCGCTTTCGCCAGACCCATCTGCGGTAACAGCAGGATCGCCACAAAGCTTAACCAGAACATGCCGTAAGAGGTAAAGGCGGTCAGCCCAAAGGTGTTGTTCTTTTTAAATTCCAGCAGACCGGCCAGCACCTGCGCGATCCCGCCATAAAAAATTCCCATCGCTAAAATTGCCACGTCCATGTCAAACAGACCCGCGTTGTGCAGGTTCAGCAAAATGGTTGTCATGCCAAATCCCATTAAGCCCAGCGGGGCAGGATTAGCCAGCGTTGAATTTGCCATAGTTCCTCGGCAGTAAGATGATCGTTAATGAAATAAAAGGACTTCAGCCTGCTCACAGAAAGGAGCAAGGCGACGCATCATATTCAGTGGGTTAACCCTGTTCTTTGATCCCGGCAGGGCCAGAGGTAGAAAAATTTTTTTTGGTTTAGCCCTTGATGCGCATCGAAGCGGCCCCATTTACTTGTCATCGAGCGTTGTGAACGTTGGAAAAAAAGCATGTGCTGGCAGGTTGAATGCAAACAACCTGCCCACATAAAAGGTTCACAACCCAAATTGGCAACGAATTTAAGTGGGAGATGTTTAGATGGGTAAGATTATTGGTATTGACCTGGGTACAACCAACTCTTGTGTTGCGATCATGGATGGCACTAAAGCACGCGTGCTGGAAAATGCCGAGGGCGATCGCACCACGCCTTCAATTATTGCGTATACACAGGATGGCGAAATTCTGGTCGGTCAACCGGCTAAACGTCAGGCAGTGACCAACCCGCAGAATACCCTGTTCGCAATCAAGCGTCTGATCGGTCGTCGTTTCCAGGACGAAGAAGTGCAGCGTGATATTAAAATCATGCCATACAAAATCACCGGTGCTGACAACGGCGACGCCTGGCTGGAAGTGAAAGGTCAGAGAATGGCACCACCGCAGATCTCTGCTGAAGTGCTGAAGAAAATGAAAAAGACCGCCGAAGATTACCTCGGTGAGCCTGTGACCGAAGCGGTTATTACCGTACCGGCCTACTTCAACGATGCGCAGCGTCAGGCGACCAAAGATGCCGGCCGTATCGCGGGTCTGGAAGTCAAACGTATCATTAACGAACCGACTGCTGCTGCACTGGCATACGGTCTGGACAAAGGTCAGGGCAACCGCACCATCGCGGTTTATGACCTGGGTGGCGGTACCTTCGATATCTCAATCATCGAGATCGACGAAGTTGACGGCGAAAAAACCTTTGAAGTTCTGGCAACCAACGGTGATACCCACCTGGGTGGTGAAGACTTTGACAGCCGCCTGATTAACTATCTGGTTGCTGAGTTCAAGAAAGACCAGGGCATTGATCTGCACAACGATCCACTGGCGATGCAGCGTCTGAAAGAAGCGGCAGAGAAAGCGAAAATCGAACTTTCTTCTGCACAGCAGACCGACGTTAACCTGCCATACATCACGGCAGATGCGACTGGTCCTAAGCACCTGAACATCAAAGTGACCCGCTCTAAACTGGAGTCACTGGTTGAAGATCTGGTTGCACGCTCAATCGCGCCACTGAAAGTTGCGCTGCAGGATGCAGGCTTGTCTGTATCAGACATCAACGACGTTATTCTGGTGGGTGGTCAGACCCGTATGCCACTGGTTCAGGCGAAAGTGACCGAATTCTTCGGTAAAGAGCCGCGTAAAGACGTGAACCCGGACGAAGCCGTTGCCGTTGGTGCTGCGGTTCAGGGTGGTGTACTGGGTGGCGACGTGAAAGACGTGCTGCTGCTGGACGTTACCCCGCTGTCACTGGGTATCGAAACCATGGGTGGCGTGATGACTTCGCTGATCAGCAAGAACACCACTATCCCAACCAAGCACAGCCAGGTCTTCTCGACGGCTGAAGATAACCAGTCAGCCGTGACCATTCATGTGCTGCAGGGTGAGCGTAAGCGCGCCAATGACAACAAGTCACTGGGCCAGTTCAACCTCGACGGTATCCAGAATGCGCCACGCGGTATGCCACAGATCGAAGTCACCTTCGACATCGATGCGGATGGTATCCTGCATGTATCGGCGAAAGACAAGAACAGCGGTAAAGAGCAGAAGATCACCATCAAAGCCTCTTCAGGTCTGAGCGATGAAGAGATCCAGAAAATGGTGCGTGATGCAGAAGCGAATGCTGAATCTGACCGTAAGTTCGAAGAGCTGGTACAGACGCGTAACCAGGGTGACCAGATTGCCCACAGCACGCGTAAGCAGCTGGACGAAGCAGGCGACAAACTGTCAGCTGATGACAAAGCGCCAATCGAAGCCGCTCTGGCCGCGCTGGAAACTGCGCTGAAAGGCGAAGACAAAGCGGAAATCGACGCCAAAATGCAGGCGCTGATGGAAGTGTCCGGCAAACTGATGGAAGCAGCACAGCAGTCTCAGGCGGGTGCAGCAGATGCCGGTGACGCGTCAGCGAAGAAAGATGACGACGTTGTCGATGCTGAATTCGAAGAAGTGAAAGACAACAAGAAATAATTGCCCCTGACCGGGCGCGACGGTTGGCCTGACAGCCGTTGAAACCAGCACGGGCGTAGGAGATCTCTCCACGCCCGTGCGATCATGTTAAGGGCTAAAAAAACATGGCGAAGAGTGATTACTACGAGATTTTAGGCGTCGCCAAATCCGCGGACGAGCGTGAAATCAAAAAGGCTTACAAACGCCTGGCAATGAAATTCCACCCGGACCGCAATCCCGGTGACAAAGAAGCCGAAGCTAAATTCAAAGAGGTCAAGGAAGCCTACGAAATCCTGACCGATGCGCAGAAGCGTGCGGCCTACGATCAGTATGGTCATGCAGCCTTTGAACAGGGCGGCATGGGTGGCGGTGGATTCGGCGGCGGCGGCTTTGGTGGCGGCGGTGCAGACTTCAGCGATATCTTTGGCGACGTATTCGGTGACATCTTTGGTGGTGGACGCCGTCAGCGCGCCTCCCGTGGCGCCGATTTACGCTACAACATGGAGCTGTCGCTGGAAGAAGCGGTACGCGGCGTGACCAAAGAGATCCGCATTCCAACCCTGGAAGAGTGTGATGTCTGCCACGGCAGCGGTGCGAAAGCGGGAACGCAGCCACAAACCTGTTCAACCTGTCACGGTGCAGGCCAGGTGCAGATGCGCCAGGGCTTCTTCACTGTCCAGCAGGCCTGTCCGACCTGTCATGGTCGCGGCTCGGTGATTAAAGACCCGTGCAACGCCTGTCATGGTCACGGCCGCGTCGAGAAATCGAAAACGCTGTCAGTGAAAATCCCGGCAGGGGTCGACACCGGCGATCGCATTCGTCTGAGTGGCGAAGGCGAAGCGGGCGAGCAGGGCGCACCAGCCGGCGATCTTTACGTTCAGGTATCGGTGAAGAAACACCCGATCTTCGAGCGTGAAGAGAACAATCTCTACTGCGAAGTGCCGATCAACTTTGCGATGGCGGCGCTGGGCGGCGAGATTGAAGTGCCGACACTGGATGGTCGCGTGAAGCTGAAAGTGCCGTCAGAAACCCAGACCGGCAAGCTGTTCCGCATGCGTGGACGTGGCGTCAAATCGGTACGTGGCGGCGCAGTCGGCGACTTGTTATGCCGTGTCGTGGTGGAAACACCGGTCAGCCTGAATGAGAAACAGAAAACGCTGTTGCGTGAACTGGAAGAGAGTTTTGGCGGCCCAAGCGGCGAGCATAACAGCCCGCGCTCCAAGAGCTTCTTCGACGGCGTGAAAAAGTTCTTCGATGACTTAACCCGTTAAGTTCATCCACTCTGAAAGCCAGCGCCTGCAGCTGGCTTTTTTTTGCGTGCACTTCTCAATTCGCTATTTCCGAATGATTACCGCCAAATAAACTGTTTTTTTCGAGCTGTTGTTACCGCTATTCTTAGGGCCTTTGATTGACCTCTGGATTAAGGACAACGCGTGTGAATATCAGACTAAAAAAAATACTGGAAAGCGACGCTACCGGCGGTGTGGTGCTGATTATTGCGGCTGCGCTGGCGATGATGCTGGCCAATAGCGGAGCGACGCAGCAGGGCTATCGCGATCTGCTGGCGATTCCGGTGGAGTTTCGCTTTGGTGCGCTCGATATCAGCAAAGACCTGCTACTGTGGATTAACGATGCGCTGATGGCGCTATTTTTCCTGATGGTGGGACTGGAGGTCAAACGCGAACTGGTGATGGGTGCGCTGGCTAAACGTGAACAGGCGCTGTTCCCACTGATTGCGGCGCTGGGTGGCATGATCGCCCCGGCGATCATTTTTCTGCTGTTTAACGGTGCCGATGCCACCACCCGTAGCGGCTGGGCGATCCCGACCGCCACCGATATTGCCTTTGCGCTGGGCATCCTGGCACTGCTGGGAAGCCGCGTGCCGCCTGCTCTGAAAATCTTCCTGATGGCGCTGGCGATTATCGACGATCTCGGGGCTATCGTAATTATCGCGCTGTTCTACACGCATCACCTTTCGATGGCCTCGCTGGGCGTTGCCGCCGCTGCCATTGCCGTGCTGGCGCTGATGAACCTGCTTAACGTTCGCAACACCGGTCTCTATCTGCTGGTGGGGCTGGTGCTGTGGGTGGCGGTACTGAAGTCGGGTGTTCATGCGACGCTGGCGGGTGTCGTGGTCGGCTTCCTGATTCCGCTGGCGAAGAAAGAGGGCCACTCTCCGGCGATTCATCTTGAGCATGCGCTGCATCCCTGGGTGCGCTGGGTGATCCTGCCACTGTTTGCCTTTGCCAATGCGGGTGTGTCACTGACGGGCGTTTCGTTCGGCAGCCTCTTCTCGCTGCTGCCGCTGGGCATCATCGCCGGGCTGCTGATTGGTAAGCCTCTGGGCATCACGCTGTTCTGCTGGCTGGCAGACAAAACCCGCATAGCCAGGCTGCCGGAAAATACGCACATTAAAGATATTGCGGCGGTAGGGGTGCTGTGCGGTATTGGCTTTACCATGTCGATATTTATCGCCTCGCTGGCCTATGGCGACATCAGTGCTGAACTGATGACGCTGGCGAAGCTGGGGATTCTGTCAGGCTCGATTCTGTCGGCGGTGCTGGGCTATGTGATCCTTGGCTGGCGTCTGAAGCAGCGTGCGGCGTAGGGCAGCCTATGGCGCACATTAATTACAATCACCTCTATTACTTCTGGCACGCCTGCCGCGCGGGGTCGATTGCGGGTGCTGCAGAGGCCCTCTCGCTGACGCCACAGACCATTACCGGGCAGATTAAGGCGCTTGAAGAGCGCCTGCAGGGCAAGCTGTTCCGGCGTCAGGGGAGGGGGCTGGTGCCGACAGAACTGGGGCAACTGGTGTTCCGCTACGCTGACCGCATGTTTATGCTGGGTCAGGAGATGCTGGATATCGTTAACTACCGCAAAGAGTCCCATCTGCTGCTGGATGTTGGCGTGGCAGATGCGCTCTCTAAGCAACTGGTCAGTAAGGTGCTGGAGACCGCAGTGGCTGCCGGGGAGAAGATTCACCTGCGCTGTTTCGAGTCGACCCACGAGATGCTGCTGGAGCAGCTCAGTCAGCATAAGCTGGATATGATTATCTCTGACTGCTCCATCGATCCGACCCAGCAGGAAGGGCTGTTTTCGGTGAAGCTGGGGGAGTGCCCGATCAGCTTCTGGTCCGCGCAGCCGATCACCGATCTCTCTTTTCCGGCCTGCCTTGAGACGTATCCCCTGCTGATTCCGGGTCGCCGCTCGATGCTGGGGCGCAAAATCCTCAACTGGATTACGACCCAGGGGCTGCAGGTGGAGATTCTCGGTGAGTTTGATGATGCGGCCCTGATGAAGGCGTTTGGTGCGCGGCAGAATGCATTTTTTGTAGCAGCAGCGCTGGACAGGGATCAGCAGGAGGGGAGTTATGAAGTTGGCCGGCTTGATGCGGTGTCAGAGGAGTATCACATCCTCTTCGCGGAGCGAATGATTCAGCATCCGGCCGTGCAGCGTCTCTGTCACGCTGACTTCAGCGGACTCTTTCCCCGCCAGAGTACAGACGAAAAAAAACCGGCGTAAGCCGGCTTTTTCAACAAAGCGATTAACAACGGGCGATTAAGCCAGTTTGTTGATCTGTGCAGTCAGGTTTGATTTATAACGTGCAGCTTTGTTTTTGTGGATCAGACCTTTAGCGGCCTGACGATCCACGAGTGGTTGCATTTCATTGAATGCGTTCTGCGCAGCAGCTTTGTCGCCTGAAGCGATCGCCGCGTATACTTTCTTAACGAAGGTACGCATCATTGAGCGGCGGCTAGCGTTATGCTTGCGGCGTTTCTCAGATGTTACGGCGCGTTTCTTAGCTGATTTGATATTAGCCAAGGTCCAACTCCCAAATGTGTTCTATAGAGACAAATCAAAGGCCGAGGACTATGCCCTTCTAACCTGATTTTGTCAATGGATTTGTGCAAATAAGCGTCGCTCTATGAGCAGCACTCGGTTACGTATTTGATGGCGCAAGATTCTACCAGCTTCCCCTCGCTGAATACAGTATTTCGCGACAAAATTCTTAACATGCGCATCTGCAACAGGAAATGCAGCACCTAAAGCATGAAAGGCGTGCTGACGGGTTAACCTGAGTCGCTTTCAAGGGTATAATCCGCCGATTTCCACCGGTTTGGGCCAGCCATGAAGTTTATCCGCGGTATTCATAATCTTAACGAGCAGCATCGCGGCTGCGTTCTGACCATTGGTAATTTCGATGGCGTACACCGCGGGCATCAGGCGCTGATGTCCCGTCTGTGTGAAGAGGGACGTAAGCGTAATCTGCCGGTCGTGGTCATGGTGTTTGAGCCACAGCCGCTGGAGCTGTTTGCCGGTGATAAAGCCCCGGCACGCCTGACGCGCCTGCGTGAAAAACTGCGCTATATGGCGGAAGCCGGCGTCGATAAAGTGCTGTGTGTGCGGTTTGACCGTCGCTTCGCAGCCCTGTCCGCCCAGCGTTTTATCAGTGACCTGCTGGTCGACAAGCTGGACGTAAAGTACCTCGCAGTAGGCGATGATTTCCGCTTCGGCGCTGGTCGCCAGGGGGATTTCCTGTTATTACAGAAAGCCGGTGCGGAGTATGGTTTTGAGGTCGTGAGCACCGAAACCTTCTGTGACGGCGGGAAGCGAATCAGCAGCACCGCCGTGCGTCAGGCACTGGCCGCAGATGATTTAGCGCTGGCGCAGTCGCTGTTAGGGCATCCTTTCACTATTTCCGGCCGCGTCGTGCACGGTGATGCACTGGGACGCACGCTGGGTTTCCCCACTGCGAACCTTCCTTTACGCCGCAGCGTCTCGCCGGTGAAAGGGGTTTATGCGGTGGAGGTCCAGGGTCTGACGCCTGAGCCACTGCCGGGTGTTGCCAATATCGGCACCCGTCCGACCGTAAAAGGTTTACGCCAGCAGCTTGAAGTTCACCTGCTCGACATCAATATGGATCTCTATGGTCGTCACATTGATGTGGTGCTGAAACAGAAAATACGAAACGAGCAGCGCTTTGCCTCACTGGAGGCGTTGAAAGAACAAATTGCGAACGATGTGGTAACGGCCCGGCAGTTCTTTGGGCTGCTTTAACCTGAGCGAAAAACGGAATCGAGAATCTGATGAGTGACTATAAATCTACCCTGAATTTGCCGGAAACGGGATTCCCGATGCGTGGCGATCTGGCCAAACGCGAACCGGGAATGTTGCAACGCTGGTATGCCGACAACCTGTACGGCATTATCCGCGAAGCCAAAAAAGGGAAAAAAACCTTTATCCTGCATGATGGCCCTCCGTATGCGAACGGCAGCATTCATATTGGTCACTCTGTTAACAAGATTCTGAAAGACATTATCGTCAAGTCGAAAGGCATGGCGGGTTATGACTCGCCGTATGTGCCGGGCTGGGACTGTCACGGTCTGCCAATCGAACACAAAGTTGAGCAGATGATCGGCAAGCCAGGCGAGAAAGTCAGCGCCGCTGAATTCCGTGCCGCGTGCCGCAAATATGCCGCTGAACAGGTTGAAGGCCAGAAGGCAGACTTTATCCGTCTGGGCGTGCTGGGCGACTGGGATCGTCCTTACCTGACTATGGACTTCGGCACCGAAGCCAACATCATCCGTGCGCTGGGTAAAATCATCGGCAACGGCCACCTGCATAAAGGCGCGAAGCCGGTGCACTGGTGCCTGGACTGCCGTTCTGCTCTGGCAGAAGCGGAAGTCGAGTATTACGACAAAACGTCACCGTCAATTGATGTGATGTTCAACGCTATCGATGCCGACACGGTGCGTCAGGCATTTGGCGTAGCACAGGTCAATGGCCCAATCTCACTGGTGATCTGGACAACGACGCCGTGGACATTACCGGCTAACCGCGCCATCTCTCTGCATCCTGAATTTGAATACCAGCTGATCCAGATGGAGGGACGCGCCCTGATCCTGGCGAAAGAGCTGGTTGAGAGCGTCATGAAACGCGCCGGTGTCAGTGAATGGCAGGTACTGGGCGAATGCAAAGGCGCTGCGCTGGAACTGCAGAAATTCCAGCACCCGTTCCTGGCGATTGAGTCGCTGGTGGTGCTGGGCGATCACGTGACGCTGGACGCGGGTACGGGTGCAGTTCACACCGCACCCGGCCACGGTCCGGATGACTACGTCATCGGTCAGAAATATGGCATCGAAACGGCGAATCCGGTCGGGCCGGATGGCAGCTACCTGCCAGGCACCTATCCGACGCTGGATGGGATTAACGTCTTCAAAGCTAACGACATGATCGTTGAGCTGCTGAAAGAGAAAGGCGCGCTGCTGCACGTTGAGAAACTGCTGCACAGCTACCCGCACTGCTGGCGCCACAAAACGCCGATCATCTTCCGCGCCACGCCGCAGTGGTTCATCAGCATGGATCAGAAAGGACTGCGTGCGCAGTCGCTGAAAGAGATCAAAGGCGTGCAGTGGATCCCTGACTGGGGCCAGGCGCGTATCGAATCGATGGTGGCGAACCGTCCTGACTGGTGTATCTCCCGTCAGCGTACGTGGGGCGTGCCAATGGCGCTGTTCGTTCATAAAGAGAGTGAAGAGCTGCACCCGGACACGCTGGCGCTGATGGAAAAAGTGGCGCAGCGCGTTGAGCAGGAAGGCATTCAGGCCTGGTGGGATCTCGACCCGCGCGAACTGATGGGCGACGACGCCGATCATTACGTTAAAGTGCCCGATACGCTGGATGTCTGGTTCGACTCCGGTTCTACCAGCTTCTCCGTGGTGGATGCGCGTCCGGAATTTGGCGGACATGCACCTGACCTCTATCTGGAAGGTTCCGATCAGCATCGCGGCTGGTTTATGTCCTCGCTGATGATCTCCACAGCGATGAAGGGCAAAGCGCCTTATCGTCAGGTACTGACACACGGTTTCACCGTGGATGGTCAGGGCCGTAAGATGTCGAAGTCGATCGGCAACACCGTTGCGCCGCAGGATGTGATGAACAAGCTGGGCGCTGATATTCTGCGTCTGTGGGTGGCCTCAACCGACTACTCAGGCGAAATGGCGGTTTCCGATGAGATCCTCAAGCGTTCTGCCGATGCCTATCGTCGTATCCGTAACACCGCACGCTTCCTGCTGGCTAACCTCAGCGGCTTCAACCCGGCCACCGATCTGGTGAAACCGGAAGAGATGGTCGTCGTGGATCGCTGGGCAGTGGGTCGCGCACAGGCAGCACAGGCCGATATCGTTGCCTCTTATGAGAACTACGATTTCCACGAAGTGATCCAGCGTCTGATGCAGTTCTGCTCAATTGAGATGGGCAGCTTCTATCTCGACATCATCAAAGATCGTCAGTACACCGCGAAAGGCGATGGCCTGGCACGTCGCAGTTGCCAGACCGCGCTGTGGCATATCGTCGAAGCGCTGGTGCGCTGGATGGCACCGATCATGTCCTTTACGGCGGATGAAATCTGGGGCTACCTGCCAGGTGAACGCGCGCAGTATGTCTTCACCGAAGAGTGGTATCAGGGTCTGTTTGGCCTGGCGGAAGATGAAGCGCTGAATGACGCCTACTGGGCTGAGCTGCTGAAAGTGCGTGGCGAAGTGAACAAGGTAATCGAGCAGGCACGTGCGGATAAACGTATCGGTGGCGCACTGGAAGCGACGGTGACGCTGTATGCCGATCCGGAACTGGCGGCTAAGCTGCAGGCGCTGGGCAATGAACTGCGCTTTGTGCTGCTGACCTCTGGCGCACAGGTGGCGGATTACGCCCTGGCGAACGACGAAGCGCAGCAGAGTGAAGGGCTGAAAGGTCTGAAAATCGCGCTGCACAAGGCGCAAGGCGAGAAATGTCAGCGCTGCTGGCATTACACTACCGATGTCGGACAGAATCCTGAGCATGCTGAGGTCTGTGGTCGTTGTTACACTAACGTAGCCGGTGACGGCGAACAGCGTGAATTTGCCTGATGCGTAAACCTATTTTATCAACCGGATTGCGCTGGCTCTGGCTGGTACTGGTGGTGATTGTTGTGGACTTCGCCAGTAAGCAGTGGGTGATGAACAACATGATGCTGCATGAAACACAGCCGCTGATGCCTTATCTGAATCTGTTCTACGCGCACAACTATGGCGCGGCGTTCAGTTTCCTGGCGGACAAAGGTGGCTGGCAGCGCTGGTTCTTCGCGGGTATCGCGCTGGCTATTGTGATCTCACTGATGGTGATGATGTACCGCAATCAGGCCAGCCAGAAGATCGCTAACATCGCGTATGCCCTGATTATCGGCGGCGCGATCGGCAATCTGTTCGATCGCTCATATCATGGCTTTGTGGTCGATTTTATCGATTTCTATGTCGGTAACTGGCACTTCGCTACATTTAATATCGCTGACTGCGGCATCTGTATTGGTGCCGCACTGGTGGTGCTGGAGGGCTTTTTCAGCCCCAACGGCAAACAGGCTAAACAGAAAGGGTAAGTGATGACTGAGTCCGTACAGCGCGAAAGCGCGGTGTTGGTGCATTTTACGCTGAAGCTGGAAGATGGCTCGACGGCGGAATCGACCCGTGCAAACGGCAAGCCCGCGCTGTTCCGTCTTGGTGATGGCAGCCTCTCTGCGGCACTTGAGCAGGCACTGCTGGGGCTGAAAGCGGGTGAAACTAAGCAGTTCAACCTTGAACCGGAAGACGCCTTTGGCGGCGTCAGCCCTGACCTTATTCAGTATTTCTCGCGTCGGGATTTTATCGATGCAGGCGAACCTGAAGTGGGTGCCATCATGCTGTTCAGCGGCATGGGCGGCAGTGAAATGCCAGGCGTGATCCGTGAAGTCTCCGGTGATTCGATCACCGTGGATTTCAACCATCCGCTGGCAGGTCGTCGTATTCAGTTTGATGTAGAGGTGCTGGAAATCGATCCGGCACTGGAGGCGAACGATGCAAATCCTGTTAGCTAATCCGCGCGGTTTCTGCGCTGGCGTTGATCGCGCCATCAGTATTGTTGAGCGCGCGCTGGAGATGTATGGCGCGCCCATCTATGTCCGTCACGAAGTGGTGCATAACCGTTACGTGGTGAACAGCCTCCGTGAGCGCGGTGCTATCTTCATTGAAGAGATCAGCGAAGTGCCGGATGACGCGATTCTGATCTTCTCGGCACACGGTGTTTCACAAGCCGTGCGTGCCGAAGCCAAAGCGCGCAATCTGACCATGCTGTTCGACGCCACCTGTCCGCTGGTGACCAAAGTGCATATGGAAGTGGCGCGCGCCAGCCGTAAAGGCGTGGAAGCGATACTGATTGGTCATGCGGGTCATCCGGAAGTTGAAGGCACTATGGGGCAGTACAACAACCCTAATGGTGGCATGTATCTGGTGGAGTCACCGGAAGATGTCTTCAGGCTGACCGTTAAAGACGAAAACAATCTGAGCTTCATGACGCAGACTACGCTGTCGGTGGATGACACCTCTGACATCATTGATGCTCTGCGTCAGCGTTTCCCGGCGATCATCGGGCCGCGTAAAGATGATATCTGCTACGCCACCACCAACCGTCAGGAAGCCGTTCGTACCCTGGCGAAAGATGCGGAAGTGGTGCTGGTGGTCGGTTCGAAAAACTCCTCGAACTCTAACCGACTGGCTGAGCTGGCACAGCGTGCCGGTAAGCTGGCGAAGCTGATCGACTCTGCGGATGATATTCAGGAAGAGTGGGTAAAAGGCGTGGCCTGTATTGGTGTGACCGCAGGTGCCTCAGCCCCCGATATTCTGGTGCAGCAGGTGATCCAGCGACTGCGTGAGCTGGGCGGTGAAGCGGCGATTGAGCTGATTGGCCGTGAAGAGAATATTGTTTTCGAAGTGCCTAAAGAGCTGCGCGTCGAAGTACGCAACGTGCAGTAACTCTTCGATATAACTGATAAAAAGGCCGACTCTGTTCGGCCTTTTTTTGTTTTTCTGGTCTGACTAAAAACGCCGTGGTTTGCTGCGGTGATTGCTTTTACTGATAATCACAGGCGGCTGGCATAAAATTCTTATTATCACGGATTAATAGTGGCGTGACTGTTAACTCATCGTTAACCTGATGACGCTTTGGATGCATAGTTTTGTTTTAGGAATGAATAAATATGAACACTATCCGCATTGCTATTGTGGGCGCGCCGGGCCGAATGGGCCGTAATCTGATTCAGGCGACGCAGCAGGCAGAAGGCGTTGAACTGGGTGCGGCACTGGCCCGTCCAGGCTCATCGCTGACCGGCAGCGACGCTGGTGAATTAGCGGGCATCGGCAAGAATGGCATCCTCATCGCAGACGATTTACGCGCGGTGATAAACGACTTTGATGTGCTAATCGACTTCACCCGCCCGGAGGGCACGCTGGAGTATATGGCGATCTGCCGTGAGCAGGGTAAAGCGATGGTCATTGGCACCACCGGTTTTGATGAGGCAGGCAAAGCGGCCATTCGCGCGGCGGCAGAAGATATCGCCATCGTGTTCGCTGCGAACTTCAGTGTGGGGGTTAACCTGGTGCTGAAGCTGCTGGAGAAGGCCGCTAAAGTGATGGGTGAGTACGCCGACATTGAGATCGTTGAAGCACACCACCGTCATAAAGTGGATGCGCCGTCTGGCACTGCGCTGGCAATGGGTGAGGCGATAGCCGATGCGATGCAGTGGAAACTGGATGAGCATGCAGTCTATACGCGTGAAGGCCACACGGGTGAACGCCAGCCGCAGACCATCGGTTTTGCGACGGTGCGCGCAGGCGACATCGTCGGTGAGCATACAGCGATGTTTGCAGATATCGGTGAGCGGGTAGAGATAACCCACAAGGCTTCGAGCCGTATGACCTTTGCAAATGGTGCAGTTAAGTCAGCTTTATGGCTGAATGATAAAAAATCTGGCCTGTTTGATATGCGGGATGTGCTGGATTTGTCGATGTTGTAAGTGTTGTGAGCCATCGTGATGTGGTTATTTCAATCGGTAATTGATTGATTGAAAAGGGGCAATGTTTTCATTGCCCTTAATTTTATCTGAAAAATACCATTCCGATTTAAAATATTCATCTGATGCTCATTTGTATCTGTTTTCCAGGTTTAGCAGCCCGGTGAAACACCATTTTTGACCATTTGGTCAAAAATAAAGGCCCTGCTGCGCCGGTTTCGTTTTTATGCTGCGTGGCAAACGATTATTCCGCCGGGTTTTCCCCTCTTTTTGCCGCTTATACTCGGTTTTTTCCTCATAAGGCAGATAATCATTAAAAAATACCGCTTCAGGGTAGACAATGACCAGGGCGATCATTAGAATGCGCGCAATTTGCCAAAAATCGACAATTCAGGCGGTTTTTGCATTGATTCAGGCGGCTATTTTGAATTAATATGCAGATATATTGACTGTTTATTCCCTGGAGGATGTTTTGATCAAGTCAGCAATCCTGGTTCTGGAAGACGGAACCCAATTCCACGGTCGGGCCATCGGGGCAACAGGATCGGCAGTGGGAGAAGTCGTTTTCAACACTTCAATGACCGGTTATCAAGAAATCCTCACTGATCCTTCCTATTCCCGCCAAATCGTTACTCTCACTTATCCCCATATCGGTAATGTCGGTGCCAATGCCGCCGATGAAGAATCCAGCCAGATTCACGCGCAAGGCCTGGTTATTCGTGACCTGCCGCTGATTGCCAGCAACTTCCGTAGCGAAGAGGGCTTATCGGCTTACCTGCAGCGCAACAACATCGTGGCGATTGCCGATATCGATACCCGCAAGCTGACGCGCTTGCTGCGTGAGAAAGGGGCGCAGAACGGCTGCATTATTGCTGGCGACAATCCGGATGCTGCGCTGGCGCTGCAAAAAGCCCAGGCGTTCCCGGGACTGAAAGGAATGGATCTGGCGAAAGAGGTCTGCACCACGGAGACTTACAGCTGGCAGCAGGGCAGCTGGACGCTGGACGCGGGTCTGCCAGAGCAGGCTACTGCGGAGTCGCTGCCTTACCATGTGGTGGCTTACGACTACGGCGCTAAGCGCAACATCCTGCGCATGCTGGTCGATCGCGGCTGCCGTCTGACCGTGGTTCCGGCACAGACACCTGCCGAAGAGGTGCTGAAGCTGAACCCGGATGGCATTTTCCTCTCCAACGGTCCTGGCGACCCGGAGCCGTGCGACTACGCCATCAGCGCGATTCAGGCCTTCCTGAAAACCGAGATCCCGGTGTTCGGTATCTGCCTGGGTCATCAGTTGCTGGCGCTGGCCAGCGGGGCTAAGACCGTGAAGATGAAGCTCGGTCACCACGGCGGCAACCATCCGGTGAAAGATCTCGAAAACAATCGCGTCATGATCACCGCCCAGAACCACGGTTTTGCAGTCGATGAGAACAATCTGCCTGCGAACCTGCGTGTCACCCACATTTCGTTGTTCGATAAAACCGTGCAGGGTATTCACCGCACTGACAAGCCCGCATTCAGCTTCCAGGGACACCCGGAAGCCAGCCCTGGACCGGGTGATGCTGCGCCGCTGTTTGACCACTTTATTGAATTGATTGACACATTCCGTCTGCAAGCGAAGTAATCAGGAGCTAATTCATGCCAAAACGTACAGACCTAAAATCCATCCTGATTCTTGGTGCCGGTCCGATTGTGATCGGCCAGGCCTGCGAATTTGACTATTCCGGTGCGCAGGCGTGTAAAGCGCTGCGTGAAGAGGGCTACCGCGTCATTCTGGTGAACTCTAACCCGGCGACGATTATGACCGACCCGGAAATGGCCGATGCAACCTACATTGAGCCGATTCACTGGGAAGTGGTGCGCAAAATCATCGAAAAAGAGCGCCCGGATGCGGTGCTGCCAACGATGGGCGGACAGACAGCGCTGAACTGTGCGCTAGAGCTGGAACGCCATGGCGTGCTGGAAGAGTTTGGCGTCACCATGATTGGCGCGACCGCTGATGCGATCGACAAAGCGGAAGATCGTCGTCGCTTCGACGTGGCGATGAAAAGTATCGGTCTGGATACCGCGCGCTCCGGCATTGCGCACACCATGGAAGAAGCGCTGGCCGTGGCGGAAGATGTTGGCTTCCCGTGCATCATCCGCCCCTCCTTTACCATGGGCGGCACCGGTGGCGGCATCGCCTATAACCGCGAAGAGTTTGAAGAGATTTGCGAACGCGGTCTCGACCTCTCACCAACCAATGAGCTGCTGATTGATGAGTCGCTGATTGGCTGGAAAGAGTATGAAATGGAAGTGGTGCGCGATAAGAACGATAACTGCATCATCGTCTGCTCCATTGAAAACTTCGACGCGATGGGCATTCACACCGGTGACTCTATCACGGTCGCACCTGCCCAGACGCTGACCGATAAAGAGTATCAGATCATGCGTAACGCCTCGCTGGCGGTACTGCGTGAAATCGGTGTTGAAACCGGCGGCTCCAACGTGCAGTTCTCGGTTAACCCGAAAGATGGTCGCCTGATTGTCATCGAGATGAACCCACGCGTATCGCGCTCCTCGGCGCTGGCCTCAAAAGCAACGGGCTTCCCGATTGCGAAAGTGGCGGCCAAACTGGCGGTGGGCTATACCCTCGATGAGCTGATGAACGATATCACCGGCGGTTTAACACCGGCCTCGTTCGAGCCGTCAATCGACTACGTCGTCACCAAGATCCCGCGTTTCAACTTTGAAAAATTTGCCGGTGCCAACGATCGCCTGACCACGCAGATGAAGTCAGTCGGTGAAGTGATGGCGATTGGCCGCACATTCCAGGAATCGATGCAGAAAGCGCTGCGCGGTCTGGAAGTGGGCGCTAATGGCTTCGATCCGAAAGTGCACCTGGACGATCCGGAAGCGTTAACCCGCATCCGCCGCGAGCTGAAAGATGCCGGTTCAGACCGCATCTGGTACATCGCAGACGCTTTCCGCGCTGGCATGTCGGTTGATGGCGTGTTCAATCTGACCAACATTGACCGCTGGTTCCTGGTGCAGATTGAAGAGCTGGTGCGGCTTGAAGATCAGGTGGCAAGCGAAGGAGTGAATAGCCTGGATGCCACGTTCCTGCGTACCCTGAAGCGCAAAGGCTTTGCTGATGCGCGGCTGGCGACGCTGGCGGGTGTGGCAGAGAGCGAAATCCGCAAGCTGCGTCAGCAGTTTAACCTGCACCCGGTTTATAAGCGTGTGGATACCTGTGCCGCCGAGTTCGCCACGGATACGGCCTACATGTACTCCACCTATGAGGAGGAGTGTGAAGCCAACCCGAGTCCGGATCGCGAAAAAATCATGATTCTGGGTGGTGGACCAAACCGTATCGGTCAGGGTATCGAATTCGACTACTGTTGCGTTCACGCCGCTCTGGCGCTTCGTGAAGATGGTTACCAGACCATTATGGTCAACTGTAACCCGGAAACGGTTTCGACCGATTATGACACCTCCGACCGCCTCTACTTTGAGCCGGTCACGCTGGAAGACGTGCTGGAGATTGTGCGGATTGAGCAGCCAAAAGGCGTCATCGTCCAGTATGGCGGTCAGACCCCGCTGAAACTGGCGCGTGCGCTGGAAGCCGCAGGCGTGCCGGTTATCGGCACCAGCCCGGACTCGATTGACCGTGCGGAAGACCGTGAACGTTTCCAGCAGGCGGTTGATCGCCTGAAACTGAAGCAACCGGCTAACGCCACGGTAGCGACGCTGGAACAGGCGGTCGAGAAAGCCGCTGGCCTGGGTTATCCGCTGGTGGTGCGTCCTTCTTATGTACTGGGCGGCCGTGCCATGGAGATCGTCTACGACGAGATCGACCTCAGACGCTACTTCCAGACGGCGGTTTCGGTTTCCAACGATGCGCCGGTACTGCTGGATCGCTTCCTGGATGATGCGGTCGAAGTGGATGTGGATGCGATTTGCGACGGTGAGCGGGTGCTGATTGGCGGAATCATGGAACACATTGAGCAGGCAGGTGTTCACTCCGGTGACTCCGCCTGTTCACTGCCGGCCTACACACTGAATCAGGAGATTCAGAACGTGATGCGCCAGCAGGTTGAGAAGCTGGCGTTTGAGCTGAACGTTCGTGGCCTGATGAACGTTCAGTTCGCGGTGAAAGACAATGAAGTCTACCTGATCGAAGTTAACCCACGAGCGGCGCGTACCGTTCCGTTCGTCTCTAAAGCGACCGGCGTACCGCTGGCGAAAGTGGCCGCGCGCGTGATGGTAGGTAAAACACTGGCAGAGCAGGGCGTCACGGAAGAGGTGATTCCGCCTTACTACTCGGTCAAAGAAGTGGTTCTGCCGTTCAACAAGTTCCAGGGCGTTGACCCGATTCTGGGACCAGAAATGCGCTCTACCGGTGAAGTCATGGGCGTGGGCCGCACGTTCGCTGAGGCATTCTCCAAAGCGATGCTGGGCGCCCAGAGCAATATGAAGAAGTCGGGCCGTGCCCTGCTGTCGGTGCGTGAAGGCGACAAGAAACGTATCGTCGACCTGGCCGCGAAGCTGCAGAAGTTTGGTTTCGAACTGGATGCGACCCACGGCACGGCGGTGGTGCTGGGCGAAGCGGGCATTAATCCGCGGCTGGTTAACAAGGTGCATGAAGGTCGTCCGCACATTCAGGACCGTCTGAAGAATGGCGAGTATAGCTATATCGTCAATACCACGGCGGGTCGTCAGGCGATTGAAGATTCGAAGCTGATTCGCCGCAGCGCACTGCAATATAAAGTGCACTACGACACCACGCTGAATGGCGGCTTCGCCACCGCGATGGCGCTGAATGCTGACCCGACGGAACAGGTTATTTCCGTTCAGGAAATGCATGCTCAGATAAAGGCGATGTAAGATAATGTAGTGTGAAAAACGGCTCCTGCAGGAGCCGTTTTTTTTGCCACTTCTCTGGCGATAATCCGAATTTCAGGTTCAGGTAAAGCCAGGTATTTGCGTTAAAGTTACTGATTTGGCTTAATTTTTTAGCTTTAGGTGCGAATGTGGCCAGTTCGCACAAATTTATAAGATAAACACTTCCTGTGCGGATTTTTCGCCAGTACTATGCCTGCCGCTTATCACTGAAGCGTATCAGGACATAAATAAAAAATGAAAATGCGTACTTTTTCTCTGAGTGCAGTGGCTGCACTGATGGTTACTCTTCCTTTCGCCAGTCAGGCGGAAATTACCCTGTTAAAACAGGATCCGCAGGCAGGCGATCCGCTTAGCCGTCTTACCCTGAATGTTGGCGGCAGCATCCGTGCTCAGGTCAATCATCAGACCGGCGTGGGTGACAAATCCTACAAGCGTGACGGTTTCGATGGCGGCACCCGTTTCCGTTTCGGTGCGGATTACTACCTGTTTGATGACGTTAGCTGGATCAGCTACTACGAGCTGGGCGTTAACATCCCGGCAGTGTTCAGCTGGGATCGTCACTATGCCGATGGTGCCAATAACACCACGCGTCGCCAGCTCTACACCGGTCTGAAAAGCAAAACCTGGGGTCAGCTTACCTTTGGTCAGCAGAACAGCGTCTATTACGACACCGTGGGCGCCAAAACCGATATCTGGGATTACGATATGGTCGGCCAGGCACCGGGCAACGGAATCAACGGCGACTACGACGGCTCTTACCGCTCACGTAAACAGCTGAAGTATAAAAACAGCTTCGGCGACGCGGATGTCTACGCTTCTTATCTGTTCGAAGACAACGAGTATCTGCCAGGCAACGGCCTGCGCTATAAGCGCAAAGGCGGCGGCTCACTGGGCGTGGATTACCACATCACAGAGGATCTGAGCTGGGGCACGGCGTGGAACTACACCCGCGCGGCAATGCGTAACCCGAACAACGGCGACAGTCACGATTACGACCAGAACATTTACGGCACCGCACTGAGCTGGACACCAGGCAACTGGACGCTGTCAGCCGGTGGTGGCTGGTATGAAAACTTCATGACCACCAAACGCAAAGATGTCCATAACTACTTTGCGGGCGATGCGTGGGGCATTGAATATTTCGCCGGTTACAAGATCCCGGTGGCGCAGTATGGTCTGAAAGCGGTGCAGCCTTATGTCATGGGTGACCGCATCGAGTATGCGACAGGTCGTGATTACCAGCGCATCGACAACGGTCTGGGTGTGACGCTGTTCCTCGACTACGGTTTCCGTGTTGATTACGAACATGTCTTCACCTCCAGCACTGATAACCTGGGTGATATGAATCTGGTGCGTCTGCGCTACGACTTCTGATAACTCTGACGGCTTCCCCTGGAAGCCGTTTTCTTTTGCGCACGCTTTTTGTGCCAGCCTGAGGCAAATCGCTGGCGTGCTGCAGCAAACTGACGCGATTACGCGGTGAAAAACGCTGCACAGGCCGTGAAAAACGGCGTCCTGAAAAGGTTTACGCAAATAGACCTTTCCCCCTATCGACGAAAGTTTCACCTTTACGTATCATGGCGCCAATTTTTTTCAGTGAGTGGTTAACATGATTAGTCTTATCGCGGCATTAGCAGCAGATCGCATTATTGGGATGGAGAACGCCATGCCGTGGGACCTGCCTGCAGATCTGGCGTGGTTCAAACGCAATACGCTGAAGAAACCGGTCATTATGGGCCGACTGACCTTTGAATCCATCGGGCGCCCGTTACCTGGCCGGCTGAACATCGTGGTCAGCAGTAAGCCAGGCACCACGGAAGGCGTCACCTGGGTTACGTCGCTGGATGAGGCGTTACAGGCAGCCGGTGATGCAGAAGAGATCATGGTGATTGGGGGTGGACGCGTCTACGAGCAGATGCTGAAGCGTGCCGATCGTCTCTATCTGACGCACATTGATGCGGAAGTGGAAGGCGATACGCAGTTCCCGGATTACGAGCCGGATGAGTGGCAGTCCACGTTCAGCGAATTCCACGACGCTGATGAGCAGAACTCCCACAGCTACTGCTTTGAGATCCTCGACCGTCGCCGTTAATTCTCTCTCAGCCCGGCTGTAACCTGGCTGTCATCTCTGTTTATTAGCATTGCTTCTTTTCTGGGAACGTCATAAAGGAAGCAATCAATAATGAAAACCGAACTCTCCGCATTAAGCACTGACCGCCTTCGTGATCCACATCGCCGTAAATTTCTTGCCGGTTCCGGTGCAATAGGGCTGACCGGCTTTCTCAGCGGCGGCCTGACGCTCTCATCCAGCGCACTGGCTCAGACGAAGCCAGCAGGCAGTCCGCTGCTGGGCTTTCAGGCGATTGCTGCATCCACGGCCGATGAGGTTGTGGTCGCTCCCGGCTATCGTGCTGACGTGCTGATCTCCTGGGGTGATCCGCTGGTGAATGGCGCGGCCGCGTTTGACCCGCTGGGCAATAACAGCGCAGAAGAGCAGGAAAAGCAGTTCGGTGATAACAACGATGGCATGAGCTTCTTCGCCATTGATGAGCATCGCGGCGTGATGGCGATTAACAATGAGTACGTGAATGAGCCGACGCTGTTTGCCCACGGCGGTAGCAAAGCGACCAGCCTGGAAGATGTGAGGAAGTCACAGGCGGCACACGGCGTCTCCATCGTTGAAGTTAAACGGGGTGAAGACAATCGCTGGCAGGTGGTACGTCCTTCTGACTACAATCGCCGCATTACTGCCAATACACCTATGCGGTTTTCCGGTCCGGCCGCCGGTGATAACGCGCTGAAGACCGCGGCTGATCCCCAGGGAATGCATGTCCTTGGCACCTTTGGTAACTGTGCCAACGGTAAAACGCCGTGGGGCACCTATCTCACCTGTGAAGAGAACTACGACACCTACTTTGGCACTCATCAGGCAGACTTTACCCCGACTCCACAGCAGAAGCGTTACACCCTGAATGCCGCCGAGCCGGAGCGCAACTGGTCTGACTTTGATCCCCGCTTCGATATCGCGAAAAATCCCAACGAATTTAATCGCCACGGCTGGATTGTCGAGATCGATCCCTTTGATCCTCACGCCGTGCCGGTCAAACGCACCGCGCTGGGCCGCTTTAAGCACGAGAACGCGGCTGTGACGGTCGCGAAAACCGGGCAACTGGTGGTTTACATGGGCGACGATGAGCGCGGCGAATATATCTATAAATATGTCTCCGATGACAAGGTCATTCCGGATGATGCCAAAGCCAGTCAGGGACTGCTGGATAAGGGCACGCTCTATGTGGCGCAGTTCAACGGCGATGCGCAGGGCACACCGCTGAAAGGCACCGGGCGCTGGCTGGCGCTGAAGTGGGGCGAAAATGGACTCACCGCTGAGAAAGGCTTTAACAGTCAGGCTGATGTCCTGATCAATGCACGTGCTGCGGCCGATGTGGTGAACGCCACGCGGATGGACCGGCCCGAGTGGATTGCCGTTAATCCGCACGATGGCCGTGCCTACTGCACCCTGACCAACAATAACAAGCGTGGCAATGAGGGCATGCCGGTCAATGCGGCGAATCCGCGGCCCAAAAATATCTACGGTCAGATTATCCGCTGGGATGAAAAGGGTAATGCTACGGCACAGACCTTTGAGTGGGATATCTATGCGTTGTGCGGTAACCCGATAGCGCATCCCGAGGGGATCTATCGCGGCACACCCAACATCACTGCTGAAAACACCTTCAACAGTCCGGATGGTCTGGGCTTTGATGCGCACGGGCGCTTATGGATCCTGACTGACGGCAAGTACAGTAATAAAGAGGATTATCAGGGACAGGGAAATAATCAGATGCTGGTGGGCGATCCTGACAGCGGAGAGATCCGCCGCTTTATGGTCGGTCCCAAATCGTGTGAGCTGACCGGTATTACCTTCACGCCTGACTACAAAACATTGTTCGTGAACGTGCAGCATCCCGGTGAAGAGGGTGACTCGCACTTTCCCAATAACAGTCCACGCCCACGCTCATCGGTGATCATGATCACCCGTGAAGATGGCGGCATTATCGGCGCCTAAAACAGGATGCTGGCCTGACGGGCCAGCATCAAAGTTTACAGTGTGGGCGGTGCCAGGCTGTCGCTGGAGGCCAGTGCTTTTTCGCGATTGGAAGGCTGCACGACATAACGCTGCGTTTCCCAGTGCAGCAGGGTCAGCGTTCCGCCCCAGCAGCAGCCGGTATCCAGACCGATAATACCCTCGGGTGTTCCTTTGCCTTCCAATGATGCCCAGTGACCAAACACGATGGTGTAGTCACGTGCGACCGGTCCCTCAATGTTAAACCAGGGTTTCAGCGGCGGAAGGGCTGACTCAGGGGCATCTTTGCAGATCATGTCCAGCTGGCCGTTGGGGAAGCAGTAACGCATGCGGGTCAGGGCGTTGGTGCTGAAGCGCAGACGCGCCAGGCCGGTCAAATCCTCACTCCAGTTGTTCGGCATATCGCCATACATGGCATCCAGGAACAGCGGATAACTGTCGCTGGCGAGCACCGCTTCAACTTCACGCGCGCACTTTTTCGCGGTCTCAATATCCCACTGCGGCGTGATACCGGCGTGGCCCATCACCAGCTTTTTCTCTTCATCCACCTGCAACAGCGGCTGACGGCGCAGCCAGTTGATCAGCTCATCTGCATCGTCCGCTTCGAGCAGAGGCGTCAGGCGATCTTTAGGCTTGTTACGGCTGATCCCGGCGTAAACCGCCAGCAGATGCAAATCGTGATTGCCCAGCACCAGACGTACCGCGTCACCCAGCGATTTCACGTAGCGCAGGACCTCAAGGGAGCCCGGACCGCGTGCCACCAGGTCGCCGGTCAGCCACAGCGTATCCTGCTCAGGATTGAAATCGACCTGTTGCAGCAACGCACGTAATTCATCGTAGCAACCGTGAACATCGCCAATCAGGTATGTGCTCATAACGTTTTATCCATCAGGAAGGTGCCCGACTTAACGGGCAAAAAGCGTGTAAATCAATGAATGTGGGTCTGAATGGCGAGGCGGAACACCGGGATCTCGACGTGGAAAGTATCACCCTGTTCGTCGACCATCACATAATGTCCCTGCATGGTGCCCATCGGCGTTTCGATCACGGCACCGCTGGTGTACTGAAATTCGTTGCCAGGCGCAATAAACGGCTGTTCACCGACCACGCCTTCACCCTGAACTTCCGTTTCGCGGCCATTACCGTTGGTAATCAGCCAGTAACGTCCCAGCAGTTGCACGGAGGAACGGCCCAGATTGCGTATCGTAATGGTATAGGCGAAGACGTAGCGATCATCATCCGGTGAGGATTGTGAGGCGACGTACTGGCTTTGCACATGGACGGAGACGCGGGCCGTTTCACTCATGACTTACTCCTGCGATTTTCCCTGATGATTCGCCAGCCAGTTCGCCAGCTGACAATATTGCGCGACGGAGACGTTCTCGGCACGCAGGGTCGGGTCTATGGATAACTCTTCCAGTGCCCCGGCAGCCACCATGTGGCTCAGGCTGTTGCGCAGCGTTTTGCGGCGCTGGCCGAATGCTTCCGTGGTAATACGGCTCAGGATACGCACATCGCTGACCGGATGAGGCGGCTCAGCAAACGGCACCAGCCGCACTACGGCCGAGTCCACTTTCGGTGGCGGCGTAAAGGAGTGCGGAGGCACTTCCAGCACCGGGATGACCTGGCAGTAATATTGCGCCATCACCGTCAGACGACCATATGCTTTACTGCCCGGACCGGCAACCAGACGGTTGACCACTTCTTTCTGCAGCATGAAGTGCATATCTTTGATCGAACCAGTATAGCTGAAAAGGTGGAACATCAGCGGGGTCGAAATATTGTACGGCAGGTTACCAAATACCCGCAGTGGCTGGCCTCTCTCCTGAGCCAGCGCGGCGAAGTCGAAGGTCATGGCATCCTGCTGGAAGATAGTCAGTTTCGGGCCAAGAAACGGATGGGTTTCCAGACGCGCAGCGAGGTCGCGGTCCAGCTCTATCACCGTTAATTTATCGAGCCGTTCACCAACCGGCTCGGTTAAGGCACCCAGGCCTGGGCCGATTTCCACCAGCGCTTCGTCGCGCTGTGGATGAATGGCGGAGACAATGCTGTCGATAATGTACTGATCGTTCAGGAAGTTTTGCCCGAAACGTTTACGGGCGTAGTGCCCCTGATGGACGCGATTATTCATTACTGCTCTTGATCATAGTGATGGCGAGGTTAAGCGCCGTGATGAAGCTGCCCGGTTCAGCCTGACCCAGACCGGCGAGTTCTAGCGCGGTGCCGTGGTCAACGGAAGTCCGGATAAAGGGCAGGCCCAGGGTGATATTCACCGCCCGGCCAAACCCCTGAAATTTGAGTACTGGCAGGCCCTGGTCGTGATACATCGCCAGCACCGCATCGGCATACTGCAGATATTTAGGCTGGAAAAGGGTATCTGCAGGCAGTGGGCCGGTCAGATTAATGCCCTGCTGACGCAGTTCGTTGAGTGCCGGCGTGATGGTCTCGATCTCTTCCCGACCCATGTGGCCGCTTTCGCCCGCATGAGGATTAAGACCACAGACGTAAATATGCGGTTCGGCAATCGCAAATTTCTGCTGCAGATCGCGATGCAGAATTGTGATCACTTCATGCAGACAGTCACGGGTGACCGCCGCGGGGACATCTTTCAGCGGCAGATGCGTAGTCGCCAGTGCGACCCGAAGCTCTTCTGTCGCCAGCATCATGACCACCCGATGCCCGCCAGCGCGCTCGGCGAAGAATTCGGTATGGCCGGTAAAGGCGATGCCGGCATCATTGATGACACCTTTGTGTACCGGGCCGGTTATCAGGGCGGAAAATTCACCGTCGAGACAACCGTCACAGGCGCGTGCCAGCGTAGCCAGCACATAGTCGCTGTTGGCGACGCAGAGTTCACCTGGCGTAACCGTCTCTGCCGTTTCAATGGGCATGACAGTCAGCGTACCCGCCTGCTGCGGCTCTGCCGCCGCGTCAGGCTGGTAGGTCCGTAGCGTCAGCGGCAGACCAAGTTGGGCCGCACGCTGCTGCAACAGTGCTGGCGAGGCGCACACCACCAATTCAACCGGCCACGACTGCTGAGCCAGCTGAACGGTGAGATCGGGACCAATCCCGGCGGGTTCGCCGGGCGTGATCACCACACGAAGATTACTGCGCATTGCCATCCAGAATTTTCACGTAGGCGCTGGCGCGTTGTTCCTGCATCCAGGTCTGTGCTTCTTCCGCGAACTTACGGTTAAACAGCATACGGTAAGCGCGCTCTTTCTGAGCCGCATCGGTTTTATCGACCTGACGAGTATCCAGTAACTGAATCAGATGCCAGCCGAAAGAGGAGTGGACCGGCTGACTCGTCTGACCTTTCTTCAGGCGCAGCAGCGCGTCACGAAACGCCGGATCAAAGACTTCCGGGGAGGTCCAGCCGAGATCGCCACCCTGGTTCGCCGAACCCGGGTCATCAGAGTACTGTTTGGCCGCCGCGGCGAAAGTGGTTTTGCCACTGCGGATGTCAGCAGCGATCTGTTCCAGCTGCGCGCGTGCCTGGTCGTCTGTCAGAATCGGCGACGGCTTCAGCAGAATGTGACGTGAATGGACTTCGGTGACAGAGACATTTTTGCTCTCGCCACGCAGGTCGTTCACTTTCAGGATGTGGAAGCCAACACCTGAGCGAACGGGTCCGACGATATCACCTTTTTTCGCGGTCGCCAGCGCCTGCGCAAACAGGGTTGGTAACTCTTCGATTTTACCCCAGCCCATGTTCCCGCCTTTCAGCGCCTGAGAGTCGGCAGAGTAGGTTACGGCCATCTTGCCGAAGTCCGCGCCATTTTTCAGTTCGCCAACCAGCTGTTTCGCCAGCGTTTCCTGCTCATCAACCTGCTGCTGCGTCGGGTTTTCCGGCAGCGGCAGCAGAATATGGCTGACGTTCAGTTCGGTGCCCTGACTGTTCTGAGAGCCGATCTGGTTAGCCAGCGTATCGACTTCCTGCGGCAGAATGGTGACGCGACGACGCACTTCGTTGTTGCGCACTTCAGCAATGGTCATCTCTTTACGGATCTGAGAACGATAAACGCTGTAGTTCATGCCGTCATAAGCCAGACGGCTGCGCAGCTGATCAAGGCTCATGCGGTTCTGCGCAGCGATGTTCTGAATCGCCTGGTCCAGCTGCTCGTCGCTGATCTGGATCCCTGCTTTTTCACCCATCTGCAGAATGATGTTGTCCATGATCTGACGTTCCAGAATCTGATGGCGCAACGTTTTATCATCCGGCAACTGCTGACCTGCCTGCTGGGCCTGAGATTTAACCGTGCCCATCATGCCGTCCACGTCACTCTCAAGAACCACGCCGTTATTGACCACGGCTGCAACTTTATCAACGACTTGTGGTGCTGCGAACGCGGTGTTGGCACTGATTGCCACACCAAGAATCAGCATTCTCCAGTTCTTCATACTTTATCCATTGTTGGTTCCGCACTGCGGGATTGCCTGTCAAACATCACAACATCAGAAAGCGGGCTGGTAAGGGATAATGCCCTGACGCAGCATATCGTTGGTGCCTAAGCCATAGTTAGGACTCAGACCACGCAGCTCAATGTTGAATGAGATTTGGTTGTCATATTTACTGTCGTTGTTTTCCCAACCGTTAATTTTGCGTTCGTAACCGACCCGAATCGCGTAACAGCATGAGCTGTACTGCAGGCCAACCAGCTGCGACGCCGGACGCGTATTGCGGGTATCGTAGTAGTAAGCACCTACCACAGACCATGCATCCGCAATCGGCCAGCTGGCCGTGGTACCCACCTGTGAAATCCCGTTTTTAAAGATAGGGTTTGTCACCAGGCTGCTATCGTTCAGCGCGGTCGCTACATATTCCGGGCTGCTGTAACGGTAGCTCAGCTGTACCATGCGGTCGGCGTCACGACGGTATTCCAGTACGGTATTGCCCTGGGAGACGTTGTCGAGTTTGGTGTCATATTGCAGCCCACCTCTGACGCCCCAGCGATCGCTGATTTTCCAGTATGTATCACCAGCCCAAATCAGGCTGCCGGTATCATCTTCTTTACTGGTTTGATTCACACCAGTACGAGAAGGGGTAAACGAGTAGATTTGACCCACAGAAACGTTAAAACGTTCAACCAGATCGGTATCATAAATACGTGAGGTGACACCGGTAGCCACTTCATTGGCCGACGCGATGCGATCCAGCCCGCTATAAGTACGATCGCGGAACAGACCGGTGTAGTCGGTTTGCAGCAATGTTGAGTCGTAGGGATAGATGTTGCTCTGGTTACGGTACGGGATATACAGGTACTGCACGCGCGGTTCCAGCGTTTGGGTATAGCCCGCAGCCGAATTCATATCGCGGTCAAATACCAGCCGGCCATCCACTTTAAACTGCGGCAGGGTGCGGTTTACAGATTCATCCAGTTCGCCGCTCTTATCACCCCGGAGACCGTTAGCAGCGTTGTTATAGTAATCAACGTCAGTCTGCTGATAGTGGGTCGCCAGGAACTTCGCTTCGGTATCCAGGCTGGCCCAACCATTGGACAGTGGCAGATTCAGCGTTGGCTCAACATGCAAGCGGGTCGCCTCGGGATAGCGGCTGTTGACGTTGGTGAACTTCACCGCCTGCGCATAAACGCGGCCATCAAACGGGCCGATATCGTTCTGATAGAGATTAACGTCCAGCTGCGGCATCGCGCGATAGACATTATTGCTGGTGGTATTGCCAAATACCTGGAAATCTTTGGTGGAGAGCGTGGCGTCCCAGTTGGTGTCCGCATAGCCAACGCTGAATTTCTGCGTGGCGTAGTTGTCGGTCGAGCTGTAGTACTTCGAGTCGAGATCGTTGAAGTAATATTTGTCGCTGACTTTGGTATAGTCCGCGTTGAAACGCCAGTGCTGGTCATAAACACCCGCATGACGCCAGTAGAACAGCCAGCGATCGGAGCTGGCGCTTTCGGCGATGCCACGCTCTGATTTGTCGTTATCGTACTGTTTATCGGAGCCGAGGTAGTCGAACTCCACCAGACCGGCACCCAGCGTGGTCAGATAACGGAATTCATTTTCAAACTTCATGCCGCGCTTACTGATGTAGTGCGGCGTGATGGTCGCATCGGCCTGTGGCGCGATGTTCCAGTAATAGGGCAGAATGAACTCAAAGCCGTTATTACTGCCATATTTTGCGTTCGGGATAAGGAAACCGGACCGGCGGCGATCGCCAATCGGTAACTGCAGATAGGGGCTGTAGAACACCGGAACCGGACCGAGCTTAAAGCGGGCGTTCCAGATCTCCGCCACTTCCTCTTCACGATCCTGGATCACTTCTGAACCGACCACGCTCCAGCTGTTGGAGCCAGGCAGACAGGAGGTAAAGGTACCGTTTTCCAGAATGGTATAGCGGTTATCGCCGCGCAGCTTCATCTGATCGGCGGTACCACGTCCCTGACGATCCACCATCTGGTACTGACCATTCCAGACGTTGGTATCTTTGCTGTTGAGGTTTGACCAGGCTTTCGGACCTTTCAGGATGACCTGGTTGTCATCGTAGTGCACATTACCCAGGGCATCGACGGTACGCACGGGCGCGGTCTGGCCTTCCTGCTGACGCTGATGAAGCTGAACTTCATCCGCCTGCATACGGCTGTTGCCCTGCTCAATGTTTACGTTGCCGGTAAAGACCGCATCATTGGGATAGTTCCCTTTCGCGGCATCGGAGTGAATGGTGACAGGCAGCTGGTTCGTATCACCGTTCACCAGCGGGCGGTTGTAACTCGGCACGCCTAACATACACTGCGACATCAAATCGTCGGCAAAGGCTTGCTGGCTAATGGCTGCGCCGATCAGTGTGGCCAGCAGAGTAGGTATATGTTTTTTCATACGCGGTATCGAGAATTCCATGAAAACTGGCATCATGCCGACAATCGGGTCAGAGACTAACTTACTGCCCGGCGTTGCGCCAGTGTTAATCCTGGTCTGTCAGCGTTGCCGTTAGGCGCTGAGATAAATGACAGGTATGATAATGCAATTTTCAGCCGCAAGCATGGCGAATTGAGGAGTTTATGCGCTACTGGGGAAAAGTTATGGGTCTGGCGGTGGGATTACTTTCTGGCGCAGGCTTTTGGGGTATTGTGATCGGTTTGATCATTGGCCATATGATTGACAAAGTACGCGGCGCACAAGGCAAGGCTTACTTCTCAAATAATCAGACCCGACAGACGCTGTTTTTCAGCACCACCTTTCAGGTGATGGGCCATCTGACCAAGTCAAAAGGGCGCGTCACGGAAGCGGATATTCAGATTGCTTCGCTGTTAATGGAACGGATGCAGCTGCACGGTGACTCCCGCAGTGCAGCCCAGAGCGCGTTCCGCGAAGGCAAGCAGGCGGATTACCCGTTACGCAGCAAATTGCGTGAACTGCGCAGCGCCTGTTTTGGCCGGTTCGATCTGATTCGGATGTTCCTGGAGATCCAGATTCAGGCCGCCTTTGCCGACGGCTCGCTGCATCCCAATGAGCGTCAGGTGCTCTATGTGATTGCTGAAGAGCTCGGCATTTCACGGGTCCAGTTCGACCAGTTCCTGCGCATGATGGAAGGTGGCCAGCAGTTTGGCGGCGGTCAGCGCAGTTCTGGCGGTTTCCAGCAGGCACAACGCGGCCCAACGCTGGAAGATGCCTGCAGCGTACTGGGCGTGAAAAGCAGTGATGACGCCACCACGATCAAACGCGCTTACCGTAAACTGATGAGCGAGCATCATCCCGACAAGCTGGTGGCGAAAGGGCTGCCGCCAGAGATGATGGAGATGGCGAAGCAGAAAGCGCAGGAAATTCAGGCGGCGTACGATCTGATTCGCAAAGAGAAAGGCTTTAAATAATCACTGTGTCCCCTGGCCTCTTCTGCAACAGAGGAGGCCAGGGTGACAGGTCGAACATCTCAAAAATCGGCGGGCTGACGAAACGTCATAGCATTACCAAATGCCGGATGGGTAATGGTCAGTGACTCCGCATGCAGCAGCAGACGGGCTGCCATCGCTTTGGCTTCCGGGTGCGCATAGAAGTTATCTCCCAGAATCGGATGGCCCAGCGCCAGCATATGCACCCGCAGCTGGTGTGAACGGCCGGTAATCGGCTTCAGCGACACGCGTGCACTGTTATCCGCACGATACTCCAGCACCTGATACTCCGTCTGCGCGGCTTTGCCGGTCTCGAAGCAGACCATCTGCTTTGGACGATTTGGCCAGTCACAAATCAGCGGCAGATCAACCAGTCCCTCTTCCTTTTCAGGATGTCCCCAGATACAGGCCACGTAGGTTTTGGAAGGCTCCCGTTCGCGGAACTGGCGTTTCAGCTCGCGTTCCGCCGCCTTGGTCAGCGCCACCACCATTACGCCGCTGGTCGCCATATCGAGTCGGTGGACCGACTCGGCCTGCGGGAAATCACGCTGTATCCGCGTCATCACGCTATCTTTGTGCTCATCCAGACGACCGGGTACCGAGAGCAGACCGCTGGGTTTATTTACCACCATGATATGCGCATCCTGATAAAGGATGTGCAGCCAGGGTTCACGCGGTGGATTGTAAGGTTCCATGGGGCTTTCCAAAAATAAGGGGCCATGTGGCCCCTGAGCTTACTGGTGTGTCACCACAATCAGGCGCAGCGCATCGAGACGCCAGTTGGCCTGGTCGAGACTTTCCAGCACCTGTTCGCGGTTGCTTTCCAGCGCCTCAACTTCGTCGTCGCGGATGTTCGGGTTGACGGCTTTCAGCGCGTTAAGACGCGAAAGCTCGGCACCCAGCTTCTCGTTCGCTTCAGCACGTGCCGCATCAATCACCGCACGCGCTTCACTGACGACGCTCTCTTCGGCCTGCGTCAGAATCGCATGCACATCCTGCTGCACCGCATTCACCAGTTTACTGGCGGTGTGACGGTTAACCGCATTCAGCTGACGGTTAAAGCTTTCGAACTCCACTTTGCCCGCCAGGTTAGTACCTTTGGTATCCATCAGCAGACGGATTGGCGTCGGTGGCAGGAAGCGGGTCAGTTGCAGATGCTTCGGTGCCTGCGCTTCAACCACATAGATCAGCTCGACCAGCAGCGTCCCCACCGGCAGCGCCTTGTTCTTCAGCAGTGACAGTGCGCTGCTGCCGGTATCGCCTGACAGGATCAGATCCAGACCGTTACGGATCAGCGGGTGTTCCCAGGTAATGAACTGAGTATCCTCGCGTGACAGTGCCTGATCGCGGTTAAAGGTAATGGTGCAGCCATCTTCCGGCAGGCCAGGAAAATCGGGCACCAGCATGTGGTCGGAAGGGGTCAGCACGATCAGGTTATCGCTGCGATCTTCCTGATTGATGCCGACGATATCAAACAGGTTGAGCGCGAAGTTTACCAGACCGGTGTCGTTATCCTGCTCGCTGATAGCATTGGCCAGCAGCTGCGCCGATTCACCGCCGTTGGAGTTCAGTTCCAGCAGGCGATCGCGACCCTGTTCCAGCTGCGATTTCAGCGCGTCGTGCTGTTTACGGCAGTCAGTGATAAACGCATCGAAGCCTTCATTGTTCTCCGGCGCGGCCAGATAGCCGATCAGCTGTGAATGGACGCTGTCATAGATGGTACGGCCGGTCGGGCAGGTGTGCTCAAACGCGTCCAGCCCTTCGTGATACCAGCGCAGCAGCACCGCCTGTGCGGTCTGCTCCAGCCACGGCACCAGAATCTGAATATCGTGCGCCTGACCGATACGGTCCAGACGACCGATACGCTGCTCCAGCAGGTCCGGGTTAAACGGCAGGTCGAACATCACCAGACGGCTGGCAAACTGGAAGTTACGGCCTTCTGAACCGATCTCGGAGCACAGCAGCACCTGCGCGCCGTTCTCTTCTGAGGCGAACCAGGCGGCAGCACGGTCACGTTCAATGATCGACAGACCTTCGTGGAACACCGCGGCGCGGATGCCTTCACGTTCACGCAGCACCTGCTCCAGCTGCAGCGCGGTGGCGGCTTTGGCGCAGATCACCAGCACTTTCTCTTTACGGTTGCTGGTGAGATAGCCCATCAGCCATTCGACGCGCGGGTCGAAGTTCCACCAGGTCCCGCTGTCGCCCTCAAATTCCTGATAAATCTGCTCCGGGTAGAGCAGGTCGCGCGCCCGCTCCTCGGCGCTTTTGCGCGTACCCATAATGCCGGAGACTTTAATCGCCGTCTGATACTGCGCAGGCAGCGGCAGACGGATCTGATGCAGCTCGCGTTTCGGGAAGCCTTTAACGCCATTACGGGTATTACGGAACAGTACGCGGCTGGTGCCGTGGCGATCCATCAGCATGGAGATCAGCTCTTGGCGCGCCTCCAGCTTGCCATCACGGTCGCTGTTGGCGACCTGCAGCAGCGGCTCAATGTCCTGCTCGCCGACCAGATCGTTGATCCGGTTCATCTCCTCCTGGGAGATCGCGTTGTCCGCCAGCAGCGCCGTGACGGCATCGGCAATCGGGCGGAAATGCTGCTGCTCTTCTACAAAGGCGGCAAAGTCATGGAAACGGTCCGGGTCGAGCAGGCGCAGACGGGCGAAGTGGCTCTCCATACCCAGCTGCTCTGGTGTTGCGGTCAGCAGCAGAACGCCGGCAGTTTTTTCGGCCAGCTTTTCGATAACCTGATATTCGCGGCTTGGCTCGCCTTCTGACCAGGCCAGATGGTGCGCTTCATCCACCACCAGCAGATCCCATTCGGCATCGGCCAGCATCTCAAGGCGCTGTTTGTTACGGCGCACAAAGTCCAGCGAGCAGATAATCAGCTGCTCCGTTTCAAACGGGTTATCGCTGTCGTGCTGCGCTTCGGTATAGCGATCGTCATCAAACAGCGCAAAGCGCAGGTTGAAGCGGCGCAGCATTTCGACCAGCCACTGGTGCTGTAAGGTTTCAGGCACCACGATCAGAACACGCTCAGCACGACCCGCCAGCAGCTGTTGCTGGATGATCATCCCGGCTTCAATAGTTTTACCCAGGCCAACTTCATCGGCCAGCAGCACGCGCGGCGCATGGCGACGGCCGACATCGTGGGCGATATGCAGTTGGTGAGGGATCAGGTTGGTACGCATACCGCGTAAGCCGCTGATCGGCAGGCGGTACTGCTCGCTCTGGTATTTACGGGCGCGGAAGCGGAGGGCGAAACGATCCATCCGGTCGAGCTGGCCGGCAAACAGGCGATCCTGCGGCTTACTGAATACCAGCTTGCTGTCGAGCATCACTTCGCGCAGCATCACGTCGCTTTCTTCGGTATCCAGCCGGGTACCGATATAGGTCATCAGGTCATTTTCGTTGCGTACTTCATCGACGCGCATCTGCCAGCCTTCGTGGCTGGTGATGGTATCACCCGGATTAAAGATGACGCGGGTAACCGGCGAATCGTTGCGGGCGTAGAGGCGGTTTTCCCCCGTGGCCGGAAACAGCAGGGTGATCATGCGGGTATCGATCGCCACCACGGTGCCCAGTCCCAGTTCACTTTCCGTATCACTAATCCAGCGCTGACCTAATGTAAAAACCATATATTTTTTGCTCGAATTTTAACGTTTTTAGAGGTGTTCCCGAAGCTCAGGCAATAGCGTTACCGCCAGACAAACGAGGTCTGGAGCGGGAGTAAGAGCGGTGAGTTTCAGGAAGGGCGCTATGGTACTGGATGGCAGGGCGTTCGTCACCTGTCAAAAAAGCCCCAGTTGCCCTGTAATCAGTGTAGCAAAGTCCCCTTCAACAAAGGGCAGAATCCCCTCAGCGACCGGCTGAAGTTGCTTCGTTACATAGTGGTCATAGTCCAGCGGCGTGCTGCGCGCTTCCAGTGGTTCCGGGCCTGCCGTCGCCATAACGTAACGAATACGGCCTCCCTTCTGATACTGCAATGGCCGGTTTAATTTACGATTCTGCTCATCGGCCAGCCTGGCGGCACGCACATGCGGGGGCACGTTTCGTTCATATTCATTCAGCGGCCGCCGCAGACGCTTTTTATAGATCAGCTGATCGTCGAGTTCACCCGCCAGCAGCTGCGCTACTGTGGTGCGGATGTAGTCCTGCCACGGCTCACGGTGAAAAATGCGATGGTAGAGCTGCTGCTGAAACTGTTTGGCCAGCGGCGTCCAGTCGGTTCGCACCGACTCCAGCCCCTTGAAGACCATGCGCTCACCGGCAGCGTCACGAATCAGTCCGGCGTAGCGTTTCTTGCTGCCCTGTTCCGCGCCGCGAATGGTCGGCATCAGGAAGCGGCAGAAGTGGCTTTCATACTCCAGCTCCAGAGCGCTGGTCAGCCCCTGCGTCTGCTGGAGGTGGTCACGCCACCAGTCATTTACTTTCTGCACCAGCTGCTGACCAATCGTGGCAGCATCTTCTTCACTGTGCGCCGACTTCAGCCAGACAAAGGTGGAGTCGGTGTCGCCATAGATAACGTCATAGCCTTCCGCTTCAATCAGCGTGCGGGTCTGCTGCATGATGGCGTGACCGCGCAGGGTAATCGAGGAGGCGAGACGAGGATCAAAGAAGCGGCAGGCGCTGGTGCCCAGCACGCCGTAAAAGGCATTCATGATGATCTTCAGCGCCTGGGACAGCGGCTGATTATTCTGCTTTTTCGCTGCCTCACGACCCAGCCAGATCTGCTCAACAATCGCGGGCAGGCAATGGGTATGCCGTGAGAAACGCGCTTCGCGGAAACCTTCGACTGAATCGGCATCATCCGGATGGGCCAGTCCCTCTACCAGACCCACCGGGTCGATCAGGAAGGTGCGGATAATCGACGGATAGAGGCTTTTGTAATCCAGCACCAGCACCGAGTCATACAGGCCGGGGCGCGAATCCATCACATAGCCGCCCGGGCTGGCTTCCGGGGCGACATCGCCCATGTTCGGGGCGACAAACCCGGCGCGATGCATCCGCGGAATATAAAGATGACCAAAAGCCGCCACCGAACCGCCGTGGCGATCGACGGCCAGGCCATTCACCGCCGCACGCTCCAGCAGAAACGGCATAATTGCGGTTTTGTGAAAAATGCGCGTCACCAGCTCGCAGTCTTTCAGGTTGTAGCGTGCCAGCGCCGGTTTATCGTTGGCAAAGCGCCCGTTGATCTCCTCCATGCGATCCCAGGGATTATCAATCGCTTTTCCTTCACCCAGCAGCTGTTGCGACACCGACTCCAGGCTGAACGACGGAAAATCCCAGAACGCCGATTTCAGGGCGTCGATGCCATCGATAATTAACCGGCCGCTGGCCTGCGCGAAAAAAACGCCGGGCTTGAAGCCGTGTTCACGCCACTCCAGCGCGGCCTGCTGGCGGCCAAGACGCAGCGGTATGCCGTAGCGATCGGCATGCTTCTGCAGCACCCGCAGGTCAAACTGCACCACGTTCCAGCCAATCAGCACGTCCGGGTCATGCTCTGCAAACCACTGGTTCAGCGCTTCAAGCAGCTGCGGGCGGCTGTCGAGATAGATCAGCTCGAAGTCCAGCGCGCTGGCATCACCGTTTGGCGGGCCGAGCATAAAGACCTGGCGCTGACCGCAACCCTCCAGCCCGATGCAGTAAAGCTCGCCATGCTGCGTGGTTTCAATATCCAGTGAGACCCATTTCAGTGGCGGGCGATAGTCGGGGTGGGGTTTGAGCCGCGCATTGACCACGCTGTCGCCGCGCTGCTCGCCGTCAAACCAGACCGGGGCGGTAATAAAACGCTCCATCAGGTAGCGCTCCGGCGGGCGGATATCCGCCTCATAGACCGGGATGCCCTGTTCGCGCAGCCGCTTTTCAATGCGCTGTAGCTGACGGTTCTGCGGACAGTAGAGGCCAAAAACCGGGCGGCGGCGGAAATCTTTCAGCGCCAGCGACTGAATCCGAAACTGACGTTCATCTTTGAGTAATTCGCTGACCTGCGCCTGAAATTCCTCAGGAATAAACGCAACGGACTCCTGTACCGGCAGTACCACGCGCTGTGCGCCAGCATCCGTGGCGAGCCAGAGGATAATTTCGGTGCCTTGCGGGCTGTCGCGCCAGTGGCGGGTGAGCAGAAAACCTGCGCGGGCCATATTCAGATGTTCTCCGGACTCAGCAATTCAGGGATGAGAAAACTGCTTAAGTATATCATGGATATTTATACAGTTCCCGCCGCCGCTTTTGTCAACATTGTCCTACAATTCTTGCCTTGACGCTGTGTGGCTGGCTCTGGACAATCCAGCCTTCTGCTTTTACTTAGGATGATTATGGAAGCCTGGATTCAACAACTGATTACGCAGTCCCTGGAGTGGGCGCTGTTTGCCGTTGCGCTGGTGACGTTTCTGGAGTCGCTGGCGCTGGTCGGGCTGTTGCTGCCAGGTACGGTAATGATGGCCAGTCTGGGTGCGCTGGTGGGCAGTGGCGAGCTTGGTCTCTATCCTGCCTGGGCGGCGGGCTTTGCGGGCTGCCTGATTGGTGACTGGGTCTCTTACGGTATCGGCTGGAAATTCCAGGGGCCGCTGCATCGCTGGAAGTATCTGCAAAAATATAAAGGCCTGCTGGATAAAACCGAGCATGCCCTGCATCAGCACAGCATGTTTACGATTCTGGTCGGGCGCTTTGTGGGGCCGACACGTCCGCTGATTCCGCTGGCGGCCGGTATGCTGGAGCTGCCAGTGCGTAAATTCCTGCCGCCGAACATTATTGGCTGCATCCTCTGGCCGCCGCTCTATCTGCTGCCCGGTATTCTGGCGGGTGTAGCGATCGATGTGCCCAAAGCCGCGCAGGGCGGCAGCTTTAAGTGGCTGTTACTCGGCGTAGCCCTGCTGATCTGGCTGGGCGGCTGGTTATGCTGGCGCTGGTGGCGCAGCGGCAAGAGCCGCGACTGGGCGACCGCCTGGCTGCCGCCTGAGCGTTTACGCTGGGCAGGACCGCTGGGGCTGGTGATCGCCGTTGCGGCGTTTGTGGGTATTCAGTTCCATCCGATGATGCCGGTTTTCCGTCATCTGCTGTGGCAAGTGTTCTTCGCCTGACGCTTAACGACGCGGGATGCCGAGGACTTCTGCCTCCCGCGTCTCGCCCGACAGCAGCAGTCGGGTCTCGCCATCCCAGTACACCCGTCCATCCACAATCACCACACTGCGCGGCGCAATCTGCTGTGCATCTTCAAGACTGTGCGACACCATCAGCAGCGTGATGCTGCGCGCTTCGCACACCGAACGCACCAGTTGCAGCATCTCGCCACGCAGCGCCGGATCGAGCGCAGAAAACGGCTCATCCAGCAACAGCACCGGCCGGTCACGCAGCAGACAGCGAGCCAGCGCCACGCGCTGACGCTGTCCGCCTGACAGTTCGCCCGGCAGGCGAGTCAGCAGATCGCCTAATCCCACCTGGTCGGCCAGTACGGTCAGCTGCTGACGCTGCCCAGCGCTGAGTTTTAATCCCGGATGCAGCCCCAGCGCCATGTTCTGCTGTACGCTGAGGTGCGGAAACAGGTTGTTCTCCTGAAACAGCATCGAAACCGGTCGTCTGGCCGGGACGCTGTGGGTGTGCACCTGGCCGTCAATCATCAGAGTGCCCTGTTTCACCGGCAGAAAACCGGCAATCAGGCTCAGCAGGGTGCTTTTACCCGCCCCGCTGGGTCCGAGAATCGCGATGCGCTCGCCGCGCGCGGCAGTCAGGCTGAAGCGCATCGGCAGATGCTGATAAAGGTAAGTGAGGTTATCAAGTGTCAGCATGGCGGCCTGGTAATTTTTCCATTAGCGTGAACAGCAATAAGCAGAGCAGCAGCAGCAGCAGAGCGGTAACCGCGCCATCTGCACCGCGATAGGCGCCAATCTGCTGATAAAGGTAGAACGGCAGTGTGCGGAAGTCGGCACTGCCAAACAGTGCCACCACGCCGAAATCACCAATCGACAGCACGCAGGCAAAGGCCAGCGCCTGGGCCAGCGGACGCTTCAGCGCCCGCAGCTCGATCAGCCGCAGCCGGTTCCAGCCGTGGATATCCAGTGAATCGCAAAGTCTGCCGTAGCGCTCTGCGACATCCCGCATCGGATTTTCCAGCACTTTCAGCGCATAGGGAATGGCGATTAGCGCATTGGTAAAGATCACCAGCCCGTCGGCCGACTCGGGCAGGCCGATGGTGGCGTTGAACAGCAGGAAAAAGCCGGTGGCGAGCACAATGCCTGGCATCGCCAGAATTAGCATGCCGCTGGTGTCGATCAACTGCGCTGCCGTCGGACGCTGACGCAGACGCAGTTCCCGACTGCTCCACAGCAGCATCATGGTCAGGACCACTGAGAGTAAACCGGCACCCATGGCGATGCGCAGTGAGGTAAAGGTGGCCTGCCACAGTGCAGGCTGTGCCAGCGCGCCACGCAGTCCGCCGTGCAGACCATCGACAATGACCGCCGCCAGCGGAGGCAGCAGCAGGATCAGCGCCAGCCCGATCAGCAGCGCATCCATCAGCTGTGCTGCACGGGAATCCTGCGGATCGCGCCAGTCGTTCAACTGACTGGTTCCGGCGGGAATCGCCTTGCTAAAGCGCTGGCTGAGCAGCACCAGCGTAAGGCAGCAGCCGAGCTGAATCAGCGCCAGCAGCGCCGCACGTCCGGGATCGTAGTCATAACTCAGCGCCTGGAATATTGCCAGCTCAATGGTGGTGGCCTGAGGACCGCCACCCAGCGACAGCACGGTGGCAAAGCTGGCGAAACAGAGCATAAAGATCAGCGCGCCGGTCGGCAGCAGCTGACGCCGTAGCCACGGCCACTCCAGCAGACGAAAATGGTGCCAGCCGCGCAGGTCGAGCTGCGCCGCCAGCTGACGCTGTTCAGCCGGGATGCTCTCCAGCGCCTGCAGCATCAGGCGGGTCGCCAGCGGCAGGTTAAAGAAGACGTGCGCCAGCAAGATGCCCGGCAGACCATAGGGCGAGAAGTGATAACCTAGCCCTGCCATCTGGCACAGCTGCGCCAGCCAGCCATTGCTACCGTAAACGGTCAGCAGGCCGAACACCGCGACCAGCACCGGCAGCACCAGCGTCATGGCGCACAGGCGCAGCAGCAGTTGGCGGCCTGGGAAGCTGCGTCGATAGAGCGCCCGCGCCAGCGGTACTGCAGGCAACAGTGACAGCAGGGCGGAGAGCAGCGCCTGAGCGAAAGAGAACGCGATAACGTGATGCAGGTAGTCATCCTGCAGCACGCCGCGTAAGTCCGTGTCCGGTGCGGCGCTCCAGAGTGCACCGAAGGCCAGAAACGCCACGAGTGTCAGTAACACCGTGGCGAGGGAACCGGGGATCAGCCAGCGCGGCATCAGCGGCTGACGGCGCGTTGCCACTGGCTAATCCAGCCCGAACGCTGGCTGGCAACCTCTTCCGGCGAGAACTGCAGAGCAGTTGAAGGCACGCTGAGCGCCGTGAAACCGGCAGGCAGAGGCGTGTCGATCACCGGGTACATCCAGTTGCCGGTGGGGATAGTGCGCTGGAAGTCAGGCGAGACCATAAACTTCATAAACTGCTGTGCCAGCGCGGGCTGTTTGCTGCTGGTTAACTGCGCGGCCACTTCAACCTGCAGATAGTGTCCCTCGGCAAAAGACGCGGCAGCATAGTTCTCTTTTTTCTCTTCGATGATGTGGTAAGCCGGTGAGGTGGTGTAACTCAGCACCAGATCGCCTTCACCCTTCAGGAACAGGCCATAGGCTTCACTCCAGCCTTTAGTGACCGTCACGGTTTTCTGCGCCAGCTTTTGCCACGCCTGCGGGGCCTGATCGCCATAGACCTTCTGCATCCATAGCAGCAGACCTAAGCCGGGCGTGCTGGTGCGGGGATCTTCGTAGATCACCCGCCACTTCTCCGGGCTGTCGACCAGCTCTTTCAGGCTTTTTGGCGGATTTTTCAGCCGGGTTTTGTCATAGACAAAGGCGAAGTAGCCATAATCGAACGGCACGAAGGTGGTGTTGTGCCAGCCATCGGGCAGTTTTAATGTCGAGGTGTCGACCTGACTTTCGGCAAACAGGCCAGTTTTTTGCGCCGCCTGCACCAGATTGTTATCCAGCCCCAGCACCACATCCGCTTTACTGTTTTTGCCTTCCATGCGGACGCGGTTCAGCAGCGAGACGCCATCTTCCAGCGTGACGAATTTCAGTTCGCAGTCGCACTGGGCTTCAAAGGCTTTTTTCACTGCCGGGCCAGGGCCCCAGTCGGCGGAGAAGGAGTCGTAGGTGTAGACCGTGAGAACTGGCTTAGCCGCCAGAACGGGGGCGGAGAGTAACAGCAGCACCGGCAGAACTTTGTTTAACACTTTGCGCTCCTTCAGGAGAATAGGGGATGAGTCGCAAAGGATCTGAGCACAGAGGCCTCTCAAATCCCTACGTCGGTATTAACCGAATCAGGTTCGACGGGTCTCTCTCAGCGGCTTGCTTGTGGCAGGCCGCACCCCGTTGAGAACGTCACATTCTAGTCATTTCAGCGCCGGGGCGAAAGCGTCACAGCGCTGGTGGCGCGAACCAGGCCGATTTAAAATCAAACCAGCCCAGGGTATTCATCCGTACGCCGCGCATGCTGCGCTGTCCTTCCAGTAGCAGCCAGTGATGAAACAGCGGATGCAGACCGGCTTCTTCGACTAATTGCTTGCTCCATTCGGCCAGCGGCAGTGTTTTCTCACGCCATCGGGCCGCATCGCCATGCCAGTCGATCGGCAGGCAGTGATGCAGCAGTGGAATCTCATAAAGTTGCGCGAACAGGGAGTAATTCAGCGGCAGGGTAAAGTTCACGCTGCCCAGCCAGATATCACTTTCCGCCTCGCCCTGATACCAGCTTTCGTAGCTGATCTCACGGGTCTCCAGCGTGACGCCATGCGCTGCCAGCAGCGGACGCAGTGCATTAGCGATACCTTCGTGCTCCACGTGCTGGCTGTACCAGGTCAGCGTCAGGTGCGTTAAGCCGGGCGGTTTTTCCACGGGCGTCAGATCACGGCGATGATGCCAGCGCGGCAGCAGACCATACGCCGGAAACCAGTAGCGCTGATAGCCGACGCCGGCATGATTGAGCAGGGCGATGGGGTTAAACAGGTAGCTGACCCAGCGCCGCACCGCCTCGTTGCGACCCTGCTCTGAACGCTGATCGAACAGCAGATAGTAGCAGCCCTCTTCAAGGCGGCTCTCCTCCTGAACTTCATCGACGCTGTCGCCCTGCAGTCGGACACCGGCATAGACCAGCTCATCGCTGATGTCGGGCAGGACCCAGATAGAGACATCATCAATCAGGGCGCGAAAACCGAAGTAGTCATCAAACGCTTCGATTTTCAGCTGGCTCTCCTGATTGCGGATCACCCGGTAGGGACCGGTGCCAACAGGCTGACGGGCAAAATCACGCAGTGTCGGCCATTCGCGCGGCAGGATCATCGCACTGACGCTGCCGAGCAGCCAGGGTAATCCCTCGTCGGGCTGGCTTAAACAGATATCCAGCGTCCAGGGGGCAGGCGAGTCAATCTGCGCGATATGGGAAAAGAGTGGATGGGCGCGCTGACGCTCCAGCGTGGCGAGCACATCCTCCATCTCCAGTTCTCTGCCGTGATGGAAGCGAATCGCCGGACGCACAAAGAAGCGCCAGTGAAGTGGGGAAGTCTGCTGCCAGTGGTGCGCAATATCGGGTTCGATTTCCCCGTTTTCCTCATTTATCCGCGTCAGGCCGTTAAAAATCTGTCGCGCAATATGCGTTTCCGAGCGCCGCAGCGGCGAACCGGGCAGCAGGTTAAGCAGCGGACGATAGTAGAGCACCCGCAGGATATGCTTGCCCTGGCGGAAACTGCGCCCCAGGTGTGCCCCAATCATCTGCCGCACCTGGTTTTTATCGCCCACCAGCTGGACCAGTTGATCGATGCGATCCTGTTCCAGCAGATCCTCAGCACGCTGCTGCTGCAACGCCAGACCGGTGTAGCAGAAGGTGAGTTGCGATCGCCTGCCGCGGCCGGCTTCCGCCTGCCAGATCAGCCATCCTGCAGCCTGCATCCGGTTGAGCAGATTACGCATATGACGGCGAGAGCAATGCAGCAGGTCAGCCAGTTCGCTGAGGGTAATCTCCTGCGTTTGCCCCTGGCAGCTCTGCCACAGGCGAATGAACTGCTGCTTCAGACGTGATGAGGACATAAAAGAGGAACTCCCGGTGAAAAGCGCTCTGTTTTTTCTGCCCCATTTTAAGAGCAAACTTTGCGCTATGGGAAGAGCGGGAGGCATTCAGCAGTGAATGGCGTTCGACCCTCACTTCGCTGTTCAGTGGAGTGCTTTTCTGAGTAGGGTGCATTTACACCGCCAGCAGATGATCTCTGCTGGCTTTTTTCATGTTGCGCGGTATCGTCTACCCTTCTTTTTCCCGTCTGTTTGTTCTGAAAGGGATTTCGCTATGAAATCGCTGTTAACGCGGCAGCGCCGCATCAATCCGGTTTACCTCGCTTTTATGGTTGCCTCGTTCATGCTGGGCATCGCGGGCGCATTACAGGCACCCACGCTCAGCCTGTTTCTGACGCGCGAGGTGCAGGCGCGGCCCTTCTGGGTCGGGCTGTTTTTCACCATCAATGCGGTGGCCGGTATCGTGGTGAGCATGCTGGTGGCTAAGCGCTCAGACAGCGTTGGCGATCGTCGGCATATCATTCTCTTCTGCTGCCTGATGGCGCTGATGAATGCGCTGCTGTTTGCCTTTACCCGCCACTATCTGACCCTGCTGACGCTGGGTGTAGTGCTGTCGGCGCTGGCCAGCGTCTCAATGCCGCAGCTGTTTGCGCTGGCGCGGGAGTATGCCGATCAGTCGTCACGGGAAGCGGTGATGTTCAGTTCGGTGATGCGTGCGCAGCTGTCGCTGGCGTGGGTGATCGGGCCACCGCTCTCGTTCGCGCTGGCGCTGAACTACGGTTTTGTGACGCTGTTTTTGGTGGCCGCTGCGCTGTTTCTGATCTGTATCCTGCTGGTCTGGTTTACGCTGCCATCTGTGCCACGCACGCAGCCGCTGATGCAAAGCGGCGGGCTGCCGATAAGCGGCTGGCGGGATCGGGATGTGCGGTTGCTGTTCATCGCCTCCGTCGTGATGTGGACCTGCAACACCATGTATATCATCGATATGCCGCTCTATATCAGCACCACGCTGGGGCTGCCGGAGAAGCTGGCTGGTTTGCTGATGGGAACGGCGGCCGGGCTGGAGATTCCGGTGATGCTGCTGGCGGGACATTACGCGCGCCGCATCGGCAAGCGGCGGTTAATGCTGATCGCGGTGGCAGCGGGCGTCCTGTTTTACCTGGGGCTGGTGTTGTTCAACTCCCGCACTTCGCTGATGGTATTGCAGCTGTTTAACGCGGTATTTGTCGGGATTATTGCGGGTATCGGGATGTTGTGGTTTCAGGATCTGATGCCAGGACGACCCGGCGCGGCGACCACGATGTTCACTAACTCGATCTCGACCGGCATGATTCTGGCCGGGGTGATTCAGGGAACGCTGAGTGAGCGGCTGGGACATGAGGCGGTTTACTGGCTGGCATTCGGGCTGGCGATCGTGGCGCTGGTGATGTCGGCGCGGGTGCGCGACGTATAAAAGAGAAGGGCGACAGGATGTCGCCCTCACAGTGCTGATAACGTCCGGCTCGGTGGCGGTAAGACCGAGCTGGCGAAGAGAACACGGTCAGATCGGAAAGTCGCTTAAGCCATCCCTGGCCGCTCGGCCCGCGCCGTCCCTGGCGCGGGACGCTTTCCTCTTCTGACCGTGTTCCCAGCGCATCAGGTTTTTTTATTGCTTTCAGATTCACCCTGATTTGGGTTTGTCAGCAGTCTGAGGGCGACCGAATGTCACCCTTCATTAACTCAATCAGCGCAGAAAAGCGGGCTGATTCTGCTCGTACTGCGAAATCGAGGCTTCGTGCTGCAGGGTCAGGCCGATGCTGTCGAGACCATTAATCATGCAGTGGCGGCGGAAGCTGTCGAGTTCAAACGGATAGACTTTATCGCCTGCGGTGACCGTCTGCGCTTCCAGATCGACCGTGAAGCTGATACCCGGCTGGGCCGCAACCAGTCTGAACAGCTCATCCACTTCCTCTTCGCTTAACTTCACCGGCAGCAGCTGGTTGTTGAAACTGTTGCCGTAAAAAATATCCGCGAAGCTCGGCGCAATCACCACGTGGAAACCGAAATCGGTCAGCGCCCAGGGCGCATGCTCACGTGAAGAGCCACAGCCAAAGTTCTCGCGCGCCAGCAGGATGCTGGTGCCTTTGAACTCAGGCTTGTTCAGCACAAAGCCGGGCGTCGGCACCGTACCAGCGTCATCTTCAAAGCGCCAGTCATGGAACAGATGCTGACCGAAACCGGTACGGGTGACCTTCTGCAAAAACTGCTTGGGAATGATCGCGTCCGTATCGACGTTCGCGGCATCCAGCGGTGCAACAATGCCAGTGTGCTGAGTAAATTTATTCGCCATGACTTAAGCTCCTGTCGTCAGTTCACGGATGTCGGCAAAGTGGCCGGTCACGGCAGCCGCCGCGGCCATCGCCGGGCTGACCAGATGGGTACGTCCACCACGGCCCTGGCGACCTTCAAAGTTACGGTTGCTGGTAGATGCGCAACGCTCGCCCGGATTCAGGCGGTCATTGTTCATCGCCAGGCACATTGAGCAGCCAGGCAGACGCCATTCAAAGCCCGCTTCCAGGAAGATTTTATCCAGACCTTCCGCTTCAGCCTGCGCTTTGACCGGGCCGGAACCCGGCACCACCATCGCGACCACGCCAGGCGCGACTTTGCGGCCTTTGGCGATAGCGGCGGCGGCACGCAGATCTTCAATACGTGAGTTGGTGCAGGAGCCGATAAACACTTTATCAATCGCAACATCGGTCAGTTTAATGCCCGGCTGCAGGTTCATGTAGGCCAGCGCTTTTTCCGCTGAGGCGCGCTCAACCGGATCGGCGAATGAGGCCGGGTTCGGGATCAACTGATCAACGGCAATCACCTGGCCCGGGTTGGTGCCCCAGGTGACCTGCGGTGCAATCTCTTCAGCATGCAGCGTCACTACCGCATCATACTTCGCGCCTTCATCAGATTTCAGGGTGCGCCAGTATTCAACGGCCTGCTCCCATTTCTCGCCCTGTGGGGAGAACTGACGACCTTTCAGGTAGTTGAAAGTAGTGTCATCCGGTGCTACCAGGCCCGCTTTCGCGCCCATCTCAATCGCCATGTTGCACAGGGTCATACGACCTTCCATGCTCAGCGCCTGAATGGCCGGGCCGCAGAATTCAACCACATAACCAGTACCGCCTGCGCTGCCGGTTTTACCGATGATCGCCAGCACGATATCTTTGGCGGTAATGCCGGTGGACGCCTGGCCCAGTACTTCAATCTTCATGGTTTTCGCCCGACCCTGTTTCAGGGTCTGAGTGGCAAATACATGTTCCACTTCAGAGGTGCCGATACCAAAGGCCAGCGAGCCGAACGCGCCGTGGGTGGCGGTGTGCGAATCGCCGCACACAATGGTCATGCCCGGCAGCGTCATACCCTGCTCAGGACCGATAACGTGGACGATGCCCTGGAATGGGTGATTCAGGTCATACAGCTGTACGCCAAATTCTTCGCAGTTCTTCATCAGCTCCTGCATCTGAATACGCGCCATCTCGCCCGACGCATTGATATCTTTGGTCTGGGTAGAGACGTTGTGATCCATCGTGGCAAAGGTTTTGCCCGGCTGACGGACTTTACGTCCGTGTGCGCGCAGGCCATCAAAGGCCTGTGGCGAGGTCACTTCATGGATCAGGTGACGATCGATGTAGAGTAACGGCGTTTCGTTCGGCGCTTCGTGGACGACATGTGCATCAAATAACTTCTGGTATAAGGTTTTCATTTTTTTATTTTTCCTCGGCGATAAAGCGGGCAATGATGCTGCCCATCTCATCTGTGCTGACCGCAGGGCCATCACCGGCTAAATCTTTGGTGCGGTAGCCCTGTTCCAGCGCACGGCTGATGGCGCGTTCGATACTGTCGGCTGCCGCATCGGCATTCAGGCTATAACGCAGCAGCAGCGACAGCGACAGAATCTGAGCGACCGGGTTAGCAATGTTCTGACCGGCGATATCCGGCGCTGAACCGCCCGCCGGTTCGAACAGGCCAAAGCCCGCTTCATTCAGGCTGGCTGACGGCAGCATGCCCATCGAGCCGGTGATCATGGCGCACTCATCAGAGAGAATGTCACCGAACAGGTTGGAGCAGAGCAGCACGTCAAACTGCGACGGGTCTTTGATCAGCTGCATGGTCGCGTTGTCGATATAGATGTGGCTCAGCTGCACGTCCGGGTACTCTTTTGCCACTTCATTAACAATTTCACGCCACATCACCGAGGTCTGCAGCACGTTGGCTTTATCCACCGAGGTGACTTTGTTGCGACGTTTGCGCGCCGATTCAAACGCGATACGGGCGATGCGCTCAATTTCGAAACGGTGATAGACCTCGGTATCAAAGGCACGCTCTTCCGGGCCGCTGCCTTCGCGTCCTTTCGGCTGACCAAAATAGATGCCGCCGGTCAGTTCACGAACACAGAGAATGTCGAAGCCCTTTGCGGCGATATCGGCGCGCAGCGGGCAGAAGGCTTCCAGTCCGCTGTAGAGCGCCGCCGGACGCAGGTTACTGAACAGCTTAAAATGCTTGCGCAGCGGCAGCAGCGCACCGCGTTCCGGCTGTGATGCCGGCGGTAAATGCTCCCACTTCGGACCGCCAACGGAGCCAAACAGGATCGCGTCGGCCTGCTCGCAGCCTGCAACCGTAGCCGGTGGCAGAGGTTCGCCGTGCTGATCGATAGCAATGCCGCCGACCGCATATTCCTGGGTGGTAATCTGCATATCAAAGCGCTGACGAATGGCATCCAGCACTTTCATCGCCTGTGCCATCACTTCCGGGCCGATACCGTCACCGGGTAAAACTGCGATATGAGAGGAGGTGGACATGGTTATACGGTTTCCTTCTGATCTTTAAATTTACGCTGCAATTCTTGTTCAACCTGACGGGCACGCCAGATATTGTTCAGGGCGTTGACCATCGCTTTCGCAGAGGACTCGACGATATCGGTCGCCAGACCAATGCCGTGGAATTTGCGGCCGTTGTAGCTCACAACGATATCGACCTGACCCAGCGCGTTCTCGCCGTGGCCTTTCGCGGTCAGCTTGTAGTTGACCAGCTCAGCGTCAAACTGCGTGATGCGGTTAATCGCCTGATAGACCGCATCAACCGGACCGTTACCGGTGGCGGCATCCGATTTAGCGACATCACCGCAGCCCAGATTGACAGAGGCGGTTGCGGTGATGCCGGAACCGGTCTGGACGTTAAATTCGTGCAGCTGGAAATGCTCCGGCTCTTCATTCTGTTTGTTGATGAAGGCCAGCGCTTCCAGGTCGTAATCGAAGACCTGACCTTTTTTGTCGGCCAGCTTCAGGAAGGCGTCATACAGCGTATCCAGATTGTAATCCTGCTCGGCATAGCCCATCTCTTCCATGCGATGTTTTACCGCCGCACGGCCTGAACGCGAGGTCAGGTTCAGCTGGATTTTGTGCAAGCCAATCGACTCTGGCGTCAGGATTTCGTAGTTCTCGCGATTCTTCAGCACGCCATCCTGATGAATACCGGAGGAGTGGGCGAAAGCGTTGGAGCCGACCACTGCTTTATTCGCCGGGATCGGCATGTTGCAGATCTGGCTGACCATCTGGCTGGTGCGGTAGATTTCCTGATGATTGATAGTGGTGTGCACGTTCATGATCTGCTGACGGGTTTTAATCGCCATGATCACCTCTTCCAGCGCACAGTTACCGGCACGTTCACCCAGCCCATTCATCGTGCCTTCAACCTGACGCGCGCCGGCCTGAACAGCAGCCAGGGCGTTACCGGTTGCCATGCCCAGGTCATCGTGGGTATGTACAGAGATAATCGCTTTATCGATGTTAGGAACGCGGTTCATCAGTTCGCTGATGATGTGAGCATATTCGCCTGGCAGGGTGTAGCCAACGGTGTCCGGGATGTTGATAGTGGTCGCACCGGCGTTAATCGTGGCTTCCACCATCCGGCACAGGTCATCAATGGGGGTACGGCCGCCATCTTCACAGGAGAACTCGACGTCACTGGTGTAGTTACGCGCACGCTTTACCATATGCACCGCACGCTCAATCACTTCCGGCAGCGTACTGCGCAGTTTGGTGGCGATGTGCATCGGGGAGGTCGCGATGAAAGTATGAATACGGAAGGCTTCGGCAACGCGCAGTGATTCATATGCCGCGTCGATGTCTTTCTCCACACAGCGCGCCAGTCCGCAGACCCGACTGTTTTTGATGGTGCGCGCAATGGTCTGTACTGATTCAAAGTCGCCTGGTGAGGAGACCGGGAAACCCACTTCCATCACATCCACGCCCATACGCTCCAGCGCTAAGGCAATCTGCAATTTTTCTTTCACACTCAGGCTGGCCTGTAATGCCTGCTCACCATCGCGCAGAGTGGTATCGAAAATAATGACTTGCTGGCTCATCGTATTCATCCTTTTGCTTTTTTCGGGCCTGGCAACGAGCATAAAAAAACCCGCGACAGGCGCGGGTTTTTAACTTTCAGCAGGTTTGAATCAGTGTTTGATTCCGCCCACAAGTCTACCGCGCAAGCTGAGTGCGTTTAGTAGTAGACCGAGAAGGCGAACAGAACGAAACATGGATTCAAACCTTATAAAATGTTGTGCTGTACATATTGGTACTGGAATCGCTCAGGGATGTCAACCTTCAATGCAGGGGTATTATCCGGGACGATGAAGGAAGATATTCTGTTATTTAACGGTCAGGCAGCGTAATGAACAGCGCGTCAGTCACTGCGTAAGCAATCAGCCCCGGAAGGCTGCCTTTTATGGGCTGTTTAAAGATTTATTCTATTGAAAAATAATAATTTTATTGGTTTGCAGCCTAGCAGCACCACAGGATTTATCACCTGTCGGTTAGCATAATCGAATGCGCTTGCGTGATTTACTGGTTAATTACGCCAGAAAAGAAAAGCGTCAGGCGATTGTGGGCTATTGCAGGCGGTAATAAGTTTTCGTTATTTCTTATATCACGCTGAAAATAATTTCTTACTTAGCATTTTCGTCTGCGGTTCTGCGACGTAATTAGTTTAATCCGCGCAGCCAATTCTTATCAGGCAGAGCCTTTACGTCCCGGCCTTTTAATTTACGCGGGTTTGCGGTTTGCCTGCCCGGTTAACTGCGGTTATGGTAATTGACCTACTCTCAGAACAATGAACTCAACAGATTTCTCTGTAACCGGACAGCGGCACATGTTTTCGCTGTCGTGCATAAACATAAGATTTTGATTGGCAAAGCAGGCACCAGGGCAACGTGTTACACACCAACGGGCGTAGTAACCGGGCCGGGTCCTCAAGCCTGGAGGCAGAAGATGGAGATGTTGTCAGGAGCCGAAATGGTCGTCCGTTCGTTAATCGATCAGGGCGTTAAGCAGGTATTCGGTTATCCGGGTGGCGCAGTCTTAGATATCTATGATGCGCTGCAAACCGTCGGGGGTATCGATCACATTCTGGTGCGCCATGAGCAGGGCGCGGTGCATATGGCTGACGGTCTGGCGCGTGCTACTGGTGAAGTTGGCGTGGTGCTGGTTACCTCAGGACCCGGTGCAACCAATGCAATTACAGGTATCGCTACCGCCTATATGGACTCGATTCCGCTGGTGATCCTGTCGGGTCAGGTTCCCTCGTCGCTGATTGGCTATGATGCCTTTCAGGAGTGCGACATGGTCGGCATCTCTCGTCCGGTGGTGAAGCACAGCTTCCTGGTAAAAAGCACCGAAGAGATCCCAACCGTACTGAAAAAGGCATTCTGGCTGGCCTCCAGCGGACGTCCGGGACCGGTGGTGATCGACCTGCCAAAAGATATTCTGAACCCGGCCAACAAACTGCCTTATCACTGGCCGGACTCGGTAAGCATGCGCTCCTACAACCCGACCATTCAGGGTCACAAAGGGCAGATTAAGCGCGCGCTGACCACCTTGCTGGCCGCGAAGAAGCCGGTGATTTACGCGGGTGGCGGGGCCATCACCGCTGGCTGCGAAGCGGAACTGTTACAGCTGGCCGAAAGCCTGAATATTCCGGTGACAACTTCGCTGATGGGCCTGGGCGCGTTTCCGGGTACCCACCGTCAGTGCGTCGGCATGCTCGGTATGCACGGCACGTACGAAGCCAACATGACGATGCACAATACCGACCTGATTTTTGGTATTGGTGTTCGCTTCGATGATCGCACCACTAATAACCTGGCGAAATATTGTCCCAACGCCACGGTGATGCACATCGATATCGACCCTACCTCTATTTCCAAGACGGTCGCGGCGGATATCCCGATCGTAGGTGATGCGAAACAGGTACTGCAGCAGATGCTGGATTTGCTGGCGCAAAGCGACACGCCATCGCGTGCTGAGAGCCTGCACGACTGGTGGCAGGCGATCGAAGGCTGGCGCAGTCGTCACTGCCTGGAATTTGATCGCACCAGCGATAAAATTAAACCACAGGCCGTAATTGAAACCATCAGCCGTCTGACCAAAGGCGATGCGTACGTCACGTCGGATGTGGGCCAGCATCAGATGTTTGCTGCGCTCTATTATCCTTTCGACAAACCGCGCCGCTGGATCAACTCCGGCGGTCTGGGCACCATGGGCTTTGGTCTGCCTGCTGCGCTGGGCGTTAAGATGGCGTTGCCGGAAGAGACCGTCATCTGCGTAACGGGCGATGGCAGTATCCAGATGAACATTCAGGAGCTCTCTACAGCACTGCAGTACGATCTGCCGGTGCTGGTGCTGAACCTGAATAACCGGGTGCTGGGCATGGTGAAGCAGTGGCAGGATATGATCTATTCCGGTCGTCACTCCCAGTCTTATATGGAGTCGCTGCCTGACTTCGTGCGTCTGGCGGAAGCCTACGGTCATGTCGGCATCGCGATTGAACATCCGGCTGAGCTGGAAGAGAAACTGACGCTGGCGCTGGAAACGCTGGCGAAAGGACGTCTGGTGTTTGTGGATGTCACCGTTGACGGTAGCGAGCACGTTTACCCGATGCAGATTCGCGGTGGCAGCATGGATGAGATGTGGTTAAGCAAAACGGAGAGGACATAATTATGCGTCGCATTTTATCAGTTCTGCTGGAGAACGAATCCGGCGCATTATCCCGTGTCGTCGGTCTGTTTTCGCAGCGCGGCTATAACATTGAAAGCCTGACTGTGGCACCGACCGACGATCCCACGCTGTCGCGGATGACCATTCAGACGGTGGGCGATCAGAAGGTGCTGGAGCAGATTGAAAAGCAGCTGCACAAGCTGGTGGATGTGCTGCGCGTTACCGAACTGGGGCAGGGCGCCTATGTTGAACGTGAAATCATGCTGGTGAAGATTCAGGCCAGCGGTTATGGCCGTGAAGAGGTGAAACGAAACGCCGAGATCTTCCGCGGTCAGATCATTGACGTGACGCCAACGCTGTACACGGTTCAGCTTGCAGGCACCAGTGACAAACTGGACGCTTTCCTGAATACCGTCCGCGATGTTGCCGAAATTATTGAAGTGGCACGCTCCGGGATCGTGGGCGTTTCACGCGGCGATCGCATCATGCGTTAATTACGCTCCGTCATCATCAATCCTCACCTAACCCGGCGAAATGCCGGGTTTTTTTATTTTTTATGCGCCAGGCGGGTTACATTCAGAAAAGCGGTTGCTCCGCGCACTTTTCTGCTGTTAGATGATAGTCATAAGTTATCCATAGCTTAACTGCGGCTATTTTTGCCGTTAAAGCGGATTTGATGGTGGGGTTATCGTGAAACTGGATGAAATTGCGCGTCTGGCAGGCGTATCGCGCACCACGGCCAGTTATGTGATCAATGGTAAAGCGCGGCAGTATCGTGTCAGCGACAAAACCGTTGAAAAAGTCATGGCGGTGGTACGTGAGCATAATTATCACCCTAATGCGGTGGCTGCCGGGCTACGTGCCGGGCGAACGCGCTCCATTGGGTTAGTGATTCCCGATCTGGAAAATACCAGCTATACCCGTATTGCGAACTATCTGGAGCGCCAGGCGCGTCAGCGCGGCTATCAGCTGCTGATCGCCTGTTCTGAAGACCAGCCTGATAACGAGATGCGCTGCATTGAACATCTGTTACAGCGGCAGGTCGATGCGATTATCGTCTCTACCTCATTACCGCCAGAGCATCCCTTTTATCAGCGCTGGATCAACGATCCCCTGCCGATTATCGCGTTAGACCGCGCGCTGGATCGTGAACATTTTACCAGCGTAGTGGGTGCCGATCAGGATGATGCACAGACGCTGGCCGCTGAACTGCGTCAGCTTGAGGTTAAAAATGTGCTGTTCCTTGGCGCGTTACCTGAGCTCTCAGTAAGTTTCCTGCGGGAGATGGGGTTCCGCGATGCCTGGAAAGACGATCCCCGTCCGATTGACTACATCTACTGCAACAGCTTCGAACGCACCGCCGCTGCCGCGCTGTTTGAAAAATACCTTGAAGATCATCCGATGCCGGAGGCGCTGTTTACCACCTCATTTGGTCTGCTGCAGGGTGTCATGGATGTGACGCTGAAACGTGACGGAAGGCTGCCGACCGAGCTGGCCATTGCCACCTTTGGCGACCACGAATTACTGGACTTTCTTGAGTGTCCGGTACTGGCGGTGGGTCAGCGTCATCGTGACGTGGCAGAGCGTGTACTGGAATTAGTTTTAGCCTCGCTGGATGAACCCAGAAAACCGAAACCGGGTTTAACCCGCATTCGTCGTAATTTATACCGTCGCGGACAATTAAGCAGAAAAGTTAAATGAGTAACGGGCAGTATTATGCTGCCCGCCCATTTTATTTCCGTGATGTACTGATTAAATAAACAGGTCGACGTAAAAAAGCGTAAATTCTGCTCATCAAATCTAACAAAGTCGACAGGCTTATTTTTATTATCTGCTTACAACTTCAACAAACTTCCTGCCCCGTCTCGCCTGAAGCTGCTGTGCTTCCTTTCGGAAATCCCCTAAAATGCCGCCGCTGTCTCAGAAACTACGATAAATATTCAGCGCTGCATGTTGTTTCATTTTTAGTCGTTTTTTTGTGGGTCCTTATTTTTATTCAGGTATTCATTGGCTTAATTTTTACTTTCCCTTTTTATTCGTTTATATCGTCGCCAGAGATTAATTTTGCGCTCTGTAAAGAGTGATATTCAACTACCGCTCCGGCTTGACAAGGATTTCATGGGATCCTTAAACTCGTTTCGTGGTAAAAAGTGGGATAAAGTGGCGTAAATGGGTGACCAGGAGGAGAGACTGGCATGTTCCGCGGAGCAACGTTAGTCAATCTCGACAGCAAAGGGCGGCTCGCCGTACCCACGCGATATCGCGATTTGCTGATTGGGGAATCTCAGGGGCAGATGGTCTGTACCATCGACCTCCACCAGCCATGCCTGTTGCTTTATACCCTGCCCGAATGGGAAATCATTGAAAAAAAGCTGGCACGCCTTTCCAGCATGAATCCACTTGAGCGCCGCGTACAGCGTTTGCTGCTGGGACATGCCAGTGAATGTCAGATGGACAATGCAGGCCGCCTGCTGCTGGCAAATACGCTTCGGCAGCACGCAAAATTAACCAAAGAAGTGATGCTGGTTGGACAGTTCAACAAGTTTGAGCTGTGGGATGAACAGACCTGGTATCAACAAGTCAGGGACGATATTGACGCAGAACAGTCGGCTCAGGAGCCTTTATCTGAGCGGTTGCAGGACTTGTCGCTATAGCTATGCAGGAAAATTTCAAACATACCACCGTACTGTTGGATGAGGCGGTTAACGGCCTCAATATCAGGGAAGACGGTATTTACATCGACGGCACTTTTGGCCGTGGTGGCCATTCACGCCTGATTCTTTCGCAACTGGGAGAGAAGGGAAGGCTGATCGCCATCGATCGCGATCCGCAAGCTATCGCCGCTGCCGCTGAGATCACCGATCCGCGTTTTTCAATTATCCATGGCCCTTTTTCCGCGCTGGCAGAGTATGTCGCTGAACGGGATTTAGTCGGGAAAATTGACGGCATTTTACTCGATCTGGGGGTTTCATCACCGCAACTGGATGACGCCGAACGCGGCTTCTCCTTTATGCGTGACGGACCACTGGATATGCGCATGGACCCTTCGCGCGGTCACTCCGCCGCAGAATGGTTACTGCACGCGGAAGAAGCGGATATCGCCTTCGTCCTGAAGACCTACGGTGAAGAGCGATTCTCTAAACGTATTGCCCGGGCCATTGTCGAGCGCAATCGTGAACAGCCGATGACCCGCACCCGGGAGCTGGCTGAAGTGATCTCTGTCGCCATGCCGGTGAAAGATAAGTTTAAGCATCCGGCTACACGCAGCTTCCAGGCCATTCGTATCTGGATTAACAGCGAACTGGAAGAGATCGATATTGCTCTGAAAGGGGCGGTTGAGGTGCTGGCACCACAGGGGCGCCTCTCTGTTATCAGCTTCCATTCACTGGAAGATCGGCTGGTGAAGCGCTTTATGCGCGATCAGAGTCGCGGGCCACAGGTGCCAGCCGGGATACCGATGACTGAACATCAGCTGCGAGCGCTGGGCGGGCGTGAGCTGAAGCTGCTTGGCAAGATGTCACCGGGTGATGCTGAAGTCTCTGAAAATCCACGTGCGCGCAGTTCGGTATTACGTATCGCGGAGAAAACCGACGCATGATCGGTAATGAGCGCCACAGTCTGCCCGCCGTCATCGGCGGGGATTTGCTGCGAAAAGGCAAGATTCCGGTGCTGTTGCTGATCGCTGTGGTGGTGTCTGCCGTGCTGGTGGTCACCACCACCCATAAAACACGACTGCTGACCGCGCAGCGCGAACAGCTGGTGCTGGAGCGTGATGCGCTGGATATCGAGTGGCGCAACCTGATTCTGGAAGAGAATGCGCTGGGCGACCATAGCCGGGTTGAACGCATCGCCACCGAAAAGCTGCAGCTGCAGCACGTTGATCCTTCACAAGAAAATATCGTGGTGCAGAAATAAGGATTTCAGATAGCGAATGAGCGGCACAGGCAGAACGCTGAAGTTAAAGAAACCGGAAGATAAAGCCAGCTTTGTAAGCTGGCGTTTTGCGTTGCTGTGCGGCTGTATTTTACTGGCGCTGGGTGGCTTGCTGTCGCGTGTGGCCTGGCTGCAGGTCATCAATCCCGGCAAGCTGGTGAAAGAGGGCGATTTGCGCTCGCTGCGTGTTCAGGCAGTGCCGACTTCGCGCGGGATGATCAGCGATCGCGCTGGCCGCCCACTGGCTGTCAGTGTACCGGTTAATGCCATCTGGGCTGATCCAAAAGAGCTGCATGCTGGTGGTGGCGTAACGCTCGACAGCCGCTGGAAAGCGCTGTCCGATGCGCTCTCTATTCCGCTTGATCAGCTGGCGGCCCGCGTCAATGCCAACCCTAAAGGCCGCTTTGTCTATCTGGCGCGCCAGGTTAATCCGGCCATCGGTGAATACGTCAAAAAACTCAAACTTCCCGGTATTCATCTGCGCGAAGAATCGCGTCGTTACTATCCTGCCGGGCAGGTCACCTCTCATCTGATTGGCTTTACCAATATCGACGGCCAGGGCATCGAAGGCATTGAAAAGAGCTTTGATAAATGGCTGACCGGTGCGCCGGGCGAGCGGACGGTGCGCAAAGACCGTTATGGTCGCGTCATCGAAGATATCTCCTCTGTGGACAGCCGCGCCGCCCATAACCTGACCCTGAGCATTGATGAACGCTTACAGGCGCTGGTTTACCGTGAACTGAATAACGCCGTTGCTTTTAACAAAGCGGAATCGGGTACGGCGGTGCTGGTGGATGTGAACACCGGTGAAGTGCTGGCGATGGCCAACAGTCCGGCTTACAACCCGAATAATCTCACCAATACGCCAAAAGATCTGATGCGTAACCGCGCGATTACCGACATCTTCGAGCCGGGTTCTACCGTGAAGCCGATGGTGGTGATGACCGCGCTGCAGCGCGGCGTGGTCAGAGAGAACAGCGTCCTGAATACCGTGCCGTACCGCGTCAATGGTCATGAGATCAAAGATGTGGCGCGCTACAACGAATTGACCCTGACAGGGGTTTTACAGAAGTCGAGTAACGTCGGTGTTTCACGTCTGGCGTTAGCGATGCCTTCCTCAGCGTTGGTAGAAACTTACGCGCGCTTTGGACTGGGCAAACCGACCAATTTGGGGCTGGTCGGGGAAAGCAGTGGCTTATACCCTAAAAAACAACGGTGGTCTGACATAGAGAGGGCCACCTTCTCTTTCGGCTACGGGCTAATGGTAACGCCGTTACAGTTAGCGCGAGTCTACGCAACGATTGGCAGCTATGGCATTAACCGTCCGCTGTCGATTACCAAAGTGGATCCGCCCGTCGCGGGACAACGCGTTTTCGATGAGTCACTGGTGAAAACTGTGATGCACATGATGGAAAGCGTGGCGCTGCCCGGTGGCGGTGGCGTTAAAGCGGCAATCAAGGGTTATCGCATCGCGATAAAAACCGGTACGGCGAAAAAAGTCGGGCCGGACGGACGCTACGTCAATAAATACATTGCCTATACCGCAGGCGTTGCGCCTGCCAGTCATCCCCGATTCGCGCTGGTGGTGGTGATCAACGATCCCCAGGCTGGCAAGTATTATGGCGGTGCGGTTTCTGCACCGGTGTTTGGTGCCATCATGGGCGGCGTACTGCGCACCATGAACATCGAGCCGGACGCATTACCGACGACCAATGACAGGAATGAGTTGGTGACTAACAGAAGTGAGGAATCAAGTGACAGATCGTAACCTGCGCGACTTACTCGGCCCCTGGGTGCCAGGCGCGCCGGCGCGCCCATTGCGCGACATGACCCTGGATAGCCGCATGGCGGCGTCTGGCGATCTGTTTGTCGCTGTTGCAGGCCATCAGGTTGATGGCCGCCGTTTCATTCCGCAGGCGATTGCGCAGGGCGTTGCCGCCGTGGTGGCTGAAGCTGAAGGTGAAGCGACTGACGGCGAAATCCGTGAAATGCACGGCGTACCGGTCATCTATCTGGCACAGCTGCATCAGCGGCTGTCGGCTTTAGCAGGACGTTTTTATCAGCAGCCGGGCGAGAAGCAGACGCTGATTGGCGTCACCGGCACCAATGGTAAAACCACGACTACCCAGCTGCTGGCGCAGTGGGCAACGCTGCTGGGTGAGACCAGCGCGGTGATGGGCACCGTCGGCAACGGGCTGGTGGGTCACTTAGTCGCTGCAGAAAATACTACCGGTTCAGCCGTGGACGTTCAGCATATGCTGCACGAGCTCGCTGAAAAAGGGGCGACCCTGACCGCGATGGAAGTCTCCTCACACGGTCTGGTGCAGCATCGCGTTGCGGCGCTGCCGTTTGCTGCAGCGGTCTTCACTAACCTCAGTCGCGATCACCTCGATTACCACGGTGACATGCCGAGCTATGAGTCGGCCAAATGGCTACTGTTTTCTGAGCATCAGGTCGGACAGGCGATTCTTAACGCTGATGATGAAGTCGGCCGTCGCTGGCTGGCGCGCTTACCTGATGCGGTTGCCGTCACCATGGAAGATAACCTTCAATCGGGCTGCCATGGCCGCTGGCTGAAAGCCGATGCGGTGGAGTACCACGACAACGGGGCTCATATCCGTTTCAGCTCCAGCTGGGGCAACGGTGAAATCGACAGCCCGCTGATGGGCGCGTTCAACGTCAGCAATCTGCTGCTGGCGCTGGCGACCCTGCTGTCACTGGATTATCCGCTGGCGACGCTGATAAGCGTTGCACCACGATTACAGCCCGTTAACGGGCGTATGGAAGTGTTCAGCGCTGCAGGAAAACCGACGGTCGTGGTGGATTATGCCCACACGCCGGATGCGCTGGAAAAAGCGCTGGAAGCGGCACGTCTGCATTGCAAAGGAAAACTCTGGTGCCTGTTTGGCTGCGGTGGCGACCGCGACAAAGGCAAGCGCCCGTTAATGGGGGCGATTGCTGAACAATTTGCGGATGTGGTGGTGATTACCGACGACAACCCGCGCAGCGAAGATCCGCAGGCGATTGTAAAAGACATTCTGGCCGGTTTGCTGGATCCGGGCCGCGCCCGCGTGGTATCAGGTCGTGCGCAAGCGGTCACTAACGCCATTATGCAGGCACAGCCTGACGATATCGTGCTGGTGGCGGGCAAAGGCCATGAAGATTATCAGATCATCGGCAACCGTCGTCTCGACTACTCCGATCGTGCCACGGTAGCGGCACTGCTGGGAGGCGCAGCATGATTCCGGTTTCATTAAAGACCCTGGCGGAAATTACCGGCGGCACGCTGCACGGCAGCGATTTAACCCTGAATGATGTGACCACCGATACCCGCAAAGTGACGGCGGGCAGCCTGTTTGTCGCGCTGGTGGGCGAACGCTTCGATGCACACGACTTCGCTGAAGAGGCGATTGCCAGTGGCGCACAGGCGCTGCTGGTGAGTAAGTATTTACCTGTCGCTGTGCCTCAGGTGGTGGTTGAAGATACCCGTATCGCCTTTGGCCGACTGGGTGCCTGGGTTCGTCAGCAGTCGACCGCCCGCGTCGTGGCGCTGACCGGCTCCTCCGGCAAAACCTCGGTTAAGGAGATGACCGCAGCAATTCTGCGTCAGTGTGGCGAAACGCTCTACACCGCAGGCAATCTCAACAACGATTATGGCGTGCCGATGACCCTGCTCCGCCTGACCGCAGAACATCAGTATGCGGTCATCGAGCTGGGTGCTAATCATCAGGGCGAAATCGCCTACACCACTGACCTGGTTAAACCAGAAAGTGCGCTGGTGAATAATCTGGCCGCGGCCCATCTGGAGGGCTTTGGCTCACTGGCGGGTGTTGCTAAAGCGAAAGGTGAGATCTTTCAGGGCCTGCCGGCTCACGGCATTGCCATTCTCAATGCGGAGAGCAACGACTGGCCGAACTGGCAGAGCACACTGCAGGATAAAACCGTGTGGCGCTTTTCACCGCAGGCGGCCGAGTGTGATTTCTCCGCCCGTGATATCCGCATTGCGCAGGATGGCACCCATTTTGTGATGAACACACCGCGTGGCACGGCTGAGATCGTACTGCCGTTGCCGGGCCGTCATAACATCGCTAACGCTTTGGCGGCGGCGGCACTGGCCCTGTCGGTGGATGCGCCGCTTAGCGCCGTTCAGCAGGGACTGAAAAACCTGCAGTCGGTGCCGGGTCGTCTGTTCCCGGTGCGTCTTTCTGCGCATCAGCTGCTGCTGGATGACAGCTACAACGCTAACGTCGGCTCGATGACCGCCGCCGTCCAGGTCCTGTCAGAGATGCCAGGTTACCAGGTGCTGGTCGCGGGTGATATGGCGGAACTGGGCGAAGAGACTGAAAAATGTCACCGCGAAATCGGTGAAGCGGCACGCGAAGCAGGCCTTGACCGCGTACTGACCTGTGGAAAATTCAGCCATTTCATTAGTGAAAGCAGTGGCGTTGGTGAACATTTCAGCGATAAGACGGCGCTGACTGAACGTTTGCGAGAATTGTTGTCCCAACACTCAGAAATTACCGTCCTGATAAAAGGTTCACGTAGTGCCGCCATGGAGCAGGTAGTACAGAGCTTAAAGGAGAAAGGAACATGTTAGTTTGGCTGGCCGAGCATCTGGTCGCTTTTTATTCGGGCTTCAACGTCTTTTCCTATCTGACGTTTCGCGCCATTGTCAGCCTGCTGACCGCGTTATTTATCTCGCTCTGGATGGGGCCGCGCCTCATCGCCTGGCTGCAGAAATTACAGATTGGCCAGGTCGTCCGTAACGACGGTCCGGAATCGCACTTCAGTAAGCGCGGGACGCCTACCATGGGCGGCATCATGATTCTGACTTCCATCACCATTTCGGTACTGATGTGGGCCTATCCGTCGAACCCCTATGTCTGGTGCGTGCTGTTCGTGCTGGTCGGCTTTGGCATCATCGGCTTTGTCGATGACTACCGCAAAGTGGTGCGTAAAGACACCAAAGGCCTGATCGCCCGCTGGAAATATTTCTGGATGTCGGTGATTTCGCTGGGTGTGGCGTTCGGACTTTATGCGGCGGGCAAAGATACCCCTGCGACTCAACTGGTCGTGCCGTTTTTCAAAGACATCATGCCGCAGCTTGGCCTGTTTTATGTGCTGCTGGCCTACTTTGTCATTGTCGGAACGGGTAATGCGGTCAATCTGACCGATGGTCTGGATGGCCTGGCGATTATGCCAACCGTCTTTGTCGCTGCGGGCTTCGCGCTGGTTGCCTGGGCAACCGGTAACGTGAAGTTTGCTGAATACCTTCATATTCCCTATCTGCGTCACGCCGGTGAGCTGGTGATTGTCTGTACCGCTATCGTCGGGGCAGGGCTGGGCTTCCTGTGGTTCAACACCTATCCGGCTCAGGTCTTTATGGGCGACGTCGGCTCGCTGGCATTAGGCGGCGCGCTGGGCACCATCGCGGTGTTACTGCGTCAGGAATTTTTACTGGTGATCATGGGCGGCGTATTTGTGGTTGAAACGCTGTCGGTAATCCTTCAGGTGGGATCGTTCAAGTTGCGCGGCCAGCGTATTTTCCGCATGGCGCCGATCCATCACCACTATGAACTTAAGGGCTGGCCGGAACCGCGCGTCATCGTGCGCTTCTGGATTATTTCGCTAATGCTGGTGCTGATTGGCCTGGCCACGCTGAAGGTGCGTTAATCATGGCTGACTATCGGGGTAGAAAAGTCGTCATCATCGGACTGGGCCTTACCGGGCTCTCCTGTGTTGATTTCTTTTTAGCGCAGGGCGTCACGCCTCGCGTGATGGACACCCGTGTCTCGCCGCCGGGGCTGGATAAATTGCCCGGGCAGGTTGAACGCCATCTGGGCGGCATTAACGGTGACTGGCTACTGGCGGCCGATCTGATTGTTGCCAGCCCTGGCGTCGCACTGGCGCATCCGATTCTCAGCGAAGCGGTAGAAGCCGGAATTGAAATCGTCGGTGACATTGAGCTGTTCTGCCGCGAGGCGCAGGCTCCCATCGTGGCAATTACTGGTTCCAACGGCAAAAGCACCGTGACCACGCTGGTAGGTGAGATGGCGAAAGCCGCAGGCTGGCAGGTGGGCGTCGGTGGCAATATCGGTCTGCCCGCGCTGAGTCTGCTGCAATCACCGGCCCAACTTTATGTACTGGAACTCTCCAGTTTCCAGCTTGAGACCACCCACAGTCTGAAAGCGGCTGCGGCAACCGTGCTTAACGTCACCGAAGATCATATGGACCGCTATCCGCTGGGTATGCAGCAGTATCGTGCTGCCAAGCTGCGGGTCTATGAGAATGCGCAGATCTGCATCGTTAACGCTGATGATGCGCTGACGATGCCGGTACGTGGTGCGGATAAGCGCTGTGTCAGCTTTGGTGTCGATTTCGGTGACTACCACCTTAACAAGCAGCAGGGCAGTATCTGGCTGCGGGTGAAAGGTGAGAAAGTCCTGAACACCGCTGAAATGAAGATGGTGGGACAGCATAACTACACCAACGCGCTGGCTGCGCTGGCGCTGGCCGATGCGGTCGGTCTGCCACGCGCCTCCAGCCTCGCGGCCTTAACGCAATTTAACGGTCTGGCGCATCGCTTCCAGCTGGTCCATGAACACCAGGGCGTACGCTGGATTAATGACTCCAAAGCGACCAACGTCGGCAGCACCGAAGCGGCGCTGAACGGCCTGCAGGTTCAGGGAACGCTGTGGCTGCTGATGGGCGGTGATGGTAAGTCAGCCGATTTTACACCGCTGATCCCGTGGCTTCAGGGCAACAACGTGCGCCTTTACTGCTTTGGCCGTGACGGCGATGCGCTGGCCGCACTGCGTCCTGACATCGCTGTGCGCACGGAAACGATGCGACAGGCAATGGAGCAGATCGCGCCGCAGGTTAAAGCAGGCGATATGGTTCTGCTGTCGCCGGCCTGCGCCAGCCTTGACCAGTTCCGTAACTTTGAGCAGCGCGGTGAGCAGTTCGCGCAACTGGCGAAGGAGCTGAGCTGATGCGTATTCCTGGTGCCGGACTGGCGGGTTACTTCTCAGGACGCCTGAAAGACTGGGTGATGGGCGCACGCGAAAGTGATGATTCATCGCTGGTGCTCTATGACCGCACACTGTTATGGCTGACGCTGGGCCTGGCGGTAATTGGTTTTGTGATGGTGACGTCGGCGTCTATGCCGGTAGGTCAGCGTCTGAATGACGATCTCTTCTACTTCGCCAAACGTGATGCGTTCTACATTGTACTGGCTTTGGGTATGGCGCTGGTCACACTGCGGGTACCGATGGATTTCTGGCAGCGCTACAGCAACGTGATGCTGATGGTCACGGTGGCGATGCTGCTGATTGTTCTGGTCGTCGGCAGCTCGGTCAACGGTGCCTCGCGCTGGATCGCGCTGGGTCCGCTGCGTATCCAGCCTGCAGAGCTGTCGAAGCTTTCCCTGTTTTGCTATCTCGCCAGCTACCTGGTGCGCAAAGTGGAAGAGGTGCGAAACAACTTCTGGGGCTTCTGTAAGCCGATGGGCGTGATGGTCGTGCTGGCGGTGTTACTGCTGGCGCAGCCTGACCTGGGTACGGTGGTGGTGCTGTTTGTCACCACGCTGGCGATGCTGTTCCTTGCCGGTGCCAAGCTGTGGCAGTTCATGGCCATCATCGGCTCCGGCATTTTTGCGGTGATCCTGCTGATCATTGCAGAACCTTATCGTATGCGCCGTGTGACCTCGTTCTGGAATCCGTGGGAAGATCCGTTTGGTAGTGGCTACCAGCTGACACAGTCTCTGATGGCATTTGGTCGCGGAGAATTCTGGGGGCAGGGACTCGGTAACTCGGTGCAAAAGCTGGAATATCTGCCGGAAGCGCATACCGACTTTATTTTCGCCATCATCGGGGAAGAACTCGGCTATGTCGGTGTGGTACTGGCACTTTTAATGGTATTCTTCGTCGCTTTTCGTGCGATGTCGATTGGCCGTCGTGCTCTGGAACTGGATCAGCGTTTTTCCGGCTTTTTAGCCTGTTCAATCGGTGTCTGGTTCAGCTTCCAGGCGCTGGTTAACGTCGGGGCTGCAGCCGGTATGTTACCGACCAAAGGCCTGACCTTACCGCTGATCAGTTACGGTGGGTCGAGTCTGATCATTATGTCGACCGCCATCGTCTTTTTATTACGCATAGATTATGAAACGCGCCTGGCGAAAGCGCAGGCGTTTACCCGAGGTGGTCGATGAGCGGTAAGCGATTGATGGTGATGGCAGGCGGAACTGGCGGACATGTCTTTCCCGGTCTGGCTGTCGCCCATCATCTGATGGAACAGGGCTGGCAGGTTCGCTGGTTAGGCACAGCCGACCGTATGGAAGCCGATCTGGTGCCAAAACACGGCATCGACATCGACTTCATCCGTATCAGCGGATTGCGCGGGAAGGGCATGAAAGCACTGCTGCTGGCACCGCTGCGTATCTTCAATGCCTGGCGCCAGGCGCGTCGCATTATGAAAGACTGGCAGCCGGATGTTGTGCTGGGCATGGGCGGCTACGTTTCAGGACCAGGCGGCTTAGCGGCCTGGAGCTGCGGAATTCCGGTGGTGCTGCATGAGCAGAACGGGATCGCCGGGCTGACTAACAAATGGCTGGCGAAAATCGCTACCAAAGTACTGCAGGCGTTTCCGGGCGCGTTTCCCGCCGCCGATGTGGTGGGGAATCCGGTTCGTACCGATGTTCTGGCTCTGCCTTTACCCGCGCAACGTCTGGCGGATCGTCATGGCCCGATTCGGGTGCTGGTGATTGGGGGCAGTCAGGGGGCGCGGATTCTGAACCAGACGCTGCCGCAGGTTGCGGCGCTGGTGGGTGATGAGATCACCCTGTGGCATCAGACCGGTAAAGGGGCACAGCCCGAAACAGAGAAAGCGTATCAGCAGGTGGGACAGACGCAGCATAAGGTCACTGAGTTTATTGATGACATGGCTGCCGCCTACGCCTGGGCTGATGTGGTGGTATGTCGCTCCGGCGCATTAACCGTGAGCGAAGTCGCTGCCGCTGGTTTACCGGCGATTTTCGTGCCGTTTCAGCACAAAGATCGCCAGCAGTACTGGAACGCGCTGCCGCTGGAGAAAGCGGGCGCCGCCAGAATTTTTGAGCAGCCGCAATTTACTGCGGAGGCTGTAGCGGATTTGCTACGCCACTGGGACCGCGCAACACTGCTGACGATGGCCGAGCAGGCCCGTCAGGTGGCGATCCCCGATGCGACTGGACGGGTCGCTCAGGAAGTGGCTCGCGCCGCAAAGTAATCATTCCGGTCAGCGTGTCTGACCTGTACCCGAAGTGGGTACAAACTGAAATAGCAGGTAACTGAGAGCGATGAATACACAACAATTGGCAAAACTGCGTTCTATCGTGCCCGAGATGCGTCGCGTCCGGCACATCCACTTTGTCGGCATCGGTGGTGCTGGCATGGGCGGTATTGCCGAAGTGTTAGCAAATGAAGGCTACCATATCAGCGGTTCAGATCTGGCCCCTAACCCGGTGACGCAGAACCTGATCGCCCTGGGCGCCACCATTTATTTTAACCATCGCCCCGAAAACGTGACTGATGCGAGCGTCGTTGTGGTCTCCAGCGCCGTATCGCAGGATAACCCGGAATTGGTAGCGGCTCGTGAACAGCGTATCCCGGTCATCCGTCGCGCGGAGATGCTGGCTGAACTGATGCGTTTCCGTCACGGCATCGCCGTTGCGGGTACGCATGGCAAAACGACCACCACGGCGATGGTGTCGAGTATTTATGCGGAAGCCGGTCTTGATCCGACTTTCGTTAACGGCGGCCTGGTCAAAGCAGCAGGCACCCATGCTCGTCTGGGTCACAGCCGCTATCTGATTGCCGAAGCGGATGAGAGCGATGCGTCGTTCCTGCATCTGCAGCCGATGGTGGCCATTGTGACCAACATCGAAGCTGACCATATGGACACCTATCAGGGCGATTTTGAGAACCTGAAGCAGACGTTTATTAACTTCCTGCACAACCTGCCGTTTTACGGTCGTGCGGTGATGTGTGTAGATGATGTGGTTATCCGTGACCTGATCCCGCGCGTGGGCCGTCATATCACCACCTACGGTTTCAGTGACGATGCGGATCTGCGCATTGAAAACTACGAGCAGAGTGGCGCGCAGGGGCATTTTACCCTGATCCGTCAGGACAAAGCGCCGCTGCAGATTACGCTGAATGCGCCGGGTCGCCATAACGCCCTGAACGCGGCAGCCGCGGTTGCCGTCGCCAGTGAAGAGGGCATTGAAGACAATGCCATCCTGGCTGCGCTGGAGAGTTTCCAGGGCACGGGCCGTCGCTTTGATCTGCTGGGTGAATTCCCGACTGAGCCAGTGAACGGTCAGCCGGGCACCGCCATGCTGGTGGATGATTACGGTCATCACCCAACCGAAGTGGACGCGACGATTAAAGCCGCGCGCGCAGGCTGGCCGGATAAAAAACTGGTGATGGTGTTTCAGCCGCACCGATACAGCCGTACCCGCGATTTGTTTGATGATTTCGCCAACGTGCTGTCGCATGTCGATGTGTTGCTGATGCTGGATGTGTACTCCGCCGGTGAAACCGCGATTCCGGGTGCTGACAGCCGTTCGCTGTGCCGTGCCATTCGTAACCGGGGCAAGGTTGATCCGATTCTGGTGCCGGAACATGACGCGCTGCCGGAAATGCTGGCACCACTTCTGTCAGGCAATGACCTGATCCTGGTGCAGGGCGCCGGTAACGTCGGCAAGGTTGCCCGCAAGCTGGCGGAGACTAAGCTCCAGCCGGAACGCAAAGCGGAGGATCGTCATGGCGGATAAAGTTGCCGTATTAATGGGCGGCACCTCAGCAGAGCGTGAGGTTTCGCTGAACTCGGGTCAGGCCGTCGTCGCCGGACTGCGGGAAATGGGCATCGATGCGCATGGCGTCGACACCCGTGATGTATCGGTGCTGACGCTGAAAGAGCAGGGCTTTGCCAAAGCCTTTATCGCGCTGCATGGCCGGGGCGGAGAAGATGGCACGATGCAGGCGGTGCTGGAGTTCCTGCAACTGCCTTACACCGGCAGCGGCGTAATGGCATCGGCTGTGACCATGGATAAGCTGCGCACCAAACTGCTGTGGCAGGGTCGCGGATTACCCTCAGGCAAATTTGTCTGGCTGACGCGTCAGCAGTTTGATGCCGGGCTGGATGCAGAGAGCAACGCAGCAATTGCGGCGCTGGGTCTGCCACTGTTTGTAAAGCCAGCCTGTGAAGGCTCGAGTGTGGGTATCAGCCGGGTTAACGATCTGAGCGCGCTGCCTGCCGCACTGGACATGGCGTTTAAGCACGACAATGACGTACTGGTCGAGGCGTTTCTCAGCGGCGCGGAGTATACCGTCGCGATTGTGGGCGATCGTATTCTGCCCTCAATTGAAATAAAGAGCGCCAGTGAGTTCTATGACTATGAAGCTAAATACATTTCTGACGATACTCAGTACGTCTGTCCGGCCGATTTAAGCGCTGAACGTGAAGCTGAATTACAGCAGCTGGTGCTGGCGGCCTGGCGTGCACTGGGCTGTCGTGGCTGGGGACGGGTTGATGTGATGACGGATGGGGAAGGGCGCTTTCAGTTGCTGGAAGCCAATACCTCTCCGGGCATGACCAGCCACAGTCTGGTTCCTATGGCTGCGAAACAGGCGGGCATGAGTTTCCCGCAGCTGGTTGCCCATATTCTGGAGCTGGCCGACTGATATGTCACAGGCGGCGATGAGAGTTCGAAACCGTGAACCGCAGGAGCGTATTCGCACCGGGCGCAGTAACGGAGCCCGACTGTTCGGCATTGTTTTTCTGCTGATGGTTATCGGGATTATGGTTGCCGGCGGGCTGGTAGTGCTGAAGTGGATGAACGATGCGTCCCGGGTGCCGCTGTCAAAACTGGTGGTGACAGGACAGACGCACTACACCACCCACGACGATATCCGCCAGGCGATTCTGTCGCTGGGTCCGCCTGGCACATTTATGTCTCAGGATGTGGATATCCTTCAGCAGCAGATTGAGCGGCTGCCGTGGATTAAGCAGGTCAGCGTACGTAAGCAGTGGCCGGACGAACTGAAAATCCATCTGGTGGAGTATACGCCGGTGGCGCGCTGGAACGATTTGCATATGGTGGATGCTGAAGGTGTCTCCTTCAGCGTACCCGCCAGTCATGCCGGCAAAGAAACAATGCCGATGTTGTATGGGCCAGAAGGGAGTGAGAAAGAGGTCCTGGCGGGCTATCACAGCATGGATGATGTGCTGAAAGCCCGGAAGTTTACCCTGAAGGTGGCGTCGATGACGGCCCGTCGTTCATGGCAGCTGGTCACCAGCGATGATGTACGTATCGAACTGGGCCGCAGCGACACCATGAAACGATTGAATCGCTTTATTGAGCTCTACCCGGTGCTGCAACAGCAAGGTCAGAACGAGAGCAAACGTATCAGCTACGTGGATTTGCGATACGACTCTGGCGCTTCTGTTGGCTGGACACCGGTCGTGATGGAGCCACAGGACAGTAATCAGCAACAGAACCAGGCACAGGCTAAACAACAATGATCAAGGCAACGGACAGAAAACTGGTAGTTGGACTCGAAATCGGCACTGCAAAGGTTGCCGCCCTGGTTGGGGAAGTTCTGCCCGATGGTATGGTCAACATTATTGGGGTGGGCAGCTGCCCTTCCCGCGGTATGGATAAAGGTGGCGTAAACGACCTTGAGTCGGTGGTGAAATGCGTTCAGCGCGCCATCGATCAGGCTGAGCTGATGGCAGATTGCCAGATCTCCTCCGTCTACCTTGCTTTATCGGGCAAACATATCAGTTGTCAGAACGAAATCGGGATGGTTCCGATTTCGGAAGAGGAAGTGACTCAGGATGATGTAGAGAACGTTGTACATACCGCCAAATCGGTGAGAGTACGTGACGAGCACCGCATCCTGCATGTAATTCCTCAGGAATACGCAATCGATTATCAGGAAGGGATTAAGAATCCGGTCGGGCTGTCCGGCGTGCGCATGCAGGCAAAAGTACACCTGATCACCTGCCACAACGATATGGCGAAGAACATCGTTAAAGCCGTTGAGCGTTGCGGACTGAAAGTGGATCAGCTGATTTTTGCCGGCCTCGCCTCCAGTTTTGCGGTTCTGACTGAAGACGAACGTGAGCTGGGCGTCTGTGTTGTCGATATTGGTGGCGGTACAATGGACATAGCCGTATATACCGGCGGCGCTTTACGGCACACTAAGGTGATTCCGTATGCAGGCAACGTCGTCACCAGCGATATCGCCTATGCGTTTGGTACACCACCAACGGATGCTGAAGCGATTAAAGTGCGCCATGGCTGTGCGCTGGGCTCGATTGTCGGCAAAGATGAGAACGTTGAAGTGCCGAGCGTAGGAGGACGTCCACCGCGCAGCCTGCAACGTCAGACGCTGGCGGAAGTGATTGAGCCGCGTTATACCGAACTTTTGAATCTGGTCAATGACGAGATTCTGCAGTTACAGGAACAACTGCGTCAGCAGGGCGTGAAGCATCATCTGGCCGCAGGCATTGTCCTGACCGGTGGTGCAGCGCAAATCGAAGGACTGGCGGCCTGTGCGCAACGCGTATTCCATACGCAGGTGCGTATCGGACAGCCGCTGAATATTACCGGCCTGACTGACTATGCGCAGGAATCGTACTACTCCACCGCCGTGGGACTGTTGCATTACGGCAAAGAGTCGCACATGAACGGTGATGCAGAGACCGAAAAACGGGTTTCAGTAGGTAACTGGTTCAAGCGTATTAACAGTTGGTTAAAAAAAGAGTTTTAATTTTTGTGAAAGGGGATCATGCTGTTTTCTTTAATGATCTCCAGGCGACAGGCACATAACGGAGAGAAATCATGTTTGAACCTATGGAATTAACCAACGACGCGGTGATTAAAGTCATCGGCGTCGGTGGCGGCGGCGGTAACGCCGTAGAGCACATGGTACGCGAACGTATCGAAGGTGTGGAATTCTTTGCTGTGAATACCGACGCGCAAGCGCTGCGTAAAACAGCGGTCGGCCAGACCATCCAGATCGGTAATAACATTACCAAAGGTCTGGGTGCGGGTGCGAACCCGGAAGTGGGCCGTAACTCTGCAGAAGAAGATCGCGAAGCACTGCGGGCTGCGCTGGAAGGGGCAGACATGGTCTTCATCGCAGCAGGCATGGGCGGCGGTACCGGTACCGGTGCAGCACCTGTGGTTGCTGAAGTGGCCAAGGATCTCGGTATCCTGACGGTGGCGGTTGTCACCAAGCCATTCAACTTCGAAGGCAAAAAACGCATGGCGTTTGCCGAGCAGGGGATCGCTGAACTCTCCAAGCATGTCGATTCACTGATTACCATTCCAAACGACAAGCTGCTGAAAGTGCTGGGTCGTGGCATTTCCCTGCTGGATGCGTTTGGTGCGGCCAATGACGTGCTGAAAGGCGCAGTCCAGGGTATCGCCGAACTGATCACTCGTCCGGGCCTGATGAACGTCGACTTTGCTGACGTGCGTACCGTGATGTCCGAAATGGGCTATGCAATGATGGGTTCAGGCGTGGCGTGCGGTGAAGATCGTGCGGAAGAAGCGGCTGAAATGGCGATCTCCAGCCCACTGCTGGAAGATATCGACCTGTCTGGCGCCCGTGGCGTGCTGGTCAACATTACTGCGGGCTTCGACCTGCGTCTGGATGAGTTCGAAACCGTGGGTAACACTATTCGTGCCTTCGCCTCTGACAACGCGACCGTGGTAATCGGTACGTCGCTGGATCCGGAAATGAACGACGAACTGCGCGTCACTGTCGTGGCAACCGGTATTGGCATGGACAAGCGTCCGGAAATCACGCTGGTCACCAACAAGCCAGCCAGCCAGCCAGTGATGGATCATCGCTATCAGCAGCACGGTATGTCACCACTGCCGCAGGAGCAGAAGCCTGCTGCCAAAGTCGTTAACGACCAGGCTGCGCAGTCGAATAAAGAGCCAGACTATCTTGATATTCCGGCCTTTTTACGTAAGCAGGCCGACTAGGATTAACCCTATAATTGGGATTCTCCGCTCTTTGTGCTAAAGTGTCTGTCCGCTGGTAAAGTATACTGGCGGTCGGAAAGGTGATACTGCGAGATAATGCGATGATCAAACAAAGGACATTAAAACGTATTGTTCAGGCGACTGGCGTCGGTTTACATACCGGCAAAAAAGTCACACTGACATTACGCCCTGCGTCGGCTAACACCGGGGTCATCTATCGTCGCACCGACTTGAATCCACCGGTAGATTTTCCGGCTGATGCAAAATACGTGCGCGACACCATGCTGAGTACCTGCCTGGTGAATGATGAAGGCGTGCGTATTTCAACGGTTGAACACCTTAATGCCGCCCTGGCGGGTCTGGGTATCGACAACATTATTGTTGAAGTCGATGCGCCAGAAATCCCGATCATGGATGGCAGCGCAGCACCGTTTATCTATCTGCTGATGGATGCGGGTATCGAGCAGCTCAACAGCGCGAAGAAATTTGTGCGCGTTAAGCAGACCGTGCGTGTGGAAGAGGGTGACAAATGGGCAGAGATCAAACCGTACAACGGTTTCTCGCTCGATTTCACCATTGACTTCAAACACCCGGCTATCGATTCCAGCTCACAGCGCTATGCGATGAACTTCTCTGCTGACGCCTTTGTTCGTCAAATCAGCCGGGCGCGTACATTTGGCTTTATGCGTGAAATCGAATATCTGCAGTCTAAAGGCCTGTGCCTGGGCGGTAGCTTAGATTGTGCGATAGGTCTGGATGATTTCCGCGTACTGAATGAAGAAGGTCTGCGTTTTGAAGACGAGTTTGTCCGTCACAAAATGCTGGACGCGATTGGCGACTTGTTTATGTGTGGTCATAACATTATTGGCGCATTCACTGCGTTCAAATCGGGCCACGCGCTGAACAACAAGCTGTTGCAGGCGGTTCTTGCGAAGCAGGAAGCCTGGGAATGGGCTACCTTCGAAGACGAAGCTGAACTGCCAGTGGCATTCAAAGCACCGAATCTGGTTCTGGCTTAACTACCCCAGAACGTGAAACGGCTGGTTATGCTGACACCCTCTCCGGTCAGCGGCACCAGCCGTTTTTTTATTGCCTTCCGTAACACACCTGATGACTGCGACCTTGCTCGCAAAGCGTTGTCTGTTCTGCTGAATTGCTGAACAATCACACGCGTTTTCTCACGCCGCCTCTTTAATCCCAGGTGTGGATGCCCCACATTAATGTTACTATCTGTGGCGCTTTTACAGGCCGAAATCCGTTGCGGCTCGCGGCGGGTACACGAAATCAAGAGCGCAACAGAGCATGCGCGATGGAAAGGTTGTGATCGGGATTCTTCTGCGCTGGCGACAATTAGGTAGACGCTACTTCTGGCCCCATCTCCTGTTAGGGATGGTAGCGGCCAGCTTTGGCCTGCCAGCCTGTGCGCAAAGCTCCGAACTCAACGCCTCGTCTGAATCGCCGGCAAGTAGTCTCTTTCTTGGCAATGCCACAAGCTTCGATCATTTAATCCGGCTTCAGGAAGCATCCCGACGTCCAAGCTTCAGCGTGGATTACTGGCATCAGCACGCCATCCGCACCGTTATTCGTCACCTCTCTTTCACGCTGGCACCTCAGGTGCAGGCGGAGCAACAGCAGTTACCGCTGGCGGCACAAAAGCTGGCGCTGATCGACTCACTGCATAATTTACTGACATCGCATTCTGCGCTGCACACTGCACCGCAGCAGATATCTGTACCGCCTCTTTTCACGGCCACTACCCGCTCATGGGTAGAATGGCATGCCAGCGTGCATGGCATTCGCGCCGGACCCGCCCGATTGTTCTGCTAATATTTTTGGTTTTATTCATGCTGTTTAGATTTTGCAGTCCGGAATGCGCCGGCTGAATTGAGAATATATTTACTATGTTAAGCAAAATATTGACCAAGGTTTTTGGTAGCAGTAACGATCGTACGCTGCGCCGTATGCGCAAAGTGGTGGACGTCATCAATAAGATGGAGCCCGATTTTGAGAAGCTCTCTGACGATGAACTGAAAGCGAAAACCGACGAGTTCCGCGAGCGCCTGAAAAAAGGTGAATCTCTGGAAAGCCTTATCCCGGAAGCGTTCGCGACCGTGCGTGAAGCGAGTAAACGTGTGTTCGGCATGCGTCACTTCGACGTGCAGCTGATCGGCGGCATGGTGCTGAACGACCGCTGCATCGCTGAAATGCGTACCGGTGAAGGTAAAACCCTGACCGCAACGCTGCCAGCCTATCTGAATGCGCTGTCCGGCAAAGGCGTTCACGTGGTGACCGTCAACGACTATCTGGCACAGCGTGATGCGGAAAATAACCGTCCACTGTTCGAGTTCCTGGGTTTAAGCATCGGTATCAACATGTCAGGCCTGCCGGCGGTGGCGAAGCGTGAAGCTTATGCTGCTGATATTACCTACGGCACCAACAATGAATATGGCTTTGACTATCTGCGCGACAACATGGCTTTCAGCCCGGAAGAGCGCGTACAGCGTAAACTGCACTATGCGCTGGTGGATGAGGTCGACTCCATCCTGATCGATGAAGCGCGTACGCCGCTGATTATCTCTGGTCCGGCAGAAGACAGTTCTGAGCTTTACACCAAAGTGAACAAGATCATCCCTCATCTGGTTCGCCAGGATAAAGAAGATACCGAGACCCATCAGGGTGAAGGTGACTTCTGGGTCGATGAGAAAGCGCGTCAGGCTCACATGTCTGAGCGTGGTCTGGTGAAAGTGGAAGAGCTGCTGGTCAGCCAGGGCATCATGGAAGCGGGCGAGTCTCTCTACTCACCGACCAATATCATGCTGATGCATCACGTCACTGCGGCGCTGCGTGCGCACGCACTCTTTACCCGCGATGTTGATTACATCGTGAAAGATGGCGAAGTGGTGATTGTTGATGAACACACCGGCCGTACCATGCAGGGCCGTCGCTGGTCCGATGGTCTGCATCAGGCGATTGAAGCGAAAGAAGGCGTTGAGATTCAGAACGAGAACCAGACGCTGGCCTCGATCACCTTCCAGAACTACTTCCGTATTTACGAGAAGCTGGCCGGTATGACCGGTACTGCTGATACCGAAGCGTTCGAATTCAGCTCTATTTACAAGCTCGACACCATTGTGGTGCCGACCAACCGTCCGATGGTGCGTAAAGATCTGGCCGACCTGGTCTACATGACCGAGAAAGAGAAGATCGATGCCATTATCGAAGATATCCGTGAGCGCACAGCCAACGGTCAGCCGGTGCTGGTGGGAACCATCTCGATTGAAAAATCAGAAGTGGTTTCTAACGAACTGACCCGTGCCGGTATCAAACATAACGTCCTGAACGCCAAATTCCACGCCCGCGAAGCGGACATCGTGGCGCAGGCTGGTCAGCCGGGTGCGGTCACTATCGCCACCAACATGGCCGGACGTGGTACGGATATTATGCTGGGCGGTAGCTGGCACGCTGAAGTGGAAGAACTGGAAGAGCCAACTGAAGCGCAAATCCAGGAGATTAAAGCGGCATGGCAGATTCGTCATGATGCGGTTCTGGCGTCAGGTGGTCTGCACATTGTCGGTACCGAACGTCACGAATCGCGTCGTATCGATAACCAGCTGCGTGGTCGTGCCGGCCGTCAGGGTGACGCCGGTTCTTCACGCTTCTACCTGTCGATGGAAGATGCGCTGATGCGTATTTTCGCCTCAGACCGCGTCTCCAACATGATGCGTAAACTGGGCATGAAGCCAGGCGAAGCGATTGAGCATCCGTGGGTTACCAAAGCGATTGCCAACGCACAGCGTAAAGTTGAAAGCCGCAACTTCGATATTCGTAAGCAGCTGCTGGAATATGATGATGTGGCAAATGACCAGCGTCGCGCGATTTACAGTCAGCGTAATGAGCTGCTGGATGTCTCGGACGTTAGCGAAACCATCAACAGCATTCGCCACGATGTCTATAAAGCCACCATCGACACCTATATTCCGCCGCAGTCGCTGGAAGAGATGTGGGACGTGCCGGGTCTGGAAGAGCGTCTGCGTGCTGACTTCGATCTGAATCTGCCGATTGCAGAATGGCTGGATAAAGAGCCTGATCTGCACGAAGAAGTGCTGCGTGAGCGCATCATGACCCACGCCACGGAAAGCTACGCAGAGAAAGAGCAGATCGTTGGTGCAGAGATGATGCGCAACTTCGAAAAAGGCGTGATGTTGCAGACGCTGGATTCATTGTGGAAAGAGCATCTGGCTGCAATGGACTATCTGCGTCAGGGTATCCATCTGCGCGGCTATGCGCAGAAAGATCCGAAGCAGGAGTACAAGCGTGAGTCCTTCGCTATGTTTGCCGCAATGCTTGAATCACTGAAGTATGAAGTGATCAGTACGCTGAGCAAAGTGCAGGTGCGCATGCCAGAAGAAGTTGAAGCGATGGAGCAACAGCGTCGTGAAGAAGCTGAACGTCTGGCGCAGCAACAGCAGCTAAGCCATGTAGAAGAAGATCTGCTGGCAGCCGAGCCTGTGGCGGAGCAGAGCGGCGAACGCAAAGTTGGCCGCAACGATCCCTGCCCATGTGGTTCCGGTAAAAAGTACAAGCAGTGTCATGGCCGTATCGCCTGAAACTGAATGCTGATAAAAAAGGAGCCGCTGGCTCCTTTTTTTATGGTCTGTGCCAGCGCAGCGAGTGCGCCAGCTCGGAGCTAAAGCGGTTAACTTCCGCTCCGGCATGCTCTAGAATCAGCCTTCATTCACTTATGACGACCGGATAGTTTCCATGAAGCACCTGCAGGTTGCAGTTGGCATCATTCGCAATGCCAATAAACAGATTTTCCTTGCCCAGCGCGCGGCAAGCTCTTACATGGCGAACAAGTGGGAGTTTCCTGGCGGTAAGATTGAAGCGAACGAAAGCGCCGAACAGGGGCTGGTCAGGGAGCTACACGAAGAGACCGGGATTGACGTCACTGAGGCGCGCCCGATTGGTCATGCAGACCACAGCTATGACGATCTGCGCGTAACGCTGCATTTCTTTCTGGTTGAAGGGTGGAAAGGCGAGCCGTGGGGCAAAGAGGGTCAGCCACAGCGTTGGGTTGATCAGCATGCGCTGGTGGCGGAGGAGTTTCCACCCGCGAATCACCAGCTGATTGCGCGTCTGGTCGCGGGCGAACTCTGACTGGATGGGGCAGTGCGCCCCATCTCATCAGCGATCTTCTTCTTCGCTCCAGTTGTCACTGTCGTTCATGTCGTTGCTGCTGGGAATGCGTTTTTCTTCTGCGGCCCATTCTCCTAAATCGATGAGCTGGCAGCGCTTACTGCAAAAAGGGCGCCACGGGCTGAGCTCATCCCAGATCACATCTTTGCCGCACTGCGGACAGGAAACGGTCATCACTTCTTGCTGCATATTTACCTCTAACAACAGGCCAGCTGGAAGTTAAGGCGGGCCGGAACTTCACCGCGCTCACTATCAAGTGGCATAAAACGAATGGCGTAGCGGCTTTTATGTCCGGACACCTGGGGATAGAGCGCATCGTCCAGCGACAACTGCAGTCGCAGCAGATCGGCACCCTCGGCATTATCCTGATAAAAACCATTAAGACTGGTCTGCATATGGAACGCGCCGGACTGGCGGATTAGATCCAATACCATCGCCAGCGCATGATGCAGCGGCTCCAGCGTCTGCATCCAGGCCTCGACCTGCGCATCGCGCGTTTCCTGCGGCAGATGGAGCCAGATGTGCAGGCCCGGCAAATCAAAGCTGCAGCATCCGCCTGGGATGCTCAGTCGCTGACGCACCAGGGCAATCAGACGATCCTCGCGCAGTTGCTGGCCCATACGCGGTGCATTCATCAACAGCGTTGACTGAATTTTGAGTTTATCGCGCAGAGCATCCACCAGCGTCATATCGACGCCAGGCACGTCAGCCCACGCCCGTAATTTTTGCTGCTGGCGATCAAGCTCTTTCAACAGTTCTGTCCGCATATCGCCGCGCTCAAAAATATCGAGCAACTCGCCAGTCAGGCGAAAAAAGGTCAGCGCATTAACGGTTTTATCCAGTGGGGTCGTTTCATCTAACTGATTAATCAAAAACTCAACCCGTAACCAGGTTCGCATTTTTTCATTCAGTGGGTGTTCAAACAGAACGGGTGTGCTCATGGTATTAATCCTGTTTCGTTGCCGCCAGCCTGAGATAGCGCTGATGGAGTTCGGCAACCTGTGGCAAGGCGTCGTCGGGCTCACCACTGTTATCAATAATGTCATCGGCACAGGCGAGGCGCTGCTGGCGCGTGGCCTGTGCGGCAATAATACGTTTCGCCTGTTCGACGGAAAGATGGTCACGCTGCTGGGTGCGCTTTAACTGCGTTGCCTCATCAATGTCTACCACCAGTACCCGATCAGCCTGGTGCTGTAACTGATTTTCCACCAGTAATGGCACCACCCAGAGCACATAAGGTGAGGTGGCCTGGGCGATCAGTTCTCGTGTCCGGGCGTTAATCTGCGGATGCAGCAGGGCGTTTAACCAGCTTTTCTCGTCAGGCTGCTGAAAAATAATGTCGCGAAGCTGTTTACGATCAAGCATTCCCTGTTCCGTCACGATTGACGCGCCATAGCGTGCCTGAATGGCCTGCAAAGCGGGCGTGCCAGGTTCAACAACTTCGCGGGCGATCAGGTCAGCATCAATAATGTCCACGCCAGACGCGGCGAATGCCTGGGCAATCGTACTCTTTCCACTGCCGATTCCCCCTGTAAGCGCGACGATATAGGGCATGTTTCTCACCTGACTTCATAATCCGACATAGGTACAGGGTAATGATCTGGCTAAAAAAGGCAAAAATGCGCGGCAGATCACACCGATAAAGCACAACTAAATTTAACGGATTGTAGCGTAAATAAAGTGAAATTCGCAGTCTTGTCGCGCAGCGAGAGGCGCGTATCATAACGTCACTGGAGCTGTGCTTACTTCGTGAACGACGATTCATTGCCACTTACCAGGACACTGTTTATGCGTATTGAAGAAGATTTGAAACTGGGCTTTAAAGATGTCTTGATCCGCCCCAAACGTTCAACGCTGCAAAGTCGCTCACAGGTTGAGCTTGAGCGCAGCTTTACCTTCAGACATTCAGGCCTGAGCTGGAGCGGCGTACCGATCATCGCCGCCAACATGGATACCGTCGGCACATTTTCGATGGCCGAGGCGCTGGCCAGCTTCAATATCCTCACTGCCGTCCACAAGCATTACAGCGCAGACGACTGGCGGGCGTTTATTCAGCGCGTGCCTGCGACAGCCCTGAACCATGTGATGGTTTCAACCGGCACCTCAGAAGCCGACCTGACTAAACTGGTCGCGATTATGGCGCTGTCTGACGATCTGCAGTTTATCTGCATTGACGTGGCTAACGGCTACTCGCAGCATTTTGTCGATTTCCTGCAGCGCGCGCGTGAAATGTTTCCGGCTAAAACCATCTGTGCCGGTAACGTGGTCACGGGCGAAATGGTGGAGGAGCTCATCCTCTCCGGCGCGGATATCGTCAAAGTCGGTATTGGCCCGGGTTCGGTCTGTACTACACGGGTGAAAACCGGCGTGGGCTATCCGCAGCTTTCTGCAGTCATTGAGTGTGCCGATGCGGCGCATGGCTTAAGCGGACAGATTGTCAGTGATGGCGGCTGTTCCGTGCCGGGCGATATTGCAAAAGCCTTTGGCGGCGGCGCTGATTTTGTGATGCTGGGCGGTATGCTGGCGGCACATGATGAGTGTGAAGGGCAGGTCGTCGAAGAGAATGGTGAAAGCTTCATGCTCTTTTACGGCATGAGTTCCGAATCGGCAATGAAGCGTCATGTCGGCGGTGTCGCGCAATACCGTGCCGCAGAAGGTAAAACCGTGAAGCTGCCATTGCGCGGTCCGGTGGCTGACACCGCGCGTGATATCCTGGGTGGACTGCGTTCCGCCTGTACGTACGTCGGGGCTGAGCGCCTTAAAGAGCTGACCAAGCGTACGACCTTTATCCGGGTTAACGAGCAGGAAAACCGCGTTTTCAATCGATAGTCTTTCGGGGCGCACTTTGCGCCCCCTTAATGCATCGCATCACCCAGCCCGAACACCGGCAGATACATCGCAATCACCAGCGTGCCGACAATCCCGCCAATCACCACCATCATAATTGGTTCCAGTGACGCCGCCAGTGTGTCAGCGCGCTCTCGCGTTTCTGCCTCGTGCCATTCCGCCAGGCGGGCCAGCATCAAATCCAGTGCGCCCGCCTCTTCACCCACCCGAATCAACTGACCACATAAGGGCGTGAATAGCGGATGCTGCATCAGCGCCTGATGCAGAGGACTCCCCTGCGCAATATGCTGCTGCAGTCCGGCCATCGCTTCCCGCCAGAGTAATGAAGAGAGCGTGACTTCCACGGCGGCCAGCCCCTGTAACAGGGTTAACCCGGCGCGCTGCGTGAGATTCAGGATGGTATAGATCTGCGTCAGCTGCGTGCCACGCCACAACCCGGAAAGCAGCGGGATGCGCAGGAAAAGCGTCTGTTCACGACGTTGCCAGCCTGGAGAGCGTCGTCGCAGCTGATGCCATCCAGCCAGCATCAGCGAAATACCAAAGGCCAGCACACCGCCCCATTCCTGAAGCGCGGCAGATAACTGCATAACCGCGGCTGTAAACGCGGGCAGGGGCGCGTCAAAGGAGTCATACACCGCAACAAACTCTGGCAGCACGAACAGCAGCATGCCGCAGGTGACCGCTATCGCCACCAGCAGAATGAACAGCGGATAGCGTAACGCCTTTGCCACCTGATGCCATAGCTGCTGCTGGCGGATCTGCTGCTGAGCCAGCTCACTGCAGCAGACATCCAGCTGCCCCGTCAGTTCGCCCACTTCCATCAGAGGCGGGTAGAGCGGCGGAAAAATCTGCGGCCATTCACGCAAAGCCTGTGAAAAAGGGGCACCGCTGAGTACCCGATGATGCAGGGCGAGCATCAGAGCCCGCCAGCCTGCATGCGGATGCCCCTCAGCCAGCAAAGCCAGACTCTCAGCCAGTGGCAGGCCCGCTTTGAGCAGGGTAGCCAGCTGACGAATCAGATCGGTTTTGTGCTGCCACGTCCACTCCCTCTGACGCCAGATTTTTTCCCGCTTCCAGCTCACCGGCAGAAGATCGCGCTGTGCCAGCATCTGCAGCAGGTTGTCAGTGTCGATAGCCAGTAGCTGACCACTGAGTAACTGCCCCTGGCTATCGACTGCCTGCCAGCTGAATAAAGCTGCGTTAGCCATCGTCCAGCCCAATCACCCGTTGCATCTCTTCCAGCGAGGTATCGCCCCGGCTTACCGCTTCCAGGCCGGAAACCAGTAAAGTGCGCAATCCCTGCTGTTTGGCCAGACTGAGCAGATTCTCCAGCGGCATCTCGGCTGCAATCGCATTCTGCAGCCTGGCATTGATCGGCAGCAGCTCAAACAGCGCCAGCCGGCCAAAATAGCCGGAGAAGCAGTGGTCACAGCCGGGGGCCCGCCAGGTCTGCAGAGTGCCGGGCCAGAGTTCCGCAGGATAGTGCGCCACCGCCTCAGCGGGCTGACGGCAATGGGGGCAGAGGCGTCGGACCAGACGCTGCGCAACGATCAGTTTCAGCGCTGACCCCAGCAGATAACCGGGAATCCCCATCTGCCGCAGCCGGGTTAGCGTTTCGGCGGTGGAGTTGGTGTGCAGCGTCGATAGCACCAGATGCCCGGTCTGCGCCGCTTTCACCGCAATCTCCGCTGTTTCGGCATCGCGGATCTCGCCCACCATGATCACATCCGGATCCTGCCTCAGCAGCGCCCGCAGCACACGGTTAAAATCGAGACCGTTTTTGGTGTGAATCTGCGTCTGGTTAATGCCGGGCAGTGGGATCTCAATAGGATCTTCAACGCTGCACAGATTTTTTTCCGGTTTATTCAGGGCACTGAGTCCGCTATAAAGCGTAAACGTCTTGCCACTGCCGGTGGGGCCGGTGACCAGGATCAGTCCCTGTGGCTGGGCCAGTGCGGCACAGAACAGACGCAACTGGGCAGCGGGTAAGCCGAGCTTATCCAGAGACAGCGCCGCGCTTTCACTCTGCAACAGCCGGACCACTGCTTTCTCGCCGCCATAGATGGGTAAGGTCGCCAGGCGGAAAGAGGCGGGTTTACCGGCAATCTCCATGCTGAACTGACCATCCTGCGGTAAGCGGCGTTCGGCGATATCCAGACCGCCAAGGATCTTCAGTCGTGCCAGCAACGCCGCAGGCTGAGTGGAAGGCAGTGAAGAGAGCGGATGCAGTACGCCATCAATGCGCAGTCGCACACGCAGACCCTCGCGGCAGGGTTCGATATGCACATCGGAGGCTCGTCGCTCCAGTGCCTGACGCAGGATAAGCTGTGTCGCTTCAATTGCTGACTCGGTAGGTGTCTCTTCGCGCGCTACCAGCGGTTTATCAGCGTGCTGGAGCTGGTCAAGCCGGGCCTGTGGCCAGCATTCGATCTCAATCTGACACTGGCTGGCAAAGTTGAGCGCTTCAGCCAGTCCGGGCGGCACGCTCTCCGCGACGGCAACGCGCAGCAGACTGGCATCATGATGCAAAACCAGAGCACGATAGCGCTGGCATAATGCCGCAATCGTCTCATCAGGCTTGCTCATCGCTGGCTCCTTTATCCGCAAAGCGGAATTGTTCCCGGCAGTTGTCCTGCAGGCTGGTGTTACTGCTGGTGCAGCTGCGTTGCCAGCTGATGCCGCCCTCTGTGCTGTCCCAGATCGGCAGCATTTCAACGCTCAGACCATTCAGACTCTCCTGACCAGTCAGCGTAATTACCCCGTTGGTCACGCTCAGTGTTGAGACATAGCGCGATCCTCTGGCTGCCGGAATGCCTGATTCTCCGGCCTGACATTGTGTGGGGCCACCGCGCTCCATGGCGCAAAGCTCTACCGCGGTTTTATAGGGCACCATCGTTTGCAGCATGTCGGTGAGGGCCGCACGCTGCAGATAGTTTTGATAAGCGGGCAGGCCAATGGCACTTAAGATCGCCACAATACCCACCACAATCATCAGTTCAACCAGCGTAAATCCACGTTGATAATTCATCACATCGTCTCCTGAGTTAAGAAGGCGACAGGGTAAAAATCGGGGGCAGTGAAAGACAGTCAGAGATCGGCGAACTGGAAAGCGTAATGTGAAGAGATTTCAGAATTGCAGCGCAGTCGAAACTGCGCCGGAAGCGGGGTCGCAAAATCGCCGTGTCAGGTTACGGCGGGACAGGCTATTTTTGTTTAAAACGCATTGAGAGATCCAGCGCCCGCACATGCTTGGTCAGCGCGCCAACCGAGACGTAGTCCACACCGGTCAGGGCGATCTGTGGCAGGGTGGTTTCGGTCACGTTGCCGGAGACCTCCAGCAGCGTCCGCCCCTGGTTGAGTTCGACGGCTTCACGCATCGCTTCCAGACTGAAGTTGTCCAGCATCACAATGTCGGCTTCCGCTTCCAGCGCCTGACGTAACTCTTCTAAGGATTCCACCTCTACCTCAACCGGCACATCGGGCTGCAGCCACTGCGCGCGTTCGACTGCCTGAGCAATCGATCCGCTGGCAATAATATGGTTTTCTTTGATCAGATAGGCGTCAGAGAGGCCGAGGCGATGATTGCTGCCTCCGCCGCACAGCACGGCATATTTCAGCGCAGTCCGCAGTCCTGGCAGAGTTTTGCGCGTATCCAGCAGTTGCGTCTGGCTTCCCGCCAGCAGCGCAACATAGCGGCTGACTTCAGTGGCAACGCCCGAGAGCGTCTGTACAAAATTAAGCGCCGTGCGCTCGGCGGTCAGCAGCAGGCGGGCAGGCCCCTCAATTTCAAACAGCAACTGATCTGCTTCGATTCGATCACCATCTTCAACATGCCAGTTCAGAGTCACATGCGAGCCAAGCTGAATGAACACCTCTTCAACCCAGCGTTTACCACAGAAAACACCGGCTTCACGGGTGATGACCTGCGCATGGGCCTGCGTTTCAGCAGGTAACAGCTGCGCGGTAATGTCGCGATCAGCGTCGATTTCACCACCGAGATCCTCTTTTAACGCCAGCGCAACGGCATCCGGGATGTCACTTTCAATGCGTTTAATCAGGGCCTGACGGCGGCTGTCGGGATCATAACCACGGGATGACATAGGCATTTTACTCCAGAAACAGGAAGGACAGAGGCGGTCACAATAGCCTGAACCGGCATCAGGTTCCAGCAACGGATAACATTTTGTTTAGTATCCTTAACAAAGGGCAATTTAATGTCACCGGACCGACACACTAAGAGGCAAGAATCCTTTATTATTCATGCTATTCTCAGCCTGGCGATATAAGGAAAAGCGGTATGAAAATCAAACAGGGCTGGCTGACCGGTGTGCGTCACGTGCCGTCAACGCATTGTAATGAACGCCCTGACAATGAGGCGCCTTCACTGCTGGTGATCCACAATATCAGCCTGCCACCTGGTGAATTTGGCGGCCCCTGGATCGACAGACTGTTTACCGGCACATTACCGCCGGATGCTCATCCCTATTTTGCGGATATTGCCGCCCTGAAAGTGGCAGCACATTGCCTGATTCGTCGTGACGGGGAGATCGTGCAGTATGTCCCCTTTGACAAACGCGCCTGGCATGCAGGCATTTCGCAGTTTGAAGGACGTGAAAACTGCAACGACTTCTCCATCGGTATTGAGCTGGAAGGAACTGACAGCGAGCCGTATAGCGAGGCGCAGTATCGGGCCTTGCAGCAGGTCACGCAGTTACTGCTGCAACACTATCCGGTAACGCCTTCACGTATCACGGGGCACAGCGACATCGCGCCGGTACGCAAAACCGATCCCGGACCTGCTTTTGACTGGGACTACTACAAACAGCTGTTAACGCAGCAAAAATCGTGATTTTTGCGGAGTCAGTATGACGTTGTTTACCTTGTTGTTGGTTTTAGGCTGGGAGCGCCTGTTCAAACTGGGCGAGCACTGGCAGCTCGAACACCGGCTGGAGCCGATTTTTCGCCATCGCCGCCATTACTCCATGATGCGAACCCTGCTGATGACCGTACTGGCGATGGCGCTGACCGCGCTGGTGGTCTGGAGTCTGAAAGGATTGCTGTTTGGCGTGCTGCAGTTGCTGTTCTGGATCGTTGCCGGACTGCTCTGCATCGGTGCCGGCTCAGTACGTCAGCACTACCATAGCTACCTGAAAGCGGCCAGCCATGACGACGACGCGGCACATCAGGCGATGGCGGCTGAGCTGACGCTAATCCATGGTGTGCCGGTGGAGTGCAGCGAACGTGAGTTCCTGCGCGAGCTGCAGAATGCGCTGATCTGGATAAACTTCCGTTTCTATCTCGCCCCGATGTTCTGGCTGGTGGTGGGTGGGCCGTGGGGACCTGTGCTGCTGGTGGGTTACGCGTTTCTGCGTGCCTGGCAGGGCTGGCTGGCAAAGCACGGTACACCGATGGCGCGTGCACAATCGGGCGTGGATGCGATTCTGCATCTGCTCGACTGGATACCGGTGCGGCTGGCGGGTGTCGCTTACGCGCTGCTGGGCCACGGCGAAAAAGCGCTGCCCGCCTGGTTTGCCTCGCTGACCGATCGTCACCGTTCTCAGTATCACGTGCTGACGATGCTGGCGCAGTTCTCACTGTCGCGCGATCCGCACACCGATAAAGTTGAAACGCCACGGGTGGCCGTGGCGTTAGCAAAACGGACTTCGCTGGTGCTGGTTGTTGCCGTCGCGTTGCTGACGATTTACGGCACGCTGGTGTAATCAGCAGGTGGCACGCCGAAATCGGGCGTGCCATCTTCCCGCCAGCTGAAATATTTCAGTCGGGTATGGCGGTTCGGATCCCAGAGCGGATCGCCCTCAATTTCAGTGTAATTACGAGCGTGGTAAACCAGCACGTCGCGTCCTGCCTCATCCTGAGTAAAGCTATTGTGACCCGGCCCGTACTGGTGGTTGTCCCAGCTGGACACAAACACTGGTCGCGCTGATTTCTGCCAGGCCGCGGCATCAAGCGGGTTGGCATCTGCGGCAATCGACAGGAGCCCCAGACAGTAATTCTCATCGGTGGCGCTGGCGGAGTAGGTCACAAACAGCCGATCGCCGTGACGGATGACCGCCGGACCTTCATTAACGCTGAACCCTGCACACTCCCACTCATATTCCGGCCGGCTTAGCATCACCGGCGTGCCTTTCAGCGTCCAGGGATTCAGCAGCTCAGCCAGGTAGAGGTTAGAGTTGCCGGGAATCAGGGGATCTTTCTGCGCCCAGAGATACCAGTTTTTGCCCTGATGCACGAAGTGGGTAGCATCCAGTGAGAAGCTGTCGAACTGACTGAAGACGCGGCGGCAGGGCTGCCATTCGCCCTGCAACGGATCTGCCGCCTCACACACCAGCGCATACATCCGGTGCTGAAACAGTCCTTCTTTGATCTCCCGCGTCGGGGCTGCCGCGAAATAGATGACCCATTGACCGTCAATGTAGTGCAGCTCAGGTGCCCAGATTAATTCGCTGCAGGAACCACTCGCGGGCTTGCGCCAGACCACAACCGGTTCGGCGCTGCGCAGGCCAGCCAGCGTGGTAGCGCGCCGGATCTCCAGCCGGTCATACTCCGGTACCGAGGCCACAAAATAGTAGTGATGTTCATGGCGCAGGATAAAGGGATCGGCGCGCTGCTCAATAAAAGGATTCGGCAGGATTGCGGTCATTTAACATCTCCGGTTGGCGTGACAACACCGTTACGCAGGCGAACAGTGTGTAACTCATGGAAGTTTTCGCGGCGCAGCGCGAGATCCTGCTGGATGGTAATCATCATTTTGCGGTCAACTTTCATCAGCCGCACCACACCTGCAGTAATCAGATAGCCGACGCCCGGAATAACGGTGAACAGCAGCATGATGCCGTTAATCGCTTCCGGTGACTGCTGTTTAGCGCCTGCATTGTAGCCGTAGATCGACAGCAGAAAGCCGACCATCGCACCGGCGACCGCCAGCCCCACCTTAAGGAAGAACAGGTTGCCGGAAAAGCTGATACCGGTAATGCGTTTGCCGGTTTTCCATTCGCCATAGTCATCCACATCGGCCATCAGTGACCAGTGCAGCGGAGAGGGGATCTGATGCAGAATATTCAGCACAAAATAGGCAACCACAACCATCACGGTAGCGTGGGGATCGATCCAGTAGAAGGCGCTGGAGAAGAGAGCCAGTACGATATTGGTCCAGAAGAAGACTTTGAGTTTGCACCAGCGATCGGTGAGCAGTTTTGCCAGCGTGCTGCCGAACATCATGCCAATCACCCCCAGGCTGATAAACAGCGTGGCAAAGTGCGTTGACTGGCCCATGACCCAGGTCACGTAATACATGGTGGCCGCCATGCGGATAAAGCCAGGACAGACGTTGCAGAAGGTCAGCAGCAGAATGCGCACCCACTGGTCATTCTTCCAGACGTCACGCAGATCTTTCTTCAGGTCATCATTGCTCGGCACGGCCGGGCGAATACGTTCCCGTACCGTGGCAAAGCAGAACAGAAACATCGCCAGACCAATGGTGGCCAGTACCGCCATCGCCATCTGATAGCCACGTGCTTTGTCTTCACCGCCAAACCACTCCGCCATCGGCAGCAGCGACAGCGACAGTATCAGCGTGGCGATGCCGACCATGACAAAACGGTATGACTGACAGGAGACACGCTCACCGGGATCGTTGGTAATCACGCCGCCCAGCGAACAGTAAGGAATGTTAATCGCGGTGTAGGTCAGCGACATCAGGAAGTAGGTGACGAAGGCCCAGATCACCTTATTGTGATAAGTCCAGTCTGGCGTGGTGAACATGAGAACGCTGAAGACCACATAGGGCACGGAAACCCACAGCAGCCAGGGACGAAAACGGCCCCAGCGACTCTGGGTGCGATCGGCGATGGCACCCATAATCGGGTCGGTGACCGCATCCAGCACCCGGACCGAAAGCAGCAGGGTCCCGACCAGCGCCGGAGCCAGCCCGAAAACATCGGTATAGAAGTAGTTCAGGAACAGCATGATGGCACCGCCAATCATGTTGCATCCGGCATCGCCCATGCCATAACCCAGTTTTTCCCGAAACGAGAGGGCTGCACCTTTCATGGTTTTCTCCTGCGCATCCAGTGTGAACAGGAATTATTGTCATCAAATCAGCGAGATGAACGGGAGTAATTCGTCATGAAGATGGACAAAACAGGTGCGGGAAGAGAAGTGTGAACTGGATCGGGGCTGAAGAGGGGCAGGGGAACGCGGGTGACGTACTGCAACCTCCCACAGGAGGTTGCAGTACGCGGTAAGGCATCAGGCCTTTTGCGTCTGGTTCTTGATAAAGTAACCAATACCCAGAATGACCAGCCAGACGGGGATCAGCCAGACAGAGATCGCCATGCCCGGCGTGGTCGCCATCAGCACCAGAATCGCCGCCAGGAAGACCAGGCAAATCCAGTTACCCGCCGGATAGAGCAGCGCTTTGAAGCGGGTGGTGACGCCCTGCTGATCTTTCTTACGACGGAACTTGAGGTGCGCCAGGCTGATCATCGCCCAGTTAATCACCAGCGCGGAGACGACCAGCGACATCAGCAGGCCAAATGCTTCACCCGGCATCAGGTAGTTGATCAGCACGCACAGCGCAGTGGCGACAGCCGAGACCAGAATCGTTAAGACCGGCACACCGCGACGATCGACTTTCAGCAGCGCTTTCGGCGCATTGCCCTGCTGTGCCAGACCAAACAGCATGCGGCTGTTGCAGTAAACACAGCTGTTATAGACCGACAGGGCCGCCGTCAGGATCACCACGTTCAGCGCATTCGCTACCATGGCATCGCCCAGCTCGTGGAAAATAAAGACGAACGGGCTGACTTCTGACGTGACACGGCTCCACGGCATCAGAGACAGCAGCACCGCCAGTGAACCAATGTAGAAAATCAGGATACGCCACAGCACCTGGTTAGTTGCTTTTGGAATGCTCACTTCCGGGTTGTCAGCCTCTGCAGCGGTGATACCCACCAGCTCCAGTCCGCCGAACGAGAACATGATAATTGCCATGACCGCGACCAGACCGCCGATGCCGTGCGGGAAAAAGCCGCCCTGTTCCCACAGGTTGCGCACGGTCGCCTGCGGACCCGCGTGACCGCTGAACAGCAGCCAGCCACCAAACAGGATCATGCCGATGACCGCGACCACTTTAATAATGGCGAACCAGAACTCCATCTCACCAAACACTTTCACGTTGGTCAGGTTGATGGCGTTGATCATCACGAAGAAGATGGCGGCTGAGGCCCAGGTCGGAAAGTCTGGCCACCAGAACTGGATATATTTACCGACGGCGGTAAGTTCCGCCATGGCAACAAGTACGTAAAGGACCCAGTAGTTCCAGCCCGAGGCGAAGCCGGCAAAGTTGCCCCAGTATTTATACGCGAAGTGGCTGAAGCTGCCGGCGACCGGCTCTTCCACCACCATTTCACCCAGCTGACGCATGATTAAAAAGGCAATAAAACCGGCAATCGCATAGCCCAGAATAACGGCCGGTCCGGCGGATTCAATGACCGATGCACTGCCCAGAAACAGCCCGGTTCCCACTGCACCACCCAGCGCGATGAGCTGAATATGGCGGTTCTTAAGACCACGTTTCAGCGCTTCGCCTTGCTGTTGTTCCATACAAACCTCGTGATGTTTTTATTCTTCGTTCGCAGCGCAGTCCGCTGTAATGAAGTAGTTACAATAACGTATTGATTATTTTACGGTATCTGGCGTGCTGAATGCTGCCATCTGCTACCCTGGCGACAAGAATAGTGATAAGCGAATCGCTTTGCACCTGCTTTCGCCTTTCGTGCTGAGAGTTGACTGAAAAAACGCCGTCCCGGTCACGTCTGTACCCCGCAAACTTCTGCCATGAAATGCCGTTAATGACGAATAGCTTTCACTTATGGTTACTGCTGCGCTCAGGCCCTGAGCGGGTGTAAGGTTTGGTAAAAGTGCATTTATTTAACATTTACAGGAACGGGGATTTTTCATTTTTTTAACCGCGAGTTAGCGTCAGCACAGGCTTGCGGGGGAGGTGAATGTCGCAGACACCATATAGACACAAGGTGAATACTTTGTTACTTTACCGGCACCTCTTTGCAATTGGTATTACCAATTTACTCCGGACGATTGGCTTAATAAGAAGGGATGATGGCTTACAGTAAGATTCGCCAACCCAAGCTCTCCGACGCTATCGAGCAACAGCTCGAATCCCTGATTATGGAAGGGACCCTGCGTCCGGGAGAGAAGCTGCTCCCTGAGCGCGAACTCGCTAAACAATTCGATGTCTCACGTCCATCTCTCCGCGAAGCGATCCAGCGCTTAGAAGCCAAAGGATTATTGCTGCGCCGACAGGGTGGCGGAACATTCGTACAGGAGCATCTCTGGCAAAGCATGAGCGATCCACTCGTTGAGCTTCTCGCCGACCATCCGGAATCACAGTTTGATCTGCTGGAAACACGTCATGCCTTAGAAGGCATCGCGGCCTATTACGCAGCTCTGCGCGGCACGGAAGAAGACCTGCTGCGCATTCGCGACTGCCATGTGCACATCCAGCAGGCGCAGGACAGCGGCGACTTAGACGCCGAAGCGGACGCAGTGATGCAGTATCAGATCGCTGTCACAGAAGCGGCCCATAATGTTGTGCTTTTACATTTGCTACGCTCAATGGGCCCTATGCTGGAACAAAACGTTCGTCAGAATTTCGAATTGCTCTACTCGCGCCGGGAAATGCTGGCAAAAGTGAGCGGTCACCGCGCCAGAATCTTTGAGGCGATTGTGGCTCGTGAGCCAGAAAAAGCGCGCGAGGCTTCACACCGTCACCTGGCGTTCATAGAGGAAATCTTGCTGGACAGAAGTCGGGAGCAGAGCCGTCGAGAACGCTCCCTGCGTCGTTTACAGCAACGTAAGGAATAACGTGCGACAAAGATCGTACGGACATCAGACGAGGCTGCCTGCATCTGCTTTAACAGGCTCCCGATTATTCAACGTATTAGACACAGATAAGGAACACACCCATGTCAGAACGTTTACACAATGACGTGGATCCGATTGAAACTCGTGACTGGCTACAGGCGATCGAATCGGTCATCCGTGAAGAAGGTGTTGAACGTGCACAGTATCTGATTGATCAGGTACTGGGTGCAGCCCGCAAAGGCGGCGTAAAAGTGGCTGCAGGTTCAGGTTCGTCTGCAATCAGCAACTACATCAACTCTATTGCCGTTGAAGATGAACCCGATTATCCGGGCAACACCTCTCTTGAACGTCGTATCCGTTCCGCAATCCGCTGGAACGCCATCATGTCGGTGCTGCGCGCGTCGAAGAAAGATCTGGAGCTCGGTGGTCACATGTCCTCCTTCCAGTCTTCTGCGACGATTTATGAAGTGTGCTTCAACCACTTCTTCCGCGCCCGCAGTGACAAGGATGGCGGCGATCTGGTCTATTTCCAGGGCCACATCTCTCCAGGCATCTATGCCCGTGCGTTCCTTGAAGGTCGCCTGACTGAAGATCAGATGAACAACTTCCGTCAGGAAGTTGACGGTAAAGGCCTCTCTTCTTATCCGCACCCGAAATTAATGCCGGAATTCTGGCAGTTCCCGACCGTATCAATGGGTCTGGGTCCATTGTCAGCGATCTATCAGGCGAAGTTCCTGAAGTATCTGGAACACCGTGGCCTGAAAGACACCTCTGCTCAGACCGTTTATGCCTTCCTGGGTGACGGCGAGATGGATGAGCCGGAATCTAAAGGTGCGATCACCATCGCCACCCGTGAAAAACTGGATAACCTGGTCTTCATCATCAACTGCAACCTGCAGCGTCTGGATGGTCCGGTAACCGGTAATGGCAAGATCATCAACGAGCTGGAAGGCATCTTTGCCGGTGCTGGCTGGGAAGTGATTAAGGTCATCTGGGGCGGACGCTGGGATGAGCTGCTGCGCAAAGATACCAGCGGCAAGCTGATTCAGCTGATGAACGAAACCGTTGACGGTGACTACCAGACCTTCAAATCCCGTGATGGTGCCTATGTGCGTGAGCACTTCTTCGGCAAGTATCCGGAAACCGCGGCGCTGGTTAAAGATATGTCCGATGATGAAATCTGGGCATTGAACCGTGGCGGCCACGATCCGAAGAAAATCTATGCGGCACTGAAAAAAGCGCAGGACACTAAAGGCAAGCCAGTACTGATCCTGGCGCATACCATCAAAGGTTATGGTATGGGCGACACCGCGGAAGGCAAAAACATTGCCCACCAGGTGAAGAAGATGAACATGGATGGCGTACGCTATATCCGTGATCGCTTCAACGTGCCGGTTGCTGACGATAAAATCGAAGAACTGCCGTACGTCACCTTCGAGAAAGGCTCAGAAGAGCATGCTTATCTGCACGGTCAGCGCGAGAAATTAGGCGGCTACCTGCCAACGCGTCAGCCGAAGTTCACTGAGAAGCTGGAAATGCCAGCACTCGAAGAGTTCAGTGCGCTGCTGGATGAGCAGAACAAAGAGATCTCGACCACCATCGCCTTTGTGCGTGCCCTGAACGTGATGCTGAAGAACAAGTCGATCAAAGATCGTCTGGTTCCGATCCTCGCCGATGAAGCGCGTACCTTTGGTATGGAAGGTCTGTTCCGTCAGATTGGTATCTACAGCCCGAACGGTCAGCAGTACACCCCGCAGGACCGCGAGCAGGTTGCTTACTATAAAGAAGACGAGAAAGGCCAGATTCTGCAGGAAGGGATCAACGAGCTGGGCGCAGGTTCATCCTGGCTGGCTGCGGCGACCTCTTACAGCACCAACAACCTGCCGATGATTCCGTTCTACATCTATTACTCCATGTTCGGCTTCCAGCGTATCGGCGATCTGATGTGGCTGGCGGGCGACCAGCAGGCACGCGGCTTCCTGGTCGGCGGCACCTCGGGTCGTACGACGCTGAACGGCGAAGGTCTGCAGCATGAAGATGGTCACAGCCACATTCAGTCGCTGACTATCCCGAACTGTATCTCTTACGATCCTTCATACGCTTATGAAGTGGCTGTCATCATGCATGACGGTCTGGTGCGTATGTATGGCGAAGCGCAGGAGAACGTTTACTACTACATCACCACGCTGAACGAAAACTACCATATGCCAGCCATGCCGCAGGGCGTGGAAGAAGGTATCCGTAAGGGTATCTACAAGCTGGAAACGGTAGAAGGCAGCAAAGGTAAAGTGCAGCTGCTGGGCTCAGGTTCTATCCTGCGTCACGTGCGTGAAGCCGCGCAGATCCTGGCGAAAGATTACGGTATCGGCTCTGATGTCTACAGCGTGACCTCGTTCACCGAGCTGGCGCGTGATGGCCAGGATTGTGAGCGCTGGAACATGCTGCATCCGACTGAAGAAGCGCGTGTACCTTACATCGCTCAGGTGATGAACGACGCACCTGCTGTTGCTTCAACCGACTATATGAAACTGTTTGCTGAACAGGTTCGTAGCTATGTCCCGGCCAGCGATTATCGCGTACTGGGTACTGATGGCTTTGGTCGCTCTGACAGCCGTGAGAATCTGCGTCATCACTTCGAAGTTGATGCATCTTATGTGGTGGTTGCCGCGCTGGGTGAGCTGGCTAAACGCGGCGAGATCGAGAAGAAAGTGGTGGCCGATGCGATCACCAAATTCAATATCGATGCCGATAAAGTTAACCCGCGTCTGGCTTAAGAGGTAATAGAGTAATGGCTATCGAAATTAAGGTACCGGATATCGGGTCTGACGAAGTTGAAGTCACCGAGATTCTGGTGAAAGTTGGCGACAAGGTGGAAGCCGAGCAGTCGCTGATCACCGTGGAAGGCGACAAAGCCTCAATGGAAGTGCCGTCGCCACAAGCTGGCGTAGTGAAAGAGATTAAGATCTCTACCGGTGACAAAGTTGAGACCGGCTCACTGATCATGGTGTTTGATGCTGAAGGTGCTGCTGAAGCAGCACCAGCACCGGCCGCAGAGAAAAAAGCGGACGCGGCGCCAGCGCCAGCCGCTGCTGCGGCCACTGCCAGCAAAGAAGTGGCGGTTCCGGATATCGGCGGTGACGAAGTCGAAGTCACTGAGATTCTGGTTAAGGTTGGCGACAAAGTCGAAGCCGAGCAGTCACTGATTGTGGTGGAAGGTGATAAAGCCTCAATGGAAGTTCCGGCTCCGTTCGCGGGTGTGGTCAAAGAGATCACCATTGCGACTGGCGACAAAGTCAGCACCGGATCAGCCATCATGGTCTTTGAAGCAGAAGGCGCAGCACCGGCCTCTGATGCGAAGCCAGCAGTGAAAGAAGAAGCAGCATCGGCACCCGCTGCTGTTGCAGGTGCAAAAGAGGTCAACGTTCCGGATATCGGCGGTGATGAAGTCGAAGTCACCGAGATCCTGGTCAAAGTTGGCGACAAAGTTGAAGCTGAGCAGTCACTGATCGTGGTTGAAGGCGACAAAGCCTCAATGGAAGTCCCTGCGCCGTTTGCAGGTACGGTCAAAGAGCTGAAAGTCGCAACGGGCGATAAAGTCAGCACCGGCTCACTGATCATGGTGTTCGAAGTCGAAGGTGCAGCTCCGGCCGCCCCTGCGGCTGCGAAACAGGAAGCTGCTCCGGCGCCTGCTGCGAAATCTGATGCTAAGCCAGCCGCCGCGGCGCCAGCAGCCAAAGCCGACAGCAAAGGTGAGTTCGCAGAGAACGACGCTTACGTTCACGCAACTCCGGTGATCCGTCGCCTGGCGCGCGAGTTCGGTGTTAACCTGGCGAAAGTCAAAGGCACCGGCCGTAAAGGTCGCATTCTGAAAGAAGACGTGCAGACTTACGTGAAAGACGCCGTGAAACGCGCTGAAGCAGCACCTGCTGCGGCAAGCGGCGGTGGTCTGCCGGGCATGCTGCCATGGCCGAAAGTTGATTTCAGTAAGTTTGGCGAAATCGAAGAAGTCGAACTGGGTCGTATCCAGAAAATTTCTGGCGCGAACCTGAGCCGTAACTGGGTGATGATCCCGCACGTTACGCATTTCGACAAAACCGATATCACCGATCTGGAAGCGTTCCGTAAGCAGCAGAATGCTGAAGCAGAGAAGCGTAAGCTGGATGTGAAGTACACGCCTGTCGTGTTCATCATGAAAGCGGTCGCGGCGGCGCTTGAGCAGATGCCACGCTTCAACAGCTCGCTGTCTGAAGATGCGCAGAAACTGACGCTGAAGAAATATATCAACATCGGTGTGGCGGTTGATACGCCAAATGGCCTGGTCGTTCCGGTCTTCAAAGACGTGAACAAGAAGGGCATCACCGAGCTGTCGCGTGAACTGATGGCGATTTCGAAGAAAGCGCGTGACGGTAAGCTGACAGCGGGCGACATGCAGGGCGGATGTTTCACCATCTCCAGCCTGGGCGGCTTGGGCACCACACACTTCGCGCCGATCGTTAACGCGCCGGAAGTGGCTATCCTGGGTGTCTCTAAATCGGCGATGGAGCCGGTGTGGAATGGTAAAGAGTTTACGCCGCGTCTGATGATGCCGATTTCTCTCTCCTTCGACCACCGCGTGATCGACGGTGCTGATGGTGCGCGATTCATCACCATTATCGGCAATATGTTGTCTGACATTCGTCGTTTAGTTATGTAAATGTGAAGAAGGCCGGCGGATGCCGGCCTTCCTTTAACGATTCGTCGCGCCGCTGTTGGCAGTTTGTTAACAATTCTGTAAACTCTTGCGGTGAAAGTCCCGGTGGAACAAGGGCATTATAAGAACGTCTGACCCGCCGGATATCAATTAAGAGGTCATGATGAGTACAGAGATTAAAACCCAGGTCGTGGTACTTGGGGCAGGTCCTGCAGGTTACTCTGCAGCCTTCCGTTGTGCGGATTTAGGTCTGGAAACCGTACTGGTAGAGCGTTACAGCACCCTCGGTGGTGTTTGTCTGAACGTCGGTTGTATCCCATCTAAAGCGCTGCTGCACGTTGCTAAAGTGATTGAAGAGGCGAAAGCCCTTGAAGAGCACGGCATTGTGTTTGGCCAGCCATCTACTGATATCAACAAGATTCGCAGCTGGAAAGAGAAGGTTATCAACCAGTTGACTGGCGGCCTGTCAGGTATGGCAAAAGGTCGTAAAGTCACCGTGGTGAATGGCCTGGGCAAATTCACCGGTGCTAACACCCTGGTGGTTGAAGGAGAAGGCGGCGCGACCACCATCAACTTCGATAATGCCATCATCGCTGCGGGTTCACGCCCAATCGAACTGCCATTCATTCCACATGAAGATCCACGCGTCTGGGACTCTACCGATGCGCTGGAACTGAAAGAAGTTCCGAAGCGTCTGCTGGTCATGGGCGGCGGCATCATCGGTCTGGAAATGGCGACGGTATATCACGCGCTGGGTTCAGAGATCGATGTGGTTGAGATGTTCGACCAGGTTATCCCGGCTGCGGATAAAGACGTGGTGAAAGTCTTTACCAAAAAAATTAGCAAGAAATTTAACCTGATGCTGGAAACCAAAGTGACCGCCGTTGAAGCAAAAGACGATGGCATTTACGTTTCAATGGAAGGTAAAAAAGCACCAGGCGAAGCGCAGCGTTATGACGCGGTGCTGGTTGCTATCGGTCGTGTGCCGAACGGTAAAGGTCTGGATGCCGGTAAAGCGGGCGTGGAAGTGGACGATCGCGGCTTCATCCGCGTCGACAAACAGATGCGTACCAACGTGCCACACATCTATGCTATCGGCGACATCGTCGGTCAGCCAATGCTGGCGCACAAAGGCGTGCATGAAGGCCACGTAGCGGCTGAAGTGATCTCTGGTCTGAAGCACTACTTCGATCCGAAAGTGATCCCTTCAATTGCCTATACTGAGCCAGAAGTTGCCTGGGTCGGTCTGACCGAGAAAGAAGCGAAAGAGAAGGGCATCAGCTACGAGACCTCCACCTTCCCGTGGGCTGCCTCAGGCCGTGCTATCGCTTCTGATTGTGCAGACGGCATGACCAAGCTGATTTTCGACAAAGAGACGCACCGTATTATCGGTGGCGCGATTGTCGGTACTAACGGCGGCGAGCTGTTAGGCGAAATCGGTCTGGCCATTGAGATGGGTTGTGATGCGGAAGATATTGCGCTGACCATACACGCTCACCCGACCCTGCATGAGTCAGTGGGTCTGGCTGCAGAAATCTTCGAAGGCAGCATCACCGATCTGCCTAACGCGAAAGCGAAGAAGAAGTAAGTTTCTGCTGCTGCAAAGAGAAAGCTCCCGCTATGGGGGCTTTTTTTTGGTCTGTCATTTTGATCATAAGCGTCAGTAGATTCTGCCATTCATTCCTCTGACAGACACGTTAGGCCGAGGGAAAATCGCCCGGAATCGCACTTCAATATTACTGATATTCAGCCTTTGTGCTGCTGGACTAGCAATGACAGTAAGCCGTTAACCCCTGACGTGCGAGGCGGTGTGTCAAAAAGCCCGGCAGGGGAGGTGGGGCATCAGAACGGCTATATAGATTTAAGAGAAGGCATGTTACCTGCCAGAAATGTGCGGATGGCATTATCGATGACTTCACGCGTCAGCTCTGACTCTGCGACGATAATTTGCAGACCAATACCACTACGATAGCCATGCTGGATGCGATAACCAGGGGTGATTACGGGTGGGGTGTTGCGGAGAATATCTGCCACGCGCTTGTTAATGTAATCATGATATGTCATCCCGCCGAACTGGGGATAAGCAACGCGGGTGCGTTTTACCTGCTTATAGCTGACAATCTTTCCTTTCGCGTCATAGTTGGACACTGTCTCTAAACGGAATTCATCCTCCAGTTGGGTCTGGTCAAGCATTGCAGTGGCTTCATTGAGTACCCGGTTTTCGATGATATCCATGCGAGCGACATCAGCAGTAACGATCTCGGCGTTCCAGTAGATGGTGGGATCTTGATCATCCAGGAAAAGAACATCACTCCAGGTCCAGACCCAGCCCGCCGCAATAGCCTCTGCGTTTTCAGAATCACAATCATCGTAATGTAAACCACCGCAGCGCTCACGCTCGCGATGGATAAGATTTTTGATGTGCTGAACACGCGTGCGACGGTGGCGGCGGGAAAGGGAGGTGAAAGGCTTGAATTTGCGGGTCATGGGTTACTCTGCGCAATTTATGCTGGGAGGAATCCAGCCCCGCAGTTTAGCGAAAGGAAATGATGAGAGCTAGCGAAATAGCGGGGTTATAAGGAGCGAGCGGCCAGAAAGAGCTGCTGTGTGCGTGCCTTTACATTTACGTTCAGCGGCGCACCTCCCACGCTGCCACCCGTTCCATAAACATCTGCGCCAGTTCAGCAATGGCGCTATTGCCGGGCAGTCTCTCTTCATTGATGTACATCACCAGCGTACTACTGCGTCGGCGGCCCTGAAGCAGCGGCAGGGGACGGAGTTCACCGCTCTTTAAGAGGCTGGCGATATTCTGTTCCGGCAGCCAGCCATAGCCTAGCTGGTGCTGGACCGCTTCAATCGCTGCCGACAGGGTAGTGAATGACCAGTTTTCTGCCTGATTGCCACTCACCTCTGACTGCTGCTGTTGCTGGCGATCCAGAATGGTAATGCAGGGCCAGCGCGCCAGTGTGGCAGCATTAAGCGGGGCAGGTTCACTGTGCAGCGGGTGATCGCGATGGGCAACGGCGACGAAATCGACACTCATCAGGCTTTCGCCCGCTAAAGGGGTATCACCGTATTGCGCCACCAGCCAGAGATCGGCCTGTTGTTCAGCCAGCCTGTCTGGGGTTTCGCTGCGGACAATTTCGCTGAACCAGATGCGCACATGTGGATAGCGTTGCTGAAATATATTAAGCACATCAAACAGCAGAGGTTTTGGAAAGGTAGCATCTACCATTAAATCAATACGCGAACGTTCACCTCGTCGCAGGGCACTGGCCTTAGCTTCAAGCGCGCTAAATCCTTCCAGCAGTGGACGCACCTGCGCAAGTAACTGATGTCCTTCAGCACTCAGGACGGCACGGCGTCCCACCTGCTCCAGCAGTTCCATGTCGAGCCGTTGTTGAAGCAGACTCAACTGATAGCTCAATGAGGACTGGCTGCGATTATTCTTCTCCGCTGCCAGCGCAAAACTCCCTTCCTTTACGACGGCGTCGAGCAGACACCACTGTTCCAGCGTTGTTTTGTACATGATAACCCATCTAAAAAATGAATGATTTAGTGCTAAAAATAGCGTTATTCATCGCTTTTGTAACGCGCAATAATCACATCAGGGAAAACAAATGAGGAATTAATCATGAGCACTTTTGATAAACATGATCTGTCTGGCATCGTTGGCAAACATCTGGTTTATACCTATGACAACGGCTGGAACTACGAGCTCTACATTAAAAATGCCAGCACCATCGACTATCGCATTCACAGTGGTATGGTCGGCAATCGCTGGGTTAAAAATCAGCATGTTTATGTGGTTCGCCTGGCGCAGGATGTCTATAAAGTCTCCTGGACTGAACCAACCGGCACTGATGTCAGCCTGGCCGTTAATCTGGCGGATAAAATTTTCCACGGCACCATCTTCTTCCCACGCTGGGTTATGAACAATCCGGAAAAAACCGTCTGCTTCCAGAATGATCACCTGGAAGAGATGGCGAAATTCCGCGAAGCGGGTCCGGCTTATCCAACTGAAGTGATTGATGAGTTCGCGACGCTGACCGTGATTCGTGATGTGGGTGAAAACAACGAAAGCGTGATTGACTGCCCGCCTGATCAGCTGCCCGCCAATTTTCCGGAAAACCTGAAAAATTAAGAGTGAACAGAAGAGGTCATCATGACCTCTTCTGCTTAGTTGTTTCTGACGTGTAGCTTCTGATGTGTAACGTATGAGGACGAAAAATGGATTTATCGACGAAGGTTTTTATCAGCAGTGACCAGCACGACGGCTTCGGTGTCAGTTCCACCATTATCATGGGTGAGAAAGAGGCGATGTTAGTCGATGCCCAGTTCACGCTGGCGAATGCGCATCGGTTAGTCGCTGAGATTATCGAAACCGGTCTCGACCTGAAACGCATCTTTATTACCCATCTGCATCCCGATCATTTTCTGGGACTTGAAGTGATTAAATCGGTCTTTCCGGCTGCTGACATTCTCTCTTATAAGCAGGTCGCCGAAGATGTTAATGACGCCTTTGACTTCAAAATTGATTACTGGGGCAAGCAGGTTTTAAAAGAGAACGGTGCCCGCACTAAGTTTGCGATCACCGAACTGGAAGAGGATACGATCTGGCTGGAAGGGCAGGAGATTAAAATCCTGAGCGATCTCAGTGGCGATTGCATCCGGGTGACACCGCTCTGGATCCCCTCGACGAAAACATTGATCGCCTCCGATGTGGTCTTCGCGGATGCACATGTATGGATTGCCGATATGCGCACGCCGGAACGCATGGCGAAATGGATGGAAAGTCTGGATAAACTCGAAGCGCTGGCGCCGAAAGTCCTGATCCCTGGCCATTCGCGAACGACGCCATCGCTCAGCCCCTCAGCAATAGGCTTTACCCGCACCTATATCAACGATTTCATTAAGACGCTGCACAAGGTCAAAAACAGCGAAGAGCTGGTACAGGAGATGGAGCGAATCTATCCCAACCTGCCGGTGAAAATCTGTCTCGACTACAGCGCGCGGATTCTGAAAGATCACTACGTCTGGCCGGGTGACTGGCCGGTATCACTGCGGGAAATGAAAACCACGCTGTAATCGTCTCAGGCGCCAATGACACCAGGCTTATCTCCGGCCTGGTGTTGCTATCCGCCTGCATTCGCCTCTGCGGTAACCCGGAGGACCGTTCACTTCTATTCCTGCCAGTTATCTATTCCCCTGAATCACCTCACTAAAACTGCGCCAACGCTGACATAATCCTGCCGTTTTTACTCTGAGATGCGGTACGCTGCGGAGTGACCCGATTAGCCAGCTTAGCTGGCTGATGCGGGAGTATAAGCGGGCAGAACGGACACAGTGGATTATGTTGTATTTTTGTAAACAGATTAACAAACAGACGAAATCCTGCTATTCTGCCCTCCGCGAAACCGGGCACCTCAACCTGGACGAGAAAGGGAAGTGTGTTCTCCATAAGTGAGCAAGGTGGTCGGAAAGCCCTACATAATGAGAGCGAGGATAACGTCGTGCTAGAAGAATACCGTAAGCACGTTGCCGAGCGTGCTGCCCAGGGAATTGTACCTAAGCCTTTAGAGGCTTCCCAGATGGCCGCGCTGGTTGAACTGCTGAAAAATCCACCTGCGGGTGAAGAAGAATTTCTGACCGATTTATTGGTCAACCGAGTCCCACCTGGCGTCGATGAAGCGGCGTATGTCAAAGCCGGTTTCCTGGCGGCTGTCGCCAAAGGCGAAGCAACCTCTCCTCTGATATCTCCTGAAAAAGCGGTTGAACTGCTCGGCACCATGCAGGGCGGTTACAATATTCATCCGCTGATTGACGCGCTGGACGATAGCAAACTGGCGCCCATCGCGGCGAAAGCCCTTTCACACACGCTGCTGATGTTCGACAACTTCTATGATGTCGAAGAGAAAGCGAAAGCGGGTAATGAATACGCGAAACAGGTGATGCAGTCCTGGGCAGATGCGGAATGGTATCTGGCACGTCCTGAGCTGGCTGAGAAAATCACCGTTACGGTGTTCAAAGTCACTGGCGAAACCAACACCGACGACCTCTCTCCGGCCCCGGATGCCTGGTCACGTCCTGACATCCCGCTGCACGCCCTGGCGATGCTGAAAAATGCCCGTGAAGGTATTGAGCCGGATGAAGCGGGCAATATCGGCCCGATCAAACAGATCGAAGCACTGAAGACCAAAGGCTTCCCGCTGGCGTATGTCGGTGACGTTGTCGGAACCGGTTCTTCACGTAAATCCGCCACCAACTCGGTGCTGTGGTTTATGGGCGACGACATCCCGAACGTGCCGAATAAAAAAGGCGGCGGCGTGGTGCTGGGCAGCAAAATTGCACCCATCTTCTTCAACACCATGGAAGATGCGGGCGCACTGCCGATTGAAGTGGACGTCAACGACCTGAACATGGGCGATGTCATCGACATCTATCCGTTCAAAGGCGAAGTCCGCAACCACGAAACCAACGACCTGCTGGCCAGCTTCGAACTCAAAACCGAAGTGCTGATTGACGAAGTCCGCGCCGGTGGCCGTATTCCGCTGATCATCGGTCGCGGCCTGACCACTAAAGCGCGCGAATCGCTGGGTCTGCCGCACAGCACCGTATTCCGTCAGGCGAAAGATGTCGCGGAGAGCACCCGTGGTTTCTCACTGGCGCAGAAAATGGTTGGCCGTGCCTGTGGCGTCGCCGGTATTCGTCCGGGTGCCTATTGTGAACCGAAGATGACCTCGGTTGGCTCGCAGGATACGACCGGTCCGATGACCCGTGATGAGCTGAAAGATCTGGCTTGTCTGGGCTTCTCGACCGATCTGGTGATGCAGTCCTTCTGTCACACCGCTGCGTACCCTAAGCCAGTGGATGTGAACACGCACCATACGCTGCCTGACTTCATCATGAACCGTGGCGGTGTCTCACTGCGTCCGGGCGACGGCATTATCCACAGCTGGCTGAACCGTATGCTGCTGCCGGATACCGTGGGCACCGGTGGTGACTCGCATACCCGTTTCCCTATCGGCATCTCTTTCCCGGCGGGTTCAGGCCTGGTGGCGTTTGCGGCAGCGACGGGCGTCATGCCGCTCGACATGCCGGAATCAGTGCTGGTGCGCTTCAAAGGTAAGATGGAGCCAGGCATTACCCTGCGCGATCTGGTTCACGCCATTCCGCTGTATGCCATCAAACAGGGTCTGCTGACCGTTGAGAAGAAAGGTAAGAAAAACATCTTCTCTGGCCGCATCCTTGAGATTGAAGGTCTGCCGGATCTGAAAGTCGAGCAGGCGTTTGAACTGTCCGATGCGTCAGCCGAGCGTTCCGCTGCGGGCTGTACCATCAAGCTGGATAAAGCGCCGATTATCGAATACCTGAACTCCAACATCGTGCTGCTGAAGTGGATGATCGCAGAAGGCTACGGCGATCGTCGTACGCTGGAGCGTCGCGTTGAAAGCATGGAGAAATGGCTGGCCGATCCTCAGCTGCTTGAGCCGGATGCGGATGCTGAATATGCCGCCGTGATCGAAATCGATCTGGCTGACATTAAAGAGCCGATCCTGTGTGCGCCAAACGATCCGGACGATGCCCGTCTGCTCTCTGACGTTCAGGGCGAGAAGATCGACGAAGTGTTTATCGGCTCGTGCATGACCAACATTGGTCACTTCCGTGCCGCCGGTAAACTGCTGGATAGCCACAAAGGCCAACTGCCAACCCGTCTGTGGGTGGCTCCGCCAACCAAGATGGATGCGGCACAGCTGACCGAAGAGGGCTACTACAGCGTATTCGGTAAAAGCGGTGCGCGTATTGAGATCCCGGGCTGTTCACTCTGCATGGGTAACCAGGCACGTGTGGCTGATGGTTCGACGGTGGTTTCTACCTCGACCCGTAACTTCCCGAACCGTCTGGGTACCGGCGCTAACGTCTACCTGGCATCTGCAGAGCTGGCGGCAGTGGCTTCACTGTTAGGCCGTCTGCCAACGCCGGATGAGTATCAGCAATTTATGGCGCAGGTCGATAAAACGGCCAGCGACACCTATCGCTATCTCAACTTCGACCAACTGGCGCAGTACACCGATAAAGCTGACGGCGTGATTTTCCAGACCGCGGTCTGATTCTTCACCTGGCAGTCATGACTAAGGGGCGATGATTCGCCCCTTTTTTACGTCTGTGCATTGAGGGCGGTTCGATCAAAAGCTGGATTTCGCCAGACAGCCTGTAATAATGCGCGACGTGTCACACTATGCCGCGTAGGCAGCGCTGACACTCATTTAGTGACGCGATGACGTTAAGAGGAACGGGCGATGGAATATGAATTTTTACGCGATGTGACCGGACAGATTAAGGTTCGTATGTCGATGGATCATGAAGCGGTCGGCCACTGGTTCAACGAAGAGGTGAAAAACGATCCAGGATTGCTGGATGAAGTGGAAGCCGCAATCGAAGACGTCAAAGGCAGCGTGCGTCAGTGGCAGCGCATCGGCAGCGAGTACACCATCCTGCTGGATGAGGAAGAGGTAATGATTCGCGCCAATCTGCTGGCACTGGAAGATGACGGAATGGAAGAGGGGATGAACTACTACGACGAAGAGAGCCTCTCCTTCTGCGGCATTGAAGATTTTCAGCTGGTGATCGCCGCCTATCGCCAGTTTGTGAACCAGTACGGTAAACCCGTACGGTAATTTTTACGCTGATACAGGCCGGGCTACCCGAATCGCCCGGCCTGTTCATTAACTCAGCGACGCACCGCCGCACATCACCAGCTGCTGACCGGTGATTGTCGCGGCCGGAGGCGAAAGCAGGAACCCGACCAGTCCGGCGACTTCCTGCGGCTGAATATAGCGGCCTATCGGTGGCAAGCGCGGCGGGGAACTGGCCCGGCCCGGCTGTTGTAGCATCGGCGTTTCGGTGGCACCTGGCGCCACGATATTGGCTGTAATGCCGCGCGGTGCCAGCTCTGCCGCCCAGCTGCGCACCATGCCGATCATCGCCGATTTAGTGGCCACATACTGACTGCGGCACGCCGCACCGCCTGACGTGCGACTACCCAGCAGCACGATTCTGCCGCCCGCGTTCATCCGGGGCGCAAAATGGTTGGCCAGCTGTTCTGCGGCGGCAACATGCAGTTGCCACAGGCGTGTGCTGGCGTTCAGATCCAGCTCCCCGAGCGGCGCGGCCTGCATCATTCCCGCTGCATGGATCACCGCCTGCGGCACCGGCAGTTTGTCCAGTAAAGCCTGCAATGCCGCACTGTCGCTGATATCGATCTGATGGCTCTGCCAGCCCGCGTCTGACCGGTTTATCGCCGATCGGCTCAGGCCAATCACCTGCCAGCCCTCATCCAGCAGGCGATCCACAATCGCCTGACCGATGCCGGAACTTGCGCCGGTCACCAGCGCCATCTTTTCAATCACGCGTCACCTCCCTGCACCCAGGACTCCCCGACCCGCACATACTTGATCGCCTGGCGATACCAGGTGTAGGCGATATGCAGTTCGCCATTCACGCCCTGTTTGATGCTGGGATAAGAGAACTCACGGTTTAACTTCTGCTGAGAGTTATTGGTCATGCAGTAGCCGTCACCCTCGTCCAGATTGCGCTGCAGCGGCCAGCTTTTTCCGCCATCCGTTGAGATCGCCAGCGTCATTGGCGCACGTGGCGCGCCCCAGAAGGCGGTGCGCCCGCTGTGCACCACCGGCTCGGCGGCAACCGCAACGTCACCGTCTTCTTCATCATCTTCAATTTCGTCATACAGCGACAACCGGCGCTCGCTGGCCCCTTCGGCGCTCATTGCATTGAACACCAGCGCCAGATGACCGTTGCGCAGCGTCGTGACCTGAATGGAGGAGTTATTGTTGGGCAGCGACAGCGGTTCGGGCGCACTCCAGCTTTCACCCTGATCAAACGAGCGGCTCTGGTAGATATGGTCGGCCCAGCGACTGCGGTAAAGCGCCAGCAGCGAGCCATCATCCAGCAGGGTGACGTTCATGTGAACGCAGCCGGTGCTGTCAGGCACGCTGACGTCGCGCCAGCTCTGGCCTTTATCTTCTGAAATTTTTACCGCGCTGACGTCATAGCTGCCGACCCACTTTTCGCCGGGCTGCGTCAGGCAGTAGAACACCGGCAGCAGCCAGTTGCCGTTAGGCAGCACGACAATCGGCTGACGAATAAAGGTGCCGGGCTTATCCAGCAGGGTTTTGATCTCGCCCCAGCTTTTGCCCATATCGTGAGACTGGCGATAGCGCACGATCGCGGTGTCCTGATTGCCCGATTTCTGCGCTGTCCACAGCAGCCACAGCACCTGGTCCGGATCGAGAAACAGCACCGGATTCTGTTCTGAGCGACCCGGATCGTCAGAAAGCTTCTGCGCGTCACTCCAGTGATCGCTGCCTTTTGTCAGCCGGGAACACCAGACTGAGATATCGGCAATCCCTTCCTGCGTGCCACCAAACCAGACGCAAAGCAGATCGCCATCGGGCAGCGGCAGCAGGTTAGCCGCATGGTTTTGCGGGCAGGAGGAGGGCAGCATCGCAATCTGCTGGGCGCTATCCTGCGGGTGCGGCGCAACCAGGCCGGTGCGTTCTGCGGTGACGGTTTCCTGAGTCATATTAGGCTCCACTATTTTGTGCATTGTGTTGCGGTTGAGGCTGAGACTGGCGTGACGGGATACAGCGGTCAATCACCATAATGATGGCCGGCGTAATCAGCGCCACATACATATTGTCGATACCGAACGGATTACCCATCAGGAACCAGACGGACGTGACCACGCAGGCACCAATCAGACCGGCGTTGGCACCGCGCGTGCTCTTAAACCACGGCAGATAGAACGCCATGATCGCCACCACGGTGATCGACAGGCGAATCGCGCGGGTAAAGAACGAGAGCTTCAGCACTTCCGGGAAGAACAGGACAAACAGCAGCGGGAAGAAGCCGATGCCAATCGAGATCCAGCGCGTCACTTTAAATTCGCGCTCCGGCGTCGGATTACGATAAGGCACGTAAAAATCTTTCACCACCAGCGAGGCGATGGCCAGCGCAACGGTGCCGACGCTGACGAAAATCGAGGCCACCAGCGAGGTGGTGACGATACCCGCCAGCCACGGTGACATATCCTGCAGAAACACTGGCAGCGCATAGAGGCTCTTGATATCGGGATGCGCAAACTTCGCCGCCACGCCAATCAGCGCCATCGCCAGACCGATCGGCAGGCAGAAGATGAAGGCGACCCAGGTAGCGCGCTTCGCGGACTTCACATCTTTGGTGGAGGAGATCGCCTGGATCACAAACTGCGTACAGAAGATCGATCCCACGGTCCCGATCAGCCAGGCCACAATGGTACTGGCCCCGACGTGACCGTCCCACGTCCAGTAGAACGCCGGCATTTTCTCGATCATCGGGGCCACGCCGCCGGTCATCTTCAGTGCCACATAGAGAATAATCAGAATCCCGATGTACTTGATGGCGCTGTGCAGCAGCGTAACCCAGGCGACGCCTTTCATGCCGCCAAACGCAAAGTAGAAGGTACTGACCACCGCGGTGATAAAGGCCGCCTGCGTCAGGTCGATCTTCAGCACGGTGGAGATCGCCGCCGCACCGCTGATGTAGTTCCCGACGTTCACCAGCAGCAGCGCATAGATCATAATCAGCGAGATAATGTTCTTAGTCGAGCTGCCATATTTCTCGGCGATGGCACCGGAGATCGTGATTTTTCCGGTGTTGTAGATGCGTTTGACCAGAATCAGGCCAAACAGCGGGAACCCAATCGCCGCGCCAATCACCGACCAGGAGGCGGCGAAGCCATCCTCAAAGGCTGCCTGCGCCGTGCCAATGGTCGATTTTGCCCCGATATACTCTGACATCAGCATAATGCCAACGATAAAGGCGGGCATGGCGCGGGAGCCTTCCATGAAGTCGCCGCTGGTTTTACTGCGCAGCCGCCAGGTCAACCAGGTTGTGAACAGGATATAGGCGACCACCATGCCGACGATCAGTAAGGTGCTCTCAGTTGAAAATGCTTTCATCATGACCTCGATTGTTCTGGCAGATGGCGACCATCAGGTTCGTTCTCATCTGACCGATAGGGTACAAAGGCGATGGACGTTATTGCAGGTAGTGGTTCACGATTTGACGGATCTGCTGCTGCTCGTCGGCGCTGAACTGCACCGCATAGCGGCTTTCACCCACCTCAAAGCCCTGCAGGCTGACCGCTTTTTTCACGGCGGCCGGTGAGAAACCGATGCTGTACAGCGCGGTGCGCAGGCCGGTGACGTTCTCCTGTGCCTGATGCGAACCGGCAATGTCACCGGTACTGAAGCGCGCCCAGATGGCGTTAATCGCCTCCGGTGCCACGTTTGCCAGCCCGGAAATAGAGGCGGAGCAGCCATCAACGAATCCCTGATGAATCAGCGAGTCCGGGCCGTTCAGCACATCAAAGCCCTCACAGTCGGCGGTGGCCTGCAGAAATCCGCTCAGACTTTCATAGCTGCCTGCGGAGTCTTTAATGCCGATGATGTTCGGGTGCGCGGCCAGCGCACGAACGGTCTCCGGCTGCAGGGTATTGCCGGTACGCGCCGGAATGTTGTAGAGGAACAGCGGCACCGTCAGCGCGTCCGCTACGCGCTGATAGTGGTCGATCAGCTCCTGCTGTTTCAGCGGCACAAACCATGGGGTGATCGCCGAGACGGCATCCACACCCAGGCGGGCAATCTGTTTGCCGAGCCGGATCGTTTCACGGGTCGAAATCTCGCCGATGTGTGCCACCACAGGTGCCCGACCGTTGACTTCATCGACGCAGGTGGTGGTGACGGCAATCTTCTCCTGCTCGTTCAGCACAAAGAATTCGCCGTTGGTGCCGCCACAGAAGATTCCGTTACCGGCGTTGATCTGGCGTCTGACCTGCTCACGCTGTTTCATCGGATCAAAGGCACCTTCACGGTCAAAGGTGGTGACGATGGCGGTCAGTACGCCGTTGATTTTCTTATTCATGACAATCCTCATTACGCCTGGCAGGAAGGGAACAGCGTCAGGTAGACGGCGCGCACATCGTCGACGGTGACCGCCATCGGCACGTTTTTCATCAGGCGCTGCACGTCGAGTGCCGCTTCCACTAAATAAGGCAGGTGATCCGGGCCGATGCCCAGTGCTTCCAGGCTGGCAGGCAACTGCAGCCGCGCAACCAGCGCGGTGAAGTAGTCGACCAGCGCGTGTGATTTCTCTTCATCGCTTAAACGGACGTCGGCGTCGGGCAGCAGGTCATAGGCCTGAGCGAATTTGCTCACCGCGGCCGGACGGACAAAGCGCATGCAGGGGGCCAGCAGAATGGCGTTGGCAACGCCGTGTGGCAGGTGATATTTGCCGCCAAGCGGATAGGACATCGCATGCACCAGATGCGTCCCGGCATGGGCAATCGATGCGCCGCCATAATAAGAGGCCCAGAGCATCTCCAGCCGTGCCTGCAGATTCTCCGGCTCGCGCAGCGTGGTTTCGAGATTCGCGAACAGCTTTTTCATCCCAATCAGCGCATAGTTGTCGCTGACCGGGTTAGCCACGTTGGCGGTGAAGCACTCAATCAGGTGACACAGGGCATCAATGCCGGTAGACGAGGCGATGTGCGGCGGCATGCTGGTGGTGAGTTCCGGCACCAGCGCTACCACATCGGGCAGCATCACTGGTGAAATAATGCCGACTTTGGTCTCTTTCTCCGGGATCGCCAGAATCGCATTCGGCGTCGCTTCAGAACCGGTGCCAGCAGTGGTCGGGATGAGCATTGAACGGGTGCGACGCTGCGGTTTTTCGCCTGCCAGCAGGGCGTCCAGCGACGGTGCTCCGTCGATGCACAGCACCGAGAGCAGCTTCGCCACATCCAGTACGCTGCCACCGCCGATGCCAATCACCATGTCGGCCTGGCGCTGCGAGAGCGTTTCTATAATAGCGGCCACATCATGCTGGCTCGGCTCGGGCGGCACGCTGTTGACCACGCTGATACGCGGAATCTGATCCCGGAGTTGCCCCATCAGCGCCTGAACCGCCGGAATCGCTTCAATGTTCCGGTCTGTCACCACTATCGCTGTCGTTACGCCACTCAGCAGATAGCGCATGTCGTTTAACGCCTGATAACCGCTAATCACCGTGCTGTTAATATTCATTTCATACCCTTTTTTCTGTCATGACTGAGCAGATGATTAATTTTGCTCAGCGCAATGCGAAGTCAGTCACTCTCTGTGGCTAATTTTATAAGGCATATCGATTTCGATTAATTTGAACTTGCTCACATATAATCAATCATGATTGAATATAATCAAATGCAGCGGCAATAGCCTGACAGGAGTGAGGATGGGCTCATCAATATGGAAAACCCCGGTGCTGGTCATCGCCGATGACTTTACCGGTGCTAACGATGCAGGTAGTGGACTGGCACAGGCCGGTGCCCGTGTACATGTGCTGTTCGGCACCGCCGCGCCGCAGCCCGACGAGGCGGCGGATGTGCTGGTAATCAGTACTGACAGCCGGGCGGTCAGCATCAGTCAGGCGGCAGAGCACGTCACGCAGGTGGTACAGCATTACGCGGCACAGTTTCAGCAGGGCTGGCTGTTCAAAAAGATCGACTCCACGCTGCGTGGCAACGTCGGTGCTGAAACGGTGGCGGCACTGCGCGCCAGCGGCAAAAGGCTGGCGCTGGTGGCACCGGCCGTGCCGCGCCTGGGCCGCACCACACGTGAGGGCAGCGTGTGGGTGAATCAGCGGTTACTGACGGATACCGAATTTGCCAGCGATCCCAAAACCCCGATCCTCAGCGCCCGCATTCTCGATCAGATGCAGATCGACGGTATGGAGATCGATCTCGCCACGCTGCGCAGCGATCGGCTGGATGCCGTGCTGGCGGCTGCGCAGGGCGTGGTGGTGGTAGATGCCGAAACGGAGGCCGACCTGGCGCGACTCATTACCGCTGCGGCGCGGCTGGCAGAGAAGCCTCTGCTGGTCGGGGCCGCCGGATTAAGCGATGCGCTGGGTGCTGCGCTCTCAGTTCGTCCTTCTTGTCCTTCGCGGCCTGTGCTGGCGGTGGTGGGATCGATGAGTCGTCAGGCAGAGCAGCAGATCGCCACGCTGCTTAACCAGCAGGCAGTGGAAATCGTGGATGTTGATATTCGTCAGCTGTTTCAGCAGCCCGCCTGGTGTGGCCGGGATAGCTGGATTGAACAGGCGGCTGCCGCACTGCGTGCCGGTCGCCACACGGTGATCCGTACCTGCCAGCATGAATCCCAGCGACACGCGATCGAGGATCTCTGCCAGCAGCACAGCGTGACGCGCCAGCAGCTGGGTGAGGCGATCTGTCAGCTGCTGGGCGAAATGACCCTGAGTCTGTGCCGGGCACAGCTGCCGCATGCGCTCTATCTGTCGGGTGGCGACGTGGCGATAGCCGTTGCTCAGGCGCTGGGGGCCAGCGGCTTTAAAATTCAGGGTCTGGTGGCGGGCTGTGTGCCGCACGGGGTCCTGCTTAACAGTGAATTTACTCTGCCGGTGATGACCAAAGCGGGTGGCTTTGGTGATGAAAATACCCTGGTAGCAGCCATTGGTTTTATTGAGGAGAAGTCGAGTGAGTAAAATTATTGCGATCACCATGGGCGATCCGGCGGGCATCAGCCCGGAAATCATCATCAAAGCGCTCTCTGAAGGTGAGCTGAACGGCATTCCTGCCGTGGTGATTGGCTGTGCCAGTACGCTGCGCCGCATTATGGCGATGAACATCACCCCGCAGGCCGAGCTGCGGGTGCTGGATCGGGTACAGGATGCACGGTTTGCGCCCGGCATTATCAATGTGATCGATGAGCCGCTGGCCGATCCGGACGCGCTGAAACCTGGCGTGGTACAGAAAGAGGCCGGGGATCTGGCGTGGCGCTGCGTGAAGCGGGCCACCGAACTGGCGCTGGCCGGTGAGGTGCATGCCATTGCTACCGCGCCGCTGAATAAAGAGGCGATGCATGCGGCGGGCCATCTCTATCCGGGGCACACCGAACTGCTGGCGCACCTGACTGACACCAAAGATTACGCTATGGTGCTCTATACCGATAAGCTGAAAGTCATTCATGTCACAACCCATATTGCGCTGCGTAAGTTCCTCGACACGCTCAACCAGACACGCATTAAAACCGTGATTGGTATGGCGGACACCTTCCTGCGTCGTGTCGGCTACAGCGCCCCGCGTATCGCCGTCGCGGGTGTTAATCCGCACGCTGGTGAGAACGGGCTGTTTGGCGACGAGGAGATCACCACCGTTGCCCCCGCGATTGAGGCGATGAAAGCGCAGGGGATTGATGTCTCCGGGCCTTGCCCGCCGGACACGGTGTTTCTGCAGTGCCAGGATGGACGCTATGACATGGTGGTGGCGATGTACCATGATCAGGGGCACATCCCGCTTAAACTGCTGGGCTTCTATGATGGCGTGAACATTACCGCAGGCCTGCCGTTTATCCGCACCTCTGCTGACCACGGCACGGCATTTGATATCGCCTGGACAGGTAAAGCGAAGTCTGACAGCATGGCGATCTCGATTAAACTCGCGATGCAGCTCGCATAGGGAAATATGAAGGGACAGAGCCGTCTTGACCAGATTATGGATTACCTGAAAAGCCATAATCTGGTGACTGTTGAGCAACTGGTCAGTGCGATTTCCGCCTCACCCGCCACGATTCGACGTGATTTAATTAAGCTGGATAAAGAGGGCGTGATCAGCCGCAGTCATGGCGGCGTTACCCTGAATCGTTTTATTCCTGCCCAGCCGACCACGCTGGAAAAGATGCAGCGAAACCTGGCCGAGAAGCAGGCGATCGCCGCATGCGCCGCCAGTTTTGTCCGGGCGGGCGATGCGGTGGTGCTGGATGCAGGAACCACCATGCTGGAGCTGGCGCGACAGCTCACCCATCTGCCGCTGCGGGTCATTACGGCCGACCTGCACATTGCACTGTTTCTGTCTGAGTTTAAGCAGATCGAAGTGACGATTATTGGCGGCCGGATCGACGACTCCAGTCAGTCCTGTGTGGGTGAACATGGACGGCGGTTGCTGCGCAGCATCAATCCCGATATTGCGTTTGTCAGCTGTAACTCCTGGAGCCTTGAGCGCGGTATTACCACGCCGACTGAAGAGAAAGCGGGGCTGAAACATGACCTGCTGGCCAATGCGGCGCGTCGGGTTCTGCTGGCGGACAGCAGTAAATATGGCTCCTGGTCGCTGTTCTGCGCGTCACCGGTGGATGATCTGACCGATGTAGTGACCGACAGCCGGTTAGACGAGGATGTCTGCCGCACGCTGCGCGAGCGCGGTATTACGCTGGCGCTGACCTCTGCCTGAACTGAACGCGCCGTGCTTCTCTGACCTCATCGTAAAGCAGGGTGAGAGCAGCACTGCGCGTTTATCTTCTGCAGTCGCCGTTAACGCGCGTAGGCGTCATGCTCTTCGCGCGTCATTGCCGGCGCGTCTACCGTAACCCGCTCAAACCTCAGATTCGTTACGCCCGCTATTTTGCCAAACTCCTGCGCCTGCAGCGTAATATCGCTGAAACTCAGCTGTTCGATTGGGTTTTCCGGCGTGCCTTCAACAAAAAAGGCGCGGGAAAACGCCGCAGGCTGAGTCAGGCTGCTGCTGATATGACTGATACTGATATTCTCAACCCGCGTCAGGCCAGCATCACCCGTGACGCCTGATGCCAGCTTACGCCAGTGTGGCGGCTGTTTGGTGTCGGCGGGCTGTTCGCTGTAGCTGTACTGCGGGAACCAGTTCAGCTGCAGCATAAACGGATAACAGACATCCTCCATCTTCAGATGGCGAACCACGATGTTTTTGATCCAGCCGCCGCGATTCCGGGCGGACTTGATGCGAAAGCCGACGCCGGTTCCAGAAAAGCGGTTATGTTCGATGATGACGCTTTCAATACCGCCAGAGGTTTCGCTGCCCAGGGTAATGCCCGAACCTTTCAGCAGGGTGCAGTCGCGAATAATGATATCGCGTGCGGTTCTCCCGAGCTGCTGTGCTTCCGCGCCGCGACCCGATTTCACGCAGATATTGTCGTCATTGCAGGAGACCGTACAGCCCTCCACACGCACTAACTGGCTGGAATCAATATCAATTCCATCGGTGCTGGGGCCGGTGGCGTTCATGACACGTAGCCTCTGCAGATTCACCTGTTTCGAATAGCAGACGTGCAGGTTCCAGAAGCCGGAATCCTGTGAGGTGAAGTCCTTCAGCGTCACGCATTCGCTCTCGTAAACCACTACGTTACGTGGACGCCTGCAGTCGTAATCCACCACCCAGCGCAGGCCGCGACGGGTATAGTCCGCCAGCATCCCGCTGTTTTCGTCGTCGCCCCAGAATTTATGCCACCAGACGGCACCCTGTCCGTCGAGCGTGCCGCTGCCGCAGACGGTGACGTTGCGGCAGTGATTGATGTTAAGCATCGCCGCGGGCCAGACCATATCAATGCCCGCCACGCGCGTAGGGATGTCCGGGTAGTCCTCCAGCCGCTGGCTGCCGAGCAGTACGGCATCTTTCGCCAGCTCCAGCGTCATCTCACTTTTCAGAAACAGCGCGCCGGTCAGAAAGCGGCCCGCTGGGATCAGTACCGTGTCGCCTGCTGATGCGCTATCAATGGCGCGCTGTATCGCCTGAGTGGAAAGTGAGGTGGCGTCCGGGACGGCAGCGAAATCAATAATGTTAATTCTTGCCATTTTTTTGCCTGTAGTGGTTGAGAAATGAGCGTTCAGCGCTGAAAGTAGCACGCTCTGGCAGGCAAATTGTTGCTGGCGATCAGGGAATTACGGCGGTTGCCGTGATGAAAAGTCGGAGGGAGAGGCGGGAAGAGACGCGCAGGTTATGGGGTGTCACGCTGCGCGCCGGATCATCAGAGGGTCTTCAGGCCCACTGAGGGGATATTTCTGCCGTAGTAGATCTCACGCATCTCTTTCCACAGCAGGTCAGTAATACGCTTGTGCTCCTGCGGGCTGAGATCTTCCGGGCGGGTGTTAAACAGGTAGTGTTTCAGGTCGAACTCTTTCAGCAACATCTTGGTATGGAAGATGTTCTCCTGATAGACATTCACATCCACCATGTCATACATCGCTTTCATATCGTCAGACATGAAGTTCTGAATCGAATTGATCTCGTGATCGATAAAGTGCTTCATCCCTTTCACATCACGGGTAAAACCGCGCACCCGGTAATCGACGGTAACGATGTCTGATTCCAGCTGGTGGATCAGGTAGTTCAGCGCCTTGAGCGGTGAGATCACGCCGCAGGTTGAGACTTCTATGTCCGCACGGAAGGTGCAGAGCCCGCCTTCAGGATGGCTTTCCGGATAGGTGTGCACGCAGATATGGCTTTTATCCAGATGCGCCACCACCGAGTTGGGCAGCGGGCCAGGATGTTCGGAGTTATCGATATCTTTGGGATCGATCGGCTCTTCACTGACCAGAATCGTGACGCTGGCCCCCTGCGGTTCATAATCCTGGCGCGCAATATTAAGCACGTTAGCCCCGATAATAGAGCAGGTTTCGGTCAGGATTTCCGTCAGACGGTTGGCGTTATATTGTTCATCAATGTAGGCGATATAACCATCGCGTTCAGCTTCAGTATTCGCATAGCAGATATCGTAAATACAAAAACTCAGGCTTTTCGTCAGGTTGTTGAAGCCATGTAGTTTTAGCTTTTGCAATTTTGTTCACCCCCTTGAAAATGCCCTATCAGCACGCGGCCGATAGCGCATTTAACAGATATTGTGGCAGGGCAAAGCTGCCGGTATGGATCGCTGGTGTGTAGTAACGGCAGGTCAGGCCAGCAGCCCCGAAACGCGCCTGCAGGGTGGCGGTATCGAGCTGGCGCAGCGCCGGATTATCGCTCGCCCAGGCAAAAGTCATGATGCCGCCGTAATAGGTCGGAATCGCCGCCTGATAGAAACTGACATCCGCAAAGTAATGGCCCAGTTTGCGATGGCTGTTGATGGCCTCATCCTGCTGCAGGAAGCAGACGCCATTCTGCGCCACGAAGATGCCATTTTCATTAAGGGCCGCTTTGCAGCCGGCATAAAATTCGGAGGTAAACAGACTCTCGCCCGGACCAATCGGATCGGTGCAATCGGAGATGATGACATCGAATTTTTCCTGCGTCTGATTAACGAAGTTAACCCCGTCATCGATCACCAGCGTAAAGCGCGGATCGTCATAGGCGCCTGCGCTATGGTTCGGCAGATACTGGCGACAAAAGGTCACCACGCCTGCATCGATTTCCACCATGGTAATCTTTTCGATTTCCGGATGACGTGACACTTCACGCAGCATGGCGCCGTCACCACCGCCGATGATCAGGACGCTCTTCGCCGCGCCGTGCGCCAGCAGCGGAACGTGGGTCATCATTTCATGATAGATAAATTCGTCGCGTTCGGTGGTCTGCACCACGCCGTCCAGCGCCATTACGCGGCCCATCGCGGCATTTTCGAAAATGATTAAATCCTGATGCGCAGTCTTTTCACGGTACAGTTCTTTATCGACCGTGAAATACTGGCCAAAACCGGCATGAAGGGTTTCATACCACGTTTCATTATGGGCCATGGTGCTCTCCTCTGATGACATCGCCATGAAGATGGGCGGCACATGATAGCTAACACTGACCGTGGTTGCACGGTCAATGTCCGGCAGCAGAGGGCAGAGTAATTACCTGACGTAGGCCAGCAGGCTCAGTGAATCGCGGGCCAGTGACTTGCACTTTTTGTCGTTGGTGATGGCGATGCCACTGAGATCGCGATAGCTGTCTTCACCCAGCGCTTTCATGTTGTAGTTGCTGTAGTTGCTTAAATCCCAGCGGTTCTGCTGAGCAAAAAAGACCAGCGCTTTGCGAATCTGTGCGTCCGGTAAATCCTGATAGCCACAATCATTTTTCAGATAAACGAAAACCGCCGTGAGATCGGCCAGATCTTCCGCTTCGGATTCGCTCAGGGCAAAACTGGTGGAGGAGAAGCCAAGGAGTCCCGTCAGCAGCAGGATCCTGATACTTTGCTTCATAGTCGTTCTCTTCAATGGATATTACCCATGACGTTAGCACAGTTATTCTCAGGTTTTCGATTAATTTGGCGCTGTGAGCCGCTGCACCGCCTTTTTTCATCAGATTCTCACGGCTAACACTTGACCTTCCCATAAGGTCAGGGTTTAGGCTGTGCGCTCTGATGCCACAAGGATGATCACCATGCAACGTCGCCACTTCCTGAAACTCACCGCCGCACTGAGTGCAGCCGGAGCCTTACCGCTCTGGAGCCGTTCGCTGATGGCAGCCACCCGTCCGCTGCTGCCGATTCCGTCACTGCTGGAAGCGGATGCCAGGGGCAGCTACAGCCTTACCGCGATGCAGGGCACCACGCAGTGGAACGGCAAAGCCGTGCCGACCTGGGGCTATAACGGCAGCCTGCTGGGACCGGTGCTGAAGTTGCAGAGTGGCAAACCGGTGACGGTGAATATCCATAACCGGCTCAGCGAAGCGACTACCCTGCACTGGCACGGGCTGGAAATCCCCGGCGCGGTAGATGGCGGTCCGCAGGCCGTGATTGCGCCTGGTGCTTCGCGTCAGGTCTCTTTTACCCCTGACCAGCCCGCTGCCACCTGCTGGTATCATCCGCATCTGCATGGCAAAACCGGGCATCAGGTCGCACAGGGACTCGCGGGACTGATTCTGCTGGAAGATAAGGAGAGCGGCACGCTGCGCCTGCCCACGCAGTGGGGCGTGGATGATGTGCCACTGATTTTCCAGGATAAACAGCTGACCAAAGATGGGCGCCTTATCGATTATCAGCTCGACGTGATGCGCGCGGCCGTGGGCTGGTTTGGCGACATGATGCTGACCAACGGCGTGCAGTATCCGCAGCATGCGGTGCCGCGTGGCTGGCTGCGTCTGCGTCTGCTGAACGGCTGTAATGCCCGTTCGCTGCACGTTGCCGCCAGTGATAAACGTCCTCTTTATGTGATCGCCAGCGACGGTGGCCTGCTGGCTGAGCCGGTGAAGCTCGACGCACTGCCGATCCTGCCGGGCGAGCGTTTTGAGGTGATGATCGATACTTCTGACGGTAAAGCGTTTGATCTGGTGACGCTGCCGACGGATCAGATGGGCATGACGCTGCCGCCGTTTGACCAGCCGCTGCCGCTGGTACAGATCCTGCCGCTGCAGGTGATGGCCAGCGCCACGCTGCCGGATAAGCTGGCAACGCTGCCTGCGCTACCCGCCACCGACGGACTGACGACACGCTGGCTGCAGCTGATGATGGACCCGCAGCTGGACCAGCAGGGAATGCAGGCATTAATGCAGCGCTACGGCAAGAAAGCGATGGGCAAGGGCGGTCATCATTCGATGCCGGAGAAAACGGCTGACGAGCCGATGCCGCCAATGGAAAACATGGAAGGGATGGATCACAGCATGCACGGCATGGCGCAGCCCGCCGTTTACGATTTCCGTAACGGCAATAAGATTAACGGCCAGGCCTTTGATATGACGAAGCCGTCATTTGCGGTGAAGCTGGGTGATTATGAGAAGTGGACGATTTCAGGGGAAGGTGACGCTATGCTGCATCCGTTCCATATTCACGGCACCCAGTTCCGCATTCTCTCCGAGAACGGCAAACCGCCCGCCCCGCATCGGCAGGGCTGGAAAGATATGGTGAATGTCGACGGCTGGCGCAGTGAAGTGCTGGTGCGCTTCAACTATGTCGCCGCCGCCGAACACGCTTACATGGCCCACTGTCATCTGCTGGAGCATGAAGACACCGGCATGATGCTGGGCTTTACAGTGAGCTGATTACGCCTGATCGAGCGCCAGCCTGATGTCTTCAATCAGGTCACCGGCGTTCTCGATGCCAATCGACAGCCGCACCGTGGCGTCCGTGATACCAATACGCTGACGCACCGCCTGCGGCACGCCGGAGTGGGTGGTGCTGCCAGGATGGCTGGCCAGCGACTCGGTGCCGCCCAGGCTCACCGCCTGTTTAAACAGCGACAGCGCATTGAGAAAACGGAACGCAGCAGGCTGATCGCCGACGATATCAAACGAGAAGGTCGAACCTGCGCCGCTGCACTGTTCGCGATACGTTTTCCCTTCGGCGCTCTCCGCATCCAGATAGGGCAGCCAGTGCAGCTTCGCCACTTTCGGGTGATCGCGCAGAAACGCCGCGACCGCTTCTGCATTGTGAAAGGCTTTCTCCATCCGCAACGATAATGTTTCCAGTGAGCGGCTGAGCATCCAGCTTGAGTGCGGATCCAGCTGCGTACCGATGGCGCTGCGCAGGGCGCGTACTTTCGCCATCAGCGCCTTACTGCCCATCGCCGCGCCCGCAATCAGGTCAGAGTGACCGCCCACATATTTGGTCAGCGAGTAGAGCGAGAGATCCGCGCCCAGCGTCAGCGGCTGCTGGAACAGCGGGCCGAGCAGGGTGTTATCACAGGCGATAATTGGTCGTGAACCCTGCTGCTGGTCAATCTCATCGGCGATGCGCGCCATCAGGCGGATATTGACCAGGCTGTTGGTGGGATTTGCGGGTGTTTCAATCAGGATCACCGCCACCCGGCCCTGGGCCATCGCCTGCTGAGCGGCTTCACGCACTTTGACTTCATCATTCCCGTCGCTGAAATCCACCGCTTTAATATCCAGATTGTGCAGCGTTTTGCTGAGCAGCGTTTCGGTGCCGCCATACAGGGGCTGCGAGTGCAGGATCACCTCGCCCGGACGGGCAAACGTCAGCAGGGCCGTGGAGATGGCGGCCATACCGGAAGAGAAGAGCGAACAGCTCTCCGCCTGCTCATAAACCGCCAGCCGGTCTTCAACAATTTCGCTGTTAGGATGGTTAAAGCGGGAGTAGACCAGCCCACCCGATTTACCTTCCGGCGGCTCACGACGACCTGAGACATAATCAAAGAAGTCCCGTCCCTCTTCGGCGCTGTTAAAAACAAAGGTTGAAGTCAGAAACACCGGCGGCTTCACCGCACCTTCAGAGAGGCGGGGATCATAGCCATAGTTCAGCATCTGGGTTTCAGGGTGCAGCGGCCTGTCGCCGATATGCGTCTTTTTGCTTGATGATGAAGTCATTGTGATCTCCGGCCAGCGGCGCGAGTAGGGTAACGATCTGTTGGATAAAGGCTACCACGCAGCGAATCATGCTGGTAAATGCCAGAATGTTCTAAGGTAATGCGCATTTCAGCCAGCCGCTGGCAGCAGGGAATAATTTTCACGACGTAATCGTTTGCTCAGGAGCCGGCAGAGCCCTCATAGCTGCGTCTGTGGTAGACTTCGGGGCTTTTCTGACGTAACCGGGCTGAACGCAATGAAACACACTGTTGAAGTGATGATCCCTGAAGAGGCAATCGCCACGCGCATCGCTGAACTGGGCAAAGAGATTAACGAGCACTACCGCGACAGCGGCAGCGATATGGTGCTGGTGGGGCTGCTGCGCGGCTCATTCATGTTCATGGCTGATCTCTGTCGCGCCATTGATGTGCCGCATGAAGTCGACTTTATGACGGCGTCCAGTTACGGCAGCGGCATGTCCAGCACGCGTGATGTGAAAATCCTGAAAGATCTGGATGAAGACATTCGTGGCAAGGATGTGCTGATCGTCGAAGATATCATCGACTCCGGCAACACCCTGAGCAAAGTGCGTGAGATTCTGCAACTGCGTCAGCCAAAATCACTGGCGATCTGTACCCTGCTGGATAAGCCAGAGCGCCGTGAAGTTGAAGTCAATGTCGAGTATGTCGGCTTTGCCATTCCGGATGAGTTCGTGGTGGGCTTTGGTATCGACTACGCTCAGCACTATCGCCATCTGCCTTACATCGGCAAAGTGGTGCCGCTGGAATCCTGATACTGCTCTGACCGCACATTCTTCCAAGGCCTGCACCCGATGCCTGGTGTAGGCTATGTCGCGCTTTACGCCGCGATCGGCTCAGGCCTCGCCGTTCATCTGCAGATTAGCAATGCCATGACGGTAGCGCTGTTCAAGGATCTCCCGGCTGTTTGCCGTGACATCCAGGTTACGCAGACAGCCATCCTGAATGCCGTAAACCCAGCCGTGCAGGGAGACATCCTTGCCACGTTTCCAGGCTGACTGCAGGACGGTCGAGTGCCCCAGGTTATAGACTTGTTCAATAACGTTGATTTCGCACAGCTTGTCCAGGCGCTTATCCGGCGGGAGTTCCCCCAGCAACACGCTATGCTTGTACCAGAGGTCGCGGATGTGCAGCAGCCAGTTGTCGATTAACCCCAGCTCCGGGTTATCCATCGCCGCCTGCACGCCGCCGCAGCCGTAGTGGCCGCATACGATAACGTGTTCCACTTCCAGCACTTCGATAGCGTACTGCACCACGGACAGACAGTTCAGATCGGTGTGGATAACCAGATTGGCAACGTTGCGGTGAACGAAGAGCTCGCCCGGTTCCAGTCCGGTCAGGCGCTCGGCAGGGACTCGGCTGTCAGAGCAGCCAATCCACAGGAAGCGCGGTTTTTGTGCCTGGGCGAGCCGCTCAAAAAAGCTGGGATCTTCTTCAACCAGCAGTTTTGACCATTCGCGGTTGTTTCTGATCAGGGTATTGATGTCTGTCATGGCGTTGAGCGACCGGTTACTGCGCAAAGTGCGCGCGCGTACTATATGCCAGGGCCTGATAAATTTAAACGGCATTGCAATGCCATCAAAACAGGGTATGGATGCAGAATGACTTATGCACTGGAACTTTCCCGGCTGACCAAGACCTATCCCGGCGGCGTGCAGGCGCTGAAGGGCATCGATCTTAACGTTGAAGCGGGTGACTTTTATGCACTGCTGGGGCCAAACGGTGCCGGTAAATCGACCACCATCGGGATTATCAGTTCGCTGGTCAATAAATCCGAAGGTAGCGTGCGGGTGTTTGGCTACGATTTAGAAAAAGATGTGGTGAATGCCAAGCGCCAGCTCGGCCTGGTGCCGCAGGAGTTTAACTTCAACCCGTTTGAGACGGTGATGCAGATCGTCGTGAATCAGGCGGGTTACTACGGCGTTGAGCGTCGCGAAGCCAATGAGCGTGCGGAAAAATATCTGAAGCAGCTCGACCTGTGGGGAAAACGCACTGAGCGTGCGCGCATGCTCTCCGGCGGGATGAAGCGCCGTCTGATGATCGCCCGAGCACTGATGCACGAGCCAAAACTGCTGATTCTGGATGAGCCGACGGCTGGCGTGGATATCGAACTGCGTCGCTCAATGTGGGTGTTCCTGAAAGATCTCAATGCTAAAGGCACTACCATCATTCTCACCACCCACTATCTGGAAGAAGCTGAGATGCTGTGCCGTAACATCGGCATCATCCAGAGCGGTGAGTTGGTGGAAAACACCTCGATGAAAGAACTGCTGTCCAAGCTCAAATCGGAAACCTTTATCCTGGATCTGGCACCGCGCAGTCCGCTGCCGAAACTGGAGGGCTTCCAGTACCGGCTGACCGATACCTCAACGCTGGAAGTGGAAGTGCTGCGTGAGCAGGGCCTTAACAGCGTCTTCAGCCAGCTGAGTGCGCAGGGTGTGCAGGTGCTGAGTATGCGCAATAAAGCCAACCGTCTGGAAGAGCTGTTCGTTGGCCTGACGACGCAGGGAAAAACAGGAGCAAAAGCATGACACATTTGTACTGGGTGGCGCTGAAAAGCATCTGGGCCAAAGAAGTTAACCGTTTCGCCCGTATCTGGATCCAGACGCTGGTGCCGCCGGTCATCACCATGACGCTCTATTTCATCATCTTTGGCAACCTGATCGGGTCGCGCATTGGTGAGATGCACGGCTTCAGCTATATGCAGTTTATTGTGCCGGGATTGATCATGATGGCGGTGATCACCAACGCCTACGCCAACGTGGCATCATCGTTCTTCAGTGCCAAGTTCCAGCGCAACATTGAAGAGCTGCTCGTTGCACCCGTGCCGACCCACATTATCATTGCTGGCTATGTAGGCGGCGGTGTGGCGCGTGGCGTCTGCGTCGGCATTCTGGTGACGGCCATCTCGCTGTTCTTTGTGCCGTTTCATGTGCACTCCTGGTCGATGGTGGCGATCACGCTGCTGCTGACCGCGATTCTGTTTTCACTGGCCGGTCTGCTCAACGCCGTCTTTGCGCGCACCTTTGACGATATCAGCCTGATCCCGACCTTTGTGCTGACGCCACTGACCTATCTGGGCGGCGTATTCTATTCGCTGAGTCTGCTGCCGCCGATCTGGCAGGCTGTCTCTAAACTGAATCCAATCGTTTATATGATTAGCGGATTCCGTTATGGCTTCCTGGGTATTAATGATGTGCCGCTGGTCTTTACGCTCTCGGTACTGGTGGCCTTTATTCTGGTGTTCTACTGGCTGGTCTATGCGCTGATTCAGCGCGGACGCGGACTGCGCACCTGACAATACGTTGAATGGTAAGGGCCACGCTGCAATAAGGGCGTGGCTTTTTTTTGGGTGAGTGAAAAACAACCCGAACTACGGTTCTCCCTGGCCTTAAAAACGACGTTAACACCTGCCTGATGATTTCTTTTCTGTCTCTGAAGCCGCTCACGGCCTCGCTTTCATCCTTTTTCACAAAAAGTAACCCTAAGTATTATCTGATAATAATCAGTCATCTTTCGCTATCTTAATGATTCTTAACTGTTAAATATTTTTTAAGAATAGGCTTAAAGGCTGGCTGTTGTTTATTTGATTATGAATTATCAAAATACCGCCGGAATAAAGTTATTCCTCTGCTCAGGGATGAACGAGTGGGTTAAGAGTCTTCTCAATAAGCAAAATGGCATCTTAAACAGGGCCAGTTTTTAATCAAAGGCAGGAAAAGATGAATCGTATAACGTGGATCGATAATCTGCGGGGATTGAGTATTCTCGCAATTATTTTTTTGCATAGCACTATTGCCGTACATAATAATGCCGGACATTTTACCGCCTTCAGCAGCCTGTTAAATGAGATGCTGGCACCGGTAAGACTGGGGCTGATGTTCTTTGTTTCGGGGCTGTTTGTCGATGCCGGATTAAGAAAAGGCCTGGGTCCTTTTTTTAATAACAAAGTACGCAGTATTCTCTATCCGTTTGTGGTCTGGGTGGCGGTCTATGGCGGGTTAAAGATCCTGTTCAGCTCAATGGCAAATACGCCGCAGTCACCGATGAATATTATTCTCTCCCACCTGACCGGCGGCGGGGATATGACCTGGTTCCTGCACTCGCTATTTATCTTCTTTATCGTGATTATCTTTGCCCGCCACCTGCCATTCCTGCTGGTGTTTGCTATCTGTATGGCGCTGAGCTGGGCGCTGCCGGCCATCGATCCGGATGGCGTATTTGCCAGCTTCGACAATACGCACATCAACAAATCGCTTTATCTGTTTGTCTTTTTCTACCTGGGCGATTACGTGGTACGTAAGCAGGTGGATATCGCAGAGAAAGTACAGCATGGCCCGACGCTGTTAATCTCAGCGATCAGTTTTGTGCTGCTCTCCTGCCTGAATATCTTTATTCTGGAGCGTCATTCCCAGGCGTTATTATCACCGCTTGCACTCTTATCGGTGCCATTCTTTGTCTGGATTGCGCTGAAGCTGAAATCTGAGCTGGTCTACTACATTGGCGTCAATTCTATCGTCTTCTACCTGTCGCATTATCTGGCGATTCAGTTCTTCAGTAAGATTGTGAAGTTTGAAAGTCCGTCAGCCTGGGTGAATGACCTGAAATTCATTTCGGCGTTTCTGGTGGCGCTGGCGCTGCCATTGACAATATGTCTGATGAGAAAACGCGGCTGGTTTAATTTCCTCTTTACGATGAAAAAGTCATCGAAGCCGATGACAACCAAAGCGGTTTAATTGCAGAAGCAGAAACAAAAAGGGCCGCCCATGTTAATGGCGGCCCTTTTTTATCAGCTGATCGATTAATCAGGCAATTTGTACCGGCAATGCTTTCGCCAGACGCTTCATCTGGTTGTCACCTTCAAAATAGGCGACTTTAGGCTGCCACTGACGCGCGACGGCATCCTCTACCTGCACATAGGAGCAGATAATTAAAATATCGCCTTCGCAGGCGCAGCGGGCAGCCGCACCGTTGACCGAAATAATTTTCGAACCACGCTCAGCCGCGATAGCGTAGGTGGAAAAGCGCTGACCGTTAGTGACGTTATAAATATCGATCGCTTCATATTGCAGAATGCCGGAAGCATCCAGGAAATCCTGATCGATAGCGCAGGAGCCTTCATAATTGAGGTCCGCCTGCGTCACTTTTACGCGGTGCAATTTGCCTTGCAGAACTGTGCGAATCATAGCCAGAAACCTTATCAGAGAAATAAAATAACCTGCAGCGGGCGTACTTACAGCGTCAGGTCAACAGTTTGATTATCAATCAGTCGGGCTTTACCCAGCCAGGCGGCCATCAGCACCACCGCACGCTGGCTGTCCACCGTCAGCGGCTGCAGCGTTTCCGCATCACAGATTGCCAGGCCATCAGGACGCAATCCCTGTGCCAGCAGCGCCTCGCTGGCTGTCTCGATAATCTCTTCAATGTGACGCTCGCCGTTCTCAAGTCGCTGAGCCATCTGATGCATCACCTGGCTCAGCACCGGGGCCAGTTTGCGCTCATCGGATGTCAGGTAGCCGTTGCGTGAACTCAGTGCCAGGCCATCTTTCGCCCGCACGGTTGGCACGCCAACAATCTCAATGTCGAAGCCCATATCAGCCACCATCTTACGAATGATAGCCAGCTGCTGAAAATCCTTTTCACCGAAACAGGCAATATCGGGCTGCACCAGATTAAACAGTTTGCTGACGATGGTTGCCACGCCGCGAAAATGGCCTGGACGCGTTGCCCCTTCCAGCAGGGAAGAGAGCACCGGCACCTCAACAAAGGTCTGATTCTGCGCGCCTTGCGGATAGACTTCAGCCGGTGACGGGGCAAAGACCACGTCAACCTGATGGCGGTTCAGCTTTTCACAATCTTCCTGCAGCGTGCGCGGGTAGCGCGCTAAATCATCGGCGCGATCGAACTGCATCGGATTGACAAAGATCGAGACAATGACGATGTCGCCGCGCGCCCGGGCTTCATCCACCAGCGTCAGATGGCCTTCATGCAGGTTGCCCATGGTCGGCACCAGCGCAATGCGTTTACCCTGCTGGCGCCAGCGACGGACTTCCTGGCGCAGCATCAGCAGCGTTTCAATGATCAACACGGTGACTCTCCTGAATTACTGGAAACTGTGCTCTGCCGCCGGATAGGTTCCGGCCTCGACTTCGGCGATATAGTGGCGAATCGCCGCGCGAACGTCGCCGGTCTCCGCCAGGAAATTTTTGGCAAATTTGGGAATATGACCGCCGGTTACGCCCAGCGCGTCATGCATCACCAGAATCTGACCATCGGTCACGTTACCGGCACCGATGCCGATCACCGGGATGGTAAGCGCCCCGGTGATCCGCTGCGCCAGCGACACCGGCACGCACTCCAGCACCATCAGCTGTGCGCCTGCCGCTTCCAGCGCCAGGGCATCGGCCAGCAGCTGATCGGCACCGGCCTCATCACGGCCCTGCACTTTATAGCCGCCAAAAATATCCACCGACTGCGGGGTCAGCCCAAGATGACCGCACACCGGCACGGCGCGTTCGGTCAGCATCTGTACGGTCTCTGCCAGCCAGCTGCCGCCTTCCAGTTTCACCATATTGGCACCGGCACGCATCAGCTGTGCGGCACTCTCAAAGGTCTGCTCTGGTGTGGCATAACTCATAAAGGGCAGGTCGGCGAGCAGCAGGGCCTGGGGCGCACCACGGCGCACGGCGGCGGTGTGATAGGCGATGTCGCTGACCGTAACCGGCAGGGTGGAGTCGTGCCCCTGCACCGTCATCCCTAAGGAATCACCAACCAGCAGCACCTGAATGCCTTCATCGGCAAACAGGCGGGCAAAACTGAAATCGTAGGCGGTCAGCGTCGCGAATTTTTTACCGCTGGCTTTCGCCTGACGCAGATGTGAAATCGTGGTGGGTTTCATGGCGCTCTCAACTCAGGAATTCTGATGGGCGCAGTTTACTGGATAGCGTGAAAGAGCGGAATCAGAGATGTGCGTTTGTCTGATCAGTCGTGCCACAGCACGATGTTGCTGCTGCCGAGGGTGGCCAGAACGGTGCTGAGTGCGCGGCCATCGGGCAGGCGGGCATCGGGCGCAATCGCCAGCAGGGGCACCAGCATAAAGGCGCGATTCAGCAGGTCGTAGTGCGGCACAATCAGCCGCTCAGTGTTAATAACTGCGTCGCCAAACAGCATGAGATCGATATCCAGCGTGCGCGGTCCCCAGCGTTCTTCCTTGCGTATCCGGCCATGATCCCGCTCAATCTGCTGGGTATGGTCAAGCAGGGCTTCAGCGCTGAGATCGGTTTCCAGCGCCACGGCGGCATTGAGAAAATCGGGCTGATCGGGCGGGCCATAAGGCGGCGTGCGATAGAACGGCGAGGTCGCGATGCGTTGCGTCTGCGGCAACGCATCCAGTGCTGTCAGCGCTGCATCAACCTGATGCAGCGGATCGGCCAGATTACTGCCTAACGCGAGGTAAACCCGTGTCATGACACGTTTTGATTGTCACGACGTGGCGCGGAAGAGCGGCGGCGCGGACGGCGCGATTTATTGCGCGGCACCGGATCGTCACCCAGATTATTCAGCATGTTTTTCTGATGCGGCGGCGCAGCGACCTGGAATTCACCCCACCACTGGCTCAGACGCAGCAGTTCCGGGTTGTTTTCCACTTCCGCGCGCAGCGCCAGCAGATCGTATGCGGCGCGGAATTTCGGATGCTCCATCAGTTTCCAGGCGCGTTTACCGTGACGGCGTGACATGCGTAACTGCAGCAACCAGATATCGCGGATCAGCGAGGTAATACGTTTTGGAATCGCCAGCGCACGGCAGGCTTCGTCCAGCGTATCGTTCATCGCCATCGCAAAGGCTTCGAAGTAGGTCAGGCCACTCTCCTGTGCAATGCGTTCGGCCGCCTCAAGCTGCGGATACCAGAACATCGCTGCAAACAGGAACGCCGGATTCACGCGCATGTCGTTATGAATGCGGTTGTCGGTGTTTTTCAGCACCTGTGCCAGCATCCGCTCCATGTGGCTGTCACTGTTTTCCGTGAAGTTGCGCGCCAGCGTCGGGAACAGCGGCTGGAACAGCTGATATTCACACAGCTTCAGATACGTGCTGTAGCCATAACCCGCCTGCAACAGCTTCAGGGACTCTTCAAACAGGCGCGCAGGCGGGATATCACGCAGCAGCGAGGCCAGACGGGGAATCGGCTCGGCGGTTTCCGGCGCAATGCTCATATTGAGCTTGGCGGCAAAGCGCGCGACGCGCAGCATGCGCACCGGATCTTCGCGGTAGCGGGTTTCCGGATCGCCAATCAGGCGAATGATGCCCTGTTCGAGATCGCTGATGCCGCCAACATAGTCGCGTACGCTGAAATCAGCCACGCTGTAGTAGAGGCTGTTGATGGTGAGATCGCGACGCTGGGCATCATCTTCGATAGAGCCGAAGATATTGTCGCGCAGCAGCATGCCGCTCTGGGCGCGCTGCGAACTGTTGCGATCTTCCGCAATCTCTTCAACCTGATGATGACCACGGAAGGTGGCGACTTCGATCACTTCCGGGCCAAACATCACGTGTGCCAGCCGGAAACGGCGACCGACCAGGCGACAGTTGCGGAACAGCTTGCGCATCTGCTCAGGCGTGGCGTTAGTGGTCACGTCGAAATCTTTGGGTTTTTGCCCCAGTAGCAAATCGCGCACGCCACCGCCTACCAGATAGGCTTCATAACCGGCTTTGTTCAGGCGATAGAGCACTTTGAGGGCATTTTCGCTGATGTCTTTACGTGAGATGGTATGGCTTTCACGAGGGATGATGGTCATCAGACGCTCTGGTTCAACCTCTGCTGGGGCTTCCTCTTCATCACGCTTCAGGACTTTCCGGCAAAAATTAGCTACTCGGGTAAAAATGGGACACCTCGACAGTGGCAATTAGGGTGTAGGTAAAATCAGCGGCTAATCATAGCCTGTTGAGAACCGTTTGAGAATGCTGTTGTCTATGCATCCGGTTTCAGGGCGTTCTGTTGCGGCATCAAAGCGATATTCCACTGTGACACCGCGTCAGACAGCAGTTTGTCCTGCGTTAAGTCCTGCCAGCCGCCTGAAACAGGCTGTCCGAGGAAGCGTAATGCCGCTACCAGCAGGGGTCTGGCATCGCCATCGGGCAGCGAAGGCGCATGATTCTGCTTCGATAACTTATTGCCATCGTGATTAAGCGCCAGCGGCAGGTGCAGCCAGGCCGGCACCGGCCAGCCAAACTGCTGATAAAGCGCAATCTGCCGTACCGTCGGCTCAATCAAATCTGCGCCGCGCACCACTTCGGTAATGCCCTGAAAATGGTCATCGACGACCACCGCCAGGTTGTAGGCAAACAGGCCATCGCGACGGTGAATAATAAAATCTTCCTGCGCCAGACGTCTGTCCGCCTCTACGCGCCCGCGTAATCGATCGTCAAAGGCAAAGACCGGCGCATGCTGGCGTAAACGCAGCGCGGCATTCTCTGGTCCGCGTTGCCGTTCACGGCAGTAACCATCATAGAAACCGCCAATCTCCTGAATGCGACGTCGGGGACAGGTGCAGAAATAGCTCTGACGATGCTGCTGCAGCCAGGCCAGTGCGTCACGGTAGGCCTCATGACGTTGCGACTGCCACAGCACCTCGCCATCCCACGTCAAACCGTAGTGTTCCAGCTGATGCAGAATGCGGCTGGCGGCACCCGGCACTTCCCGTGGCGGATCGATATCTTCCATTCTCACCCGCCAGATGCCTTTGCGCGCGCGCGCGCTCAGGTAACTGCCCAGGGCAGCAATCAGCGAGCCAAAATGAAGTTCACCAGAGGGAGAAGGGGCGAAGCGACCAATGCAGGAAGGTGACATAGGGTTCAGAAGTGACCACGCAGCGGACAACACAACGGTTTTTCCACTGCGTGGTAACAGGCTGGACGCGACATTAGCCGGCCATTTGTTTCTCACGAATTTCTGCTAACGTCTTACAGTCGATGCAGAGATCGGCAGTAGGACGTGCTTCGAGACGGCGGATACCAATCTCAACGCCACAGGAATCGCAATAACCGAAGTCGTCGTCTTCGACTTTCTTCAGCGTCTTCTCGATCTTTTTAATCAGTTTACGTTCGCGATCGCGGTTACGCAGTTCCAGGCTGAATTCCTCTTCCTGCGCGGCACGGTCAACCGGGTCCGGGAAGTTAGCGGCTTCATCCTGCATGTGCGATACGGTACGATCGACTTCGTCCCGCAATTGATTACGCCAGGCTTCCAGAATCTTGCGAAAATGGGTCAGCTGCGCGTCGTTCATATACTCTTCGCCAGGCTTAACCTGATAAGGCTCAACGCCAGCGATAGCGAGAATACTCAGGGACGATGTTTTACGGTTTTGACCTTCTTGCATGTTGCTTCTCCTGGATAACACGCACTATACCCTCTGACTTACGTCCCGCAGGGGCGTTACTGCCGGCCTGCATCTGACGTCTGCGGGGTACATCGATCCCCCATTGGGGAAAAAAACAGGCCGCTATAAATAACAGAAGCAGTCAGGGTTGGCAATTCTTCATGAACACACCTTGACAAGCCTGTGAGGAACAGCGTAATCAGCCCTTAGCTCAAAACATTCTTACCACATAAAATTGCAAAAGATATTACAAGGTTACATTGATTGGCGATTTAAGAAACATTCCCTCTGCCGATAAGTCTGCCTGATACGCTAAAACCTCTACACCTTCCCGTTGCGCCTGAGCCAGTTGTTCTGCATACGCCGCATCAATGTGGCGTGCCGGGGAAACGTCCTCAATCCCCGAGTGCAAAACGGCAAACAATAAAACGGCCCGATGACCCTCTGCCGCCACTGTCGCCAGCTCGCGCAGGTGTTTCTGTCCTCGAATCGTCACCGCATCCGGAAAATAGCCTTTACCTTCATGTAAAAGGGTTACGGATTTCACCTCAATATAGCAGTTGCGCCGTGCCTCTGCTTTGAGCAGGAAATCAATTCTGCTTTTTTCACTGCCATATTTCACTTCCGCCTGTCGATGCGAATAACCGGCCAGCGATGGCAGCTGATGATGGTCCAGCGCTTCAGCCACCAGCTGGTTCGCGCGCAGGGTATTCACGCAAATCCAGTGGCCCTGTTGCGTTTCGGTCAGCTCCCAGCTGTGAGGGTATTTACGCGTCAGGCTGTCGGACGTGGAATACCAGACTGTATCGCCCGGCGTGGCGCAGCCGGTCATGGCACCGGTGTTGGCGCAATGAATCGTCAGCACTTCGCCTTCTGGCGTCTCGACATCGGCCAGGAAACGTTTGTAACGGGTGATCAGGCGGGCGGATTTAAGGGGCGGAGAGAAGTGCATGCGGATCCTGAGACGTTAATGGCCAGCTGGCCAGCGCGCGGTAGCGGGTGCGGCCCCGGGCATAGTCAGAGGCGAACAGTGAAAAGGTGGAGACGCGAAAACGCCAGTGAAAGCCGCGTGGTGGCAATGCAACCGGCTGGGTGGCTTGGCGTAACAGCGTGATGTGCGGATGAAACGGCTGCGGGCTTTGATAACAGCCATGCCGGGCAGCCTGCGCCCGCAGCAGGCTGGCGAGCTGCAGCAGGCCGCGAGGCGCGCGCTGGCAGCCGAGCCAGACCACGCCGGGACGCGGCCAGTGCCCGGCATCATCCAGATCGAGATCGAAACCGGGCTGGACGATGCGGGAAGCCAGCGTCTGCAGGCGCTGTGAGGTTTCCGGTGCGACCTCACCCAGAAACGCCAGCGTCAGGTGCAGATTCGCTGCGACCACAGGCGTGCCTGCCTCTGCAGGAAAGGTGTCGGCCCGCCAGCGCACCAGCTGTTGCTGCATTTCGTCAGGCAGGCTGATGGCAAAAAATAAGCGTTGTGTCGCCATGGCGCTCTCCGGCAAATATCACGTGCTACAATGCGCGCCATCTTAGCACAGGCAGAAGCGGAGTTTGCTGTGAGCGATTTACCAGTCAGCGCGGTGCTGCCAGACATCCTGGCGGCGCTGCGTGACGCCTCTCAAATCCTGCTGGCCGCCCCTACCGGCGCGGGCAAATCGACCTGGCTCCCGCTGCAGTTGTTGCAGCAGGCGGCGCTGCCAGGTCGCATCATTATGCTGGAGCCACGCCGGCTGGCGGCACGTAATGTGGCGCAGCGGCTGGCGGAGCAGCTCGGCGAACAGCCGGGAGCCACGGTGGGATTCCGGATGCGTGGCGAAAGCTGCGTCGGGCCAGAAACCCGGCTGGAAGTCGTTACCGAAGGGATGCTCACGCGCATGCTTCAGCACGATCCGATGCTGGAGGGCGTGTCGCTGGTGATCCTCGATGAGTTTCACGAGCGCAGCCTGCAGGCCGATCTGGCGCTGGCGTTGCTGCTCGATGTGCAGCAGGGATTACGCGACGACCTTAAAATCATGCTGATGTCCGCCACGCTCGACAATGCCCGGCTGGCGGCGCTGCTGCCGGATGCGCCACTGATCGTCTCAGAAGGGCGCAGCTATCCGGTTGAGCGGCGGTACGCGTCGCTGAATCAGCACGTGCGTTTTGAAGAGGCGGTCGCGCGTGAAGTCGCACAGCTGCTGCGCGACGAAGCGGGCTCGCTGCTGCTGTTTCTGCCGGGCGTGGCGGAAATTGAACGGGTGAAACGTGAGCTGGAACCACGCATCAGTGACGATGTGGATCTGACACCACTCTATGGCGCACTGCCGCTGGCGGCGCAGCGACGGGCGATCCTGCCCGCCGCCGCCGGACGTCGCAAAGTGGTGCTCGCCACCAATATCGCCGAGACCAGCCTGACCATTGAGGGGATTCGCCTGGTAGTCGACAGTGCGCTGGAGCGCAGCGCCCTGTTTGACGCTCGCAGCGGCGTGACGCGGCTGCAGACCCAGCGCATCAGCCAGGCCTCAATGATTCAGCGCGCAGGTCGCGCCGGGCGACTGATGCCGGGAATTTGTCTGCATCTGCTGCCGCAGGAGCAGGCGTCACGTGCAGCAGCGCAGAGCGAACCGGAAATCGTGAACAGCGATCTCTCGTCGCTGTGGCTGGACCTGCTGCAGTGGGGCTGTACCGGGCCGCAACAGCTGCAGTGGCTGGATCTGCCGCCCGCCAGAAATCTGGACGCGGCACAACAGCAGCTGACCCGTCTGGGTGCACTGGACAGCAACGGCCTGCTTAACACACTGGGACGGCGTATGGCACAGCTGGGTTGCGATCCGCGACTTGCTGCTATGCTCTGTGCCGCGGGCAATGAGCCGGATGCGGTCGCCAGCGCGGCGCTGCTGGTGGCGATTCTGGAAGATCCTCCGCGCAGCGGCAGTGCCGATCTGAGGGATGCGCTGCATCGGCCTCAGGCTCAATGGCAGCGGCGGGCGCAGCAGTGGCAGCAGCGACTCAAAATTCTTGGCGGACGGATCGATGAAGATCGCTTCGCGGGCCTGCTGGCGGTGGGGTTTGGCGATCGGCTGGCGCGGCGTCGCGATCAGAGCGGTCGCTATCAATTGGCCAACGGGCTGGGGGCCAGACTCGATGAGCAGGATGGCCTGACGCGCAACGAATGGCTGATTGCACCCGCCCTGTTGCAGGGCAGTGCGACGCCGGATGCCCGGATGCTGCTGGCACTGCCGGTCGACATTGAAACGCTGTGCCAGCAGCAGCCCGCACTGATTGAGCGCCGGACTGAAGTGGAATGGGACGAAGAGAAGGGCACGCTGCGTGCGTTCAGACGTGAGCAGATTGGCGCGCTGATCCTGAAGACCCAGCCGATGGCGCGTCCGGAGCCGGACGTGCTGCACGCCGCCATACTGCGCTGGATCGCCGAAAAAGGTCTGTCGGTATTGGGCTGGACGCCGGATGCCGAACAGTTGCGCCTGCGCATCCAGTGTGCGGCACAGTGGCTGCCGGAAGAGAGCTGGCCCGCTATGGACGATCAGACGTTGCTTGAGAGCCTGCCGCAGTGGCTGTTGCCGCAGATGTCAGCGGTACGCGATCTGCGCAGCCTGCAGGCGGTAAACCTGACCACGGCGCTCTTACATTTACTCACATGGTCACAACGTCAGCGGCTGGATAGTGTGCTGCCAACTCATTACACTGTGCCGACCGGAAGCCGGCTGCCGATTCGCTACGATGCGGATAAGCCGCCCGCGCTGGCGGTAAGGATTCAGGAGATGTTTGGCGAAGCGCAGAATCCCACCGTGGCGGAAGGACGTATTCCGCTGGTGCTGGAGCTGCTATCGCCCGCCCAGCGACCGTTGCAGATCACCCGCGATCTGGCGGCGTTCTGGCGCGGTGCCTGGCCGGAGGTCAGGAAAGAGATGAAGGGACGCTATCCGAAACACCTCTGGCCAGAGGATCCGGCCACCGCCTTGCCAACAAGGCGAACCAAAAAAATGTCCCCGCAGGGTTGAGTCCGCTGGATCGAATTCAGAGGGTTCTGCCATGCGGCACGCGAGAAAGCAGTTAGAGTAGCGGCGCTGCCGTAAGCACTGCCTGGAGAAGAAAAGTAATGTCTGGGAACGATCGCGAACCAATAGGGCGCAAAGGTAAACCGTTGCCGCCGCGCAGCAGTGCGGGCCGGGGACGACGCAGGGATATCGAACAGGATATCGATCAGGACGATTTTAATGATGACGAGGAGGAAGCGCCGGTGCCACGTAAAGGTAAAGGTGGAAAACCGCCGCGCGGCAAACGCCGTTGGCTGGGATGGATAATTAAACTGTTCCTGGTGTTTGTGGTGGTTATGGCCGCGTGGGGCATCTACCTCGACTCGGAGATTCGCAGTCGCATTGACGGTAAGGTATGGCAACTGCCCGCCACCGTCTATGGCCGCATGGTCAGCCTGGAACCGGGCATGGCCTACAACAAAAGTGAAATGGTGGCGCTGCTGGAAGGGACTCAGTATCGCGAAGTCTCCCGTATCACCCGCCCCGGCGAGTTTTCGGTGAAGGGCAACACCATTGATCTGCTGCGTCGCCCGTTTGATTTCCCCGACAGTAAAGAGGGGCAGATCCACGCGCGTATGAGCTTCACGAAAGATGAGCTGAGCGAGATTAAAAACCTCGAAACCGGCCGTGATTTTGGCTTTTTCCGCCTCGATCCGCGCCTGATCACCATGCTGCAGTCGCCGAATGGTGAACAGCGACTCTTCGTGCCGCGCACCGGTTTCCCGGATCTGCTGGTCGATACGCTGATCGCCACTGAAGATCGCCATTTCTATGAGCATGATGGTATCAGCCCGTACTCCATTGGTCGCGCTTTCCTGGCGAACATCACGGCAGGAAAAGCGGTGCAGGGCGGCAGTACGCTGACGCAGCAACTGGTGAAGAACCTGTTCCTGACCAATGAGCGTTCGCTGTGGCGTAAAGCGCGTGAAGCCTATATGGCGGTGATCATGGATGCGCGCTACAGCAAAGATCGCATCCTGGAGCTCTACCTGAACGAAGTCTATCTCGGTCAGGCGGGCAGCGATCAGATCCGCGGTTTCCCGCTGGCGAGCCTCTACTACTTTGGCCGTCCGGTAGATGAACTGAGTCTGGATCAGCAGGCGATGCTGGTTGGCATGGTGAAAGGGGCGTCGCTCTATAACCCGTGGCGCAACCCGAAACTGGCGCTGGAACGCCGCAACCTGGTGCTGCGCCTGTTGCAGCAGCAGAAAGTGATCGACCAGGAGCTGTATGACATGCTGTCGGCTCGTCCGCTGGGCGTGCAGCCGAAAGGGGGCGTGATTACGCCGCAGCCTGCCTTTATGCAGATGGTGCGTAACGAGCTTCAGGCCAAACTGGGCGACAAGATTAAAGATCTCTCCGGCGTGAAAATCTTCACCACGCTGGACCCGGTGTCGCAGGATGCAGCTGAAAAAGCGGTGGTTGATGGCATTCCGACGCTGAAAAAACAGCGCGGCCTGAAAGATCTGGAAACCGCGATGGTGGTGGTTGACCGCTTCAGCGGCGAAGTCCGTGCCATGGTCGGCGGTGCCGATCCGCAGTACGCCGGTTACAACCGTGCGCTGCAGGCGCGTCGCTCTATCGGTTCACTGGCAAAACCGGCGACCTACCTCACCGCGCTGAGCCAGCCAAACAGCTACCGCCTGAACAGCTGGATCGCCGATGAGCCGATTGCGCTGAAGCAGCCAAATGGCACCATCTGGAAACCGATGAACGACGATCGTCGCTTCAGCGGCAAAGTGATGCTGGTGGATGCGCTGACCAACTCCATGAACGTGCCGACGGTTAACCTCGGTATGACGCTGGGGCTGGATGCGGTAGTCGATACCTGGAACAAGCTGGGCGTGCCGAAAGAGCAGCTGCATCCGGTGCCGGCGATGCTGCTGGGTGCCCTGAACCTGACGCCGGTTGAAGTGGCGCAGGCGTTCCAGTCGATCGCCAGCGGCGGTAACCGCGCGTCACTATCTGCGGTGCGTTCAGTGATTGCAGAAGATGGCAGCGTGCTCTATCAGAGCTATCCGCAGGCGCAGCGTGTGGAACCGGCGCAGGCGGCTTATCTGACGCTCTATACCATGCAGCAGGTCGCTGACCACGGTACCGCCCGTGCGCTGGGGGCGCGTTTCCCGAATGCCCATCTGGCCGGGAAAACCGGTACCACTAACGATCTGATCGACAGCTGGTTTGCCGGTATTGATGGTAAAGAAGTGGCGATCACCTGGGTGGGCCGTGATAACAACCAGCCGACCAAACTCTATGGTGCCAGCGGTGCGATGCAGCTTTATCGTCGCTACCTCGACAATCAGGCACCGATGCCGTTGCAGCTGACGCCGCCGGAAGATGTGTCGATGATGAATGTCGATTCGGCCGGTAACTTTGTCTGTGGCACGGGCAGCAGCACCTGGCGTTCTCTGCCGGTGTGGGCGCTGGATCCGAATGCGCTGTGTCAGCAACAGCAGCAGCAGGTTCAGCAGCAGCAACAGCTGTTTGACCAGCAACAGCAGCAGCAACAGCCGCAACAGCAACCAGCCCAGCAACCGCAGGAGCAGAAAGACAGCGACGGCGTAGCAGGGTGGATAAAAGATATGTTTGGCAAATAAATCAGTCAGACAGGTTAAAAAGGGCGCTTCGGCGCCCTTTTTTTGTTTGTGATCAATACGGATAAATCGCCCTGCAAACGGCGTCACTACTGGGATTTCTGCTTGCAGTGTCCGCGGCAGTTCGCATATTATCTAATCCGTTATAATAATCATTATCGTTTCGATTCGCTCGCCTGAGCCTATTTTAAGAGACACCTTTTTATGAATGCGCGAACGACTTTTGCAGACAACACCAAAAAAACATTTTCCCGGCCGCTTCTGGGCGTCATGATCTCACTGAGCCTGAGCTCCTCGCTTTACGCCGCGCAGCCAGAGACCATGGTGGTCTCGGCGGATGGCGGCAACGGCGTCGAGGCGGAAAGCGCCTGGGGGCCGGCACCGACGGTGGCAGCAAAACACAGCGCCACCGGCACCAAAACCGATACCCCGATTGAAAAAAATCCGCAGTCTGTCTCCGTGGTCACCCGCGAAGAGATGGAAATGCGCAATGTGACCAGCGTGAAAGGGGCGTTTAACTATACGCCTGGCGTGCTGACCGGTAACCGTGGCAGCTCAGATGTGATTGATGCGCTTTCGATTCGCGGCTTCAGCGAAACCAATACCAACCAGTATCTGGATGGCCTGAAACTGCAGGGAGATAACTACTCTGAGTTTGCCATCGATCCCTACTTCCTGGAGCGCGCTGAACTGCTGCGCGGTCCGGTCTCTGTGCTCTATGGTAAAAGCAATCCGGGCGGTGTCGTCTCACTGGTGAGCAAGCGTCCGACCCAGGAAACCCTGCGCGAAGTGCAGTTCCAGATGGGCAATGACAATCTCTTCTCGACCGGCTTTGACTTTGGCGGTGCGCTGGATGATAACGGCGTCTACAGCTATCGCCTGACCGGTCAGGCGCGCAGTCAGGATGCGCAGCAGTCGATGAACAAAGAGAAGCGCTACACCATTGCCCCGTCATTCAGCTGGCGTCCCGACGATCGCACCCGCATTGATCTGCTGACCTATTTCCAGAACGAGCCAGAAACCGGCTATTACGGCTGGCTGCCGCGTCAGGGCACCGTGGTGCCGATCACCCGTGCCGATGGCAGCCAGTACAAACTGCCGACCGACTTCGACGAAGGTGAGCAGAGCAATAAGATTTCGCGCACCACCAAAATGGTGGGCTATAACGCCGAGCACAGCCTCAACGACACCTGGACGCTGCGCCAGAACCTGCGTTATGCCGACCTGCGCACCGATTACCGCAGTATCTATGGCAATGGTTTCAATACAGCAACTCAGGAGATTACCCGTGGTTCAGCGGTCTCCAGCGAGACGCTGAACCAGTTTGCCGTGGATACTCAGGCGCAGGCGAAATTCGCCACCGGCCAGGTCGATCATACGCTGCTGCTGGGCGTGGACTTCCAGCGTACGCGTAATGATATCGACGCACAGTTTGGCTCGGCCTCCAGCCTGAATGCGGTTAACCCGCAATATGGCGATGATAGTGTGACGCCGTTTGCCGATCCTTATCAGCATCTGAATAAGCAGCGTCAGACCGGCCTCTATGCACAGGATCAGATGGAGTGGAACCGCTGGGTGCTGACGCTAGGTGGCCGCTACGACTATGCCATGAACTCCGTTTACGATCGGGTGGCAGACAGTGTTGATCGCCAGAACGATCAGGCCTTTACCTGGCGTGGTGGTCTGAACTATGTGTTTGATAACGGCATCGCGCCTTACTTTAGTTACAGCGAAGCCTTTATTCCGAATGCGGGTTCAACCTATGACGGTCAGGCATTTGATCCGTCACGCGCTAAGCAGTATGAAGCGGGCGTGAAGTATGTACCGAAAGATCGTCCGGTGGTGCTCACCGCCGCGCTTTACCAGCTGACCAAAACCAAAAACCTGACTGCCGATCCCAATCCAGACAGAGCTTTTTTCAGCGTTCAGAGCGGTGAAATCCGGTCACGGGGCGTAGAGCTGGAAGCTAAAGCGGCGCTGAATGCCAACGTTAACCTGACGGCCTCCTACACCTACACCGATGCGGAATATACTGAAGACACGTCGCTTAAAGGCAAAACGCCGGTGCAGGTGCCGAAACATATGGCCTCACTATGGACCGACTACACCTTCCACGAGACTGCTTTGTCAGGGGTGACGATCGGCGCTGGGGTCCGTTACGTGGGTGAAAGCCAGGGGCTGTATGCTGAAACCCCAACTAACACCTCTGCTGGACTCTCGAACCAGAACTTTAAGGTAGCCGGTTACACCACGGTGGATGCGGCGCTGAAGTATGATCTGGGTCGCTTCGGCCTGCCAGGCTCGACGGTAGGTGTCAACGTTAACAATCTGTTCAACCGCGAGTATGTCGCCAGTTGCTATCGTGAATACGCCTGCTACTGGGGTGCGGAACGCCAGATTGTCGGCACCGCGACCTTCAGATTCTGATTTAACCGGGCGCTCCGGCGCCCGTTCACAGGGATAATCATGCCGCATCCGCACGCAGAAGAGGCGACCTTTACGCTGGAAAACGCCAGTTTCGAGGTGCCCGGCCGCACTCTCCTCCAGCCCCTGTCGCTGACTTTTCCACCGGGTAAAATGACCGCGCTGATTGGTCACAACGGCTCGGGCAAATCGACGCTGCTGAAAATGCTGGGCCGTCATCATGCGGCCAGCAGCGGAGAGGTTTTGCTGAATCAGCAGCCGGTCGGGCGCTGGAACAGTAAAGCCTTTGCCCGCGAGGTGGCCTATCTGCCGCAGCAGTTACCGGCAGCCGAAGGGATGACGGTGCGTGAGCTGGTGGCGATTGGCCGCTATCCCTGGCACGGGGCGCTGGGGCGCTTTGGTCAGGAGGATCGCGACAGGGTAGAGGATGCGGTTGCCCAGGTCGGGCTAAAGCCCTTTGCCGGTCGGCTGGTGGACAGTCTGTCAGGCGGTGAGCGTCAGCGCGCCTGGCTGGCGATGATGGTGGCGCAGAACAGCCGCTGTCTGCTGCTGGATGAACCGACCTCGGCGCTGGATATTGCCCATCAGGTTGAGGTACTGGCGCTGATCAAAGATCTGAGCCAGCAGCGCGGCCTGACAGTGATTGCGGTGCTGCACGATATCAATATGGCGGCACGCTACTGCGATCATCTGGTGGCGCTGCGTCAGGGCGCGATGATTGCCGAAGGTGACGCCGGAGCGATTATGCAGCCTGAGGTGCTCGGTGCAATTTATGGCATTCCGATGGGCATTTTACCGCACCCGCAGGGCGGCGCGCCGGTTAGTTTTGTCTGTTAAGGAAAGGATGATGCCCGATCTTTATCGCCGCCGACTGTTGCTGGCACTGGCGGCCTCGCCGCTGTTTTGTGCGCTTCCTCTGCGTGCTGCCACGCCGAATCCGGGTCGGATTATTGCACTGGAGTGGTTACCCACCGAACTGCTGATCGCGCTGGGCGTTACTCCCTTTGGCGTGGCCGATCTGCACAACTACAACATCTGGGTAGGTGAGCCGAAACTGCCTGCAGACGTGATCGACGTCGGTCTGCGCACCGAACCCAATCTTGAGCTGATGGCGCAAATGCAGCCGTCGCTGATCCTCTGCTCCAATGGCTATGGCCCGCCCAAAGAGAAACTGACGCGCATCGCACCCATCATGGGTTTCGACCTTCACAGCGGCGACGGAAAACCCTTCACCGCCGCGCGCGCATCGCTGCGTCAGCTGGCGGCGCGCCTGGGATTAAGCGATCGGGCGGAACAGCATCTGCGTGAGGTCGATGGTCAGCTGGCGGCGGCGCGTGAGCGGCTGGCACCCTATGCCGGACGCACGCTTCTGCTGATGTCGCTGCTCGACAGTCGTCACGCCATTACCTTCGGTAAAAACAGCCTGTTCCTGGAAGTGATGACCCTGCTGGGCCTGAAAAATGGCTGGCAGGGTGAAACCAATTTCTGGGGCAGCGCAGTGATCGGCATCGAACAGCTGGCGCAGGCCGGGGAGGTGGATGTTATCTGTTTCGATCACGACAACGACGTGGAGATGCAGCAGCTGATGCGTAGTCCGCTGTGGCAGGCCATGCCGTTTGTCCGCACCGGACGCTTTCAGCGCGTCCCGGCGGTCTGGTATTACGGTGCAACGCTCTCGGCGCTGCACTTTGTTCGCGTGCTGGAACGCGCGCTGGAGACGCACTGATGCGCCATGCTCTGTTTCCCGCAGGCCTTCTCAGCCTGCTGTTTCTGCTCTCACTCAGCCTGACACTGATTAATCTGCACCACGCCTTGCCACAGGCTGAATGGTGGCAGGCATTCTGGTCACCGGCCGTCAATAGCCTGCCGCAGATGGTGTTTCACTACAGCCTGCTGCCGCGCACGGCGCTGGCGCTACTGGTGGGAGCCGGACTGGGGTTAGCCGGTCTGCTGTTTCAGCAGATCTTACGCAACCCGCTGGCGGAGCCGACCACGCTGGGCGTCTCTTCCGGCGCGCAGCTGGGCATTACCGTCGCGACGCTGTGGCATCTGCCGGGCGGGGCGCTGACACAGCAGTTTGCTGCGCTTAGCGGTGCGCTGCTGGTGGGCGCGCTGGTGTTTGGTGTGGCCTGGGGCAAACGTCTGTCGCCAGTGACGCTGATTCTGGCCGGGCTGGTACTGAGCCTGTACAGCGGCGCGGTAAATCAAATCTTCGCTATCTTCAATCACGATCAGCTGCAGAACATGTTTCTGTGGAGCACCGGCGCGCTGAATCAGATGAGCTGGGAAAATGTGCAGCAGCTCTGGCCGCGCCTGCTGCTGGCGTTTGTGCTGGCGCTGGCGCTGCTGCGTCCGCTGACGCTGATGGGACTGGATGATGGTGTCGCGAAAAACCTGGGTCTGGCGCTCTCTGTGGCGCGGATGGGCGGCCTTGGACTGGCGATTCTGCTCAGTGCGCAGCTGGTCAATGTCGCCGGTATCATCGGCTTTATCGGGCTGTTTGCACCGCTGCTGGCGAAGCTGCTGGGTGGACGACGGCTCCTCACCCGGATGTTGCTGGCACCGCTGACTGGCGCGCTGCTGCTGTGGCTGGCAGACAGCTGCGTATTATGGCTCAGCACGCACTGGCGCGATATCCCGACCGGCACGGCCACGGCCCTGCTTGGCGTACCGATTCTGCTGTGGCTGCTGCCGCGACTGCGCACCGGTTCAGTGCCGCCCGCGCTGAATCAGGGTGACAATGTGCCCGCCGAGCGACAGAACCTGCTGCGCTGGGCGTTGATCGGTCTCGCTGTTCTGGCGCTGCTGGGGTGGGGGGCGCTCGCGTTTGGGCGTGATGCGCAGGGCTGGAGCGGGTCCGCAGGCGAGATGCTGCAATCACTGCTGCCGTGGCGCGCACCGCGCGTGCTGGCAGCGCTGGTAACCGGTCTGATGCTGGGCGTGGCGGGAAGTCTGATTCAGCGGCTGACCGGCAATCCTATGGCCAGCCCGGAAGTACTGGGCATCAGTTCCGGGGCCGCCTGCGGCGTAGTGGTCATGATGTTCTTTGTGCCGGGCGATGCGATGGCCTGGCTGCTGCCCGCCGGTGCGGTGGGGGCCGCGCTGACGCTGCTGGTGATTATGGCGGTAGCCAGCCGTGGCGGCTTCTCGCCGGAGCGGATGCTGCTGGCGGGTATGGCGCTTAACAGCGCCTTTGTCACCCTGCTGATGCTGCTGCTGGCCAGCGGCGATCCGCGCATGGACGGGTTGCTGAGCTGGATCTCCGGCTCGACCTATAACATCAGCGGCAGTCAGGCAGTTCAGAGCGCAATCTGCGCGCTGGTGCTGGTGTCGCTGGCTCCGCTGGCGAGCCGCTGGCTGACGCTGCTGCCGCTGGGAAGTGCGACCGCGCGCTCGGCGGGTATGGCATTGACGCCTGCACGGCTGAGTCTGCTGCTGCTGGCGGCAGCACTGACCGCCAGCGCGACGCTGACTATCGGTCCGCTGAGTTTTGTCGGGTTGATGGCTCCGCATATGGCGCGGATGCTGGGATTCCGGCGGGCTTTGCCACAACTGTTGCTATCGGGATTGCTGGGAGGCGGATTGATGATGCTGGCTGACTGGTGCGGGCGAATGCTGGCCTTCCCTGATCAAATCCCTGCCGGACTGATGGCGACGTTTTTAGGTGCGCCGTACTTTATCTGGCTGCTACGGCGTTCAGGTTAAGAGGAAAAAGCAGGCTGGTTTCAGACCGCGGCCAGATCCAAAGTAGGGTGAATCTGACAACAACGAAGAAGCTCAATGCGCAGGGAATGGGGGCAGAGGAGGAAAGCGTCCCGCGCCATGGACGGCGCGGGCCGAGCGAGTCATGGATGACGGCTTTCGCGCCTTTCCGATCTGACCCTGTTTCCTGTGCATGCACCCTCCCACAACAGAGCGGGGCAAACCTCATCAATAACAAAAGACCGGCTGCTGCCGGTCTTTGTCTTTAACGCTGCCGAAATTACAGCTTCGCGAAACAACGACGCGCGGCGTCAACCGTGCGCTGAATATCCTCTTCGCTGTGCGCCAGCGACATAAAGCCCGCTTCATAAGCTGATGGCGCAAAGTAAACGCCTTCCTCCAGCATCAGATGGAAGAAAGTTTTAAAGCGCTCTACATCGCAGCGGGTCACATCGGCATAACAGGTCACGCTGTCAGCCTCGGTGAAGAACAGGCCAAACATCCCGCCAACATGGTTGATCACCAGCGGGATATTTTGCTGTTGGGCTGCCTCGCGCAGACCCTCAGCCAGCTGGCGGGTCAGAGCATCCAGCTTTTCGTGCGTACCAGGCTGCGCGATCTGCGTCAGGCAGGCAAAACCGGCGGCCATTGCGATCGGGTTACCGGAGAGCGTCCCCGCCTGATAGACCGGGCCGGTCGGGGCCAGCGCGGCCATCACATCGCGGCGGCCACCGAATGCGCCAACCGGCATCCCGCCACCGATAATCTTTCCAAGGCAGGTCAGGTCAGGACGCACATTGTAGTGAGCCTGCGCGCCGCCCAGTGCAACGCGGAAACCGGTCATCACTTCATCAATAATCAGCAGTGCGCCGAACTCATCACAGAGCGCACGCAGGCCTGGCAGGAATTCCGGCTGCGGCGGAATGCAGTTCATGTTGCCGGCAACCGGCTCGACGATGATGGCCGCGATGGCATCAGGATATTGCTCGAAGGCGCTGCGCACTGAGTCGAGATCGTTAAAGGTGCAGGTCAGGGTGTGTTTAGCGAAATCAGCCGGTACGCCCGGCGAGTTTGGCTGACCCAGCGTCAGGGCACCAGAACCGGCTTTCACCAGCAGATGATCGGCGTGACCGTGATAGCAGCCTTCAAACTTGATAATTTTATCGCGGCCGGTAAAGCCACGCGCCAGACGAATCGCGCTCATGGTCGCTTCGGTGCCGGAGTTGACCATACGCACCATCTCCATGGAAGGCACCAGTTCACACACCAGCTGCGCCATGGTCACTTCCATTTCGGTCGGTGCGCCAAAGCTCAGGCCGCGCTGGGCCGCTTCGATCACGGCATTGCGGATCGCCGCATTGTTATGACCCAGCACCATCGGGCCCCATGAGCCGACATAGTCGATATAGGCTTTGCCATCGGCGTCATAGAGATACGCGCCATCAGCATGTTCAATAAACAGCGGAACGCCGCCCACACCGGTAAATGCGCGTACTGGCGAGTTTACCCCGCCCGGGATCAGGCGTTGTGCCTCGGCAAACAGTTGTTCGGACTTACTCATTTTCGGCTCCAGCGGTTCATAAAAAATATTGCACCATTCTACGGAAGAGGGGCAGCAGACGAAAGGCGGATTCACTCGCCGCGCCCTTAACGGAGGTGAAAGCGGCACAGAGTGCGAAGGGCAGAGCTTGATTGCGCTGAGGTGCTGGCTGATAATAGCGTTATTAAGGTCGTTTTCTGACCTGGGCGTTTACCGGAGTAAAACATGAGTGATGAAGTAGTAGCACTGCCGTTGCAGTTTACCGACGCCGCAGCCACCAAGGTGAAGAACCTGATTGCCGATGAAGAGAACCCGGCGCTGAAACTTCGCGTCTACATCACCGGTGGCGGTTGCAGTGGTTTCCAGTACGGCTTCACCTTTGATGATCAGCTGAATGATGGCGACATGACGATCGAAAAGCAGGGCGTCTCGCTGGTGGTTGACCCGATGAGCCTGCAATATCTGGTGGGCGGTTCGGTGGATTACACCGAAGGTCTGGAAGGCTCACGCTTTATCGTGACCAATCCGAATGCCAAAACCACCTGTGGCTGTGGCTCTTCCTTCAGTATCTGATAACGAAGGCCGTCATCGCGACGGCCTCGTTTACCACTCTATTGTGACCAGCCGGTTACTCTGTTTCACACTTCCCTGCGACTGAATCTGACTATGGGTTACGCGTGGCTGCGCGCTTGCCTGTCTGCCGCAGTTCACCTGCGGCGCGGGCTGACCGTTAGCCGTGTTGATTTCACAGCGTGAATAGATGACAAGCCTGGCGCCTATAGAGCCATTAATCGATCCCGCAAATGCAGATCCGGCGAGCGATAGCCCTATGGCCAGCAGCAGTGCTCTGGTCATAGATGGTTCCTGGTGTTTTAAAAAAGCGCCGTGGCGCTAAAAGGACGGCAAGCATACGTGGCCGGCTCGTCTCTGGTATTGATTAACGGCAAAAAGTGCAGCAACTTTAATCATTTCGCCGATTTATTCAGCGGGATGCAGGGCCACACAGAGTTGCTGCGCCGCCAGCAGCAGTCGTGGGCCTGGCCGGCTCAGCCAGTCCTCGCTGATGGCAATCACCGGCACAGTGAGCTGTGGCCGCCAGAAGGCACGGATGTTCTCCGCCTGCTGTGCACTGCCCGCTGTTACCACGGCCTGAGGATGGCGCATCAGTACCTGCTCGCGGCTGACCTGTGGCCAGCTGACGCGGCTGTCGGCAAAGATATTCCTGCCACCACATAATGTAATAATCTCATTCTGCAGCGTGGCTCTGGCGGCGGTAAAAAGCGGCTGCTGTCCAAACTGCAAAAAAAGCGGAACCGCAGTCAGGTGAGTATAGCGCTGACGCAGTGCGGCTTCCTGCTGCCGTAACGCCTGGGCTGCTCTGCTAGCCTGCTCCGGGCTGGGACTCCAGCGGCCCAGATCGGCTAGCGCCGTGAACATCTCATCCAGCGTCTGCGGATCAATCCATTTAACCGGTACGCCGAGCTGTTGCAACTGATCGATCTGCCGCTGCGGATTACCGCCGCGCCAGGCTAAAACCAGGTCTGGTTTGAGCTGCAGAATGCGTTCGGCTTTGATGCCCTGCCAGTTGGCAACCTGCTCAAGCTGTTTTGCCTGCGGCGGATAGTCAGACCATGCACTGACCGCAATCGGCGTAATCCCGGCAGCAAAGGCGAGTTCGGTAAGGTGGGGAGCGAGGGTGATAACACGGGGCGGTGAGGCAAGCTGGCTGCCGCTTAACAGCAGCAGCCAGCAGAAAAGCAGCGTTTTAGCCACGCGCCAGATGCGCCAGCAGGTTCTCCACCAACAGCGAAGATTGCTTCGCCGCTACGCTTAAGAATTCATCAAAGCTGAGGTGAGATTCCTTATCGGCCACGTCGGAAATCGCACGGACCACCACAAACGGTACCTGGAACTGATGACAGACGTGACCGATGGCAGTCGCTTCCATCTCAACGGCAATCGCCTGCGGGAACAGGTTGCGAATGCGCGCCAGCGGTTCGGCACCATTGATAAAGGCATCGCCGCTTACCACCAGACCGCGTACGGCATTCAGATCCAACTGCTTAATGCAGGCTTCTGCCGCAGCAATCAGCTTGCTGTCTGCCACAAACGCGGCCGGACAACCCGCCATCTGACCCGGCTCATAACCAAAAGCGGTGACATCAGCATCGTGATAACGCACTTCGTCTGACACCACGATATCGCCGACGCTGAGCGACGGCGCTAAACCGCCCGCCGAACCGGTGTTGATCACCACATCGGGTTTGCAGAGCTGCAGCAGCAGCGTGGTGCCCAGCGCCGCAGAGGTTTTACCAATGCCCGATTTCAGCAGTGCCACCTCAACGCCCTGCAGGGTGCCGGTATAGATTTCACAACCCGCCAGCGACAGCGTTTGACGGTTTTCAATTTTGTCGCGCAGCAGTGTGACTTCCTGCTCCATCGCGCCAATAATGCCTGCTTTCATAGTGAGTTCCGCTAATGTAAAGAATCAAAATTTAGGGCATAGTCTACCATGGCATCCAGGGGATTAATTCACGAAAAAGTCAGGGGTAATTCATGTCGGCGATCAATTTCAGGAAGAAGATCAGCTTCTCGCGCCCTTATACCAGTCGAAAAGATCCGGAAGGCGAATATTACATTACCCGCCATTTTGAGAGTGACCGTGGACGGATTATCAACTCCGCTGCCATCCGGCGACTGCAGCAGAAAACGCAGGTCTTTCCGCTGGAGCGCAATGCCGCCGTCCGTTCCCGACTGACACACTCGCTGGAGGTGCAGCAGACCGGACGCTACATCACCAAAGAGATCCTGCAAACCCTGAAGATGCAGGGCGGGCTGGCGCAGTATGGTCTGGATGAGCTTGAAGGCGCATTTGAAAGCCTGATCGAAATGGCGTGTCTGCTGCATGACGTGGGTAATCCGCCGTTTGGTCATTTTGGTGAGGCAGCCATTAACGACTGGTTTGAAGAGAACCTGGCTGCCGAACTGGTCGATCCGCTGGTGGCAGGCGTTGAAGGGGATGCGCAGCGTAAAGCCTTTGATGAGCTGAATGCCATGATACGCCAGGATCTCTGCCATTTTGAGGGCAACGCGCAGGCTATCCGTATGGTTCACACCCTGCTGCAGCTCAATCTCAGCTACTCTCAGGTCGCCTGTATCCTCAAATATACTGCTCCTGCCTGGTGGCAGGGTGAAAAGCCCGCCGAATTTAGCGTGTTAATGAAGAAACCCGGTTTTTATCTCTCCGAGCAGGATTATATTGCCGACCTGCGTGCTGCCACCAATATGGAAGAACACCACCGCTTTCCGCTCACCTATATAATGGAAGCGGCGGATGATATCTCCTATTGTATTGCCGATTTGGACGACGCTGTAGAAAAAGATATCTTTAATGTTGAGAGTTTGTTTGAATTTCTCAATAAAGCCTGGGGGCCGGTAAAAAATAATGACGCCTTTAGCCGGACTATTGGCGAAGCATGGCGTGAAGCCTGTAGTAAAAAACGCCGCAGCCGCAGCGATCAATTTTTTATGTCATTACGCGTAAATGTTCAGAGCGTGCTGGTCAGTTACGCGGTGAAACGTTTTGTTGATAATCTTCCTGCAATATTCGAGGGAAGTTTTAACCATGCGCTGCTGGAAGATGAGGGTGAAGAGGGCCGTTTGCTGCAACTGTTTAAGACCGTTGCGCGCCAGCAGGTGTTTAATCACTCCGAAGTTGAACAGCTGGAGCTGCAGGGTTACCGCGTGATTAAAGGGCTGCTGGAGATCTATCAGCCGCTGATGCGCCTTAATTATGAAGCTTTTACCACGCTGATGAATGAGGATTTTTTACGCCAGCACCCGATTGAAACGCGGCTTTTTCATAAGCTCTCCGGGAAACACCGCAAAGCCTATTTGCACAAGATGCGTAATCTGGTTGTGGAGCATAAATATCAGCGGCTGTTGTGGGAGCGTTATTATCGCTTCCGGCTTATTCAGGATTATATTAGCGGCATGACCGATCTCTATGCCTGGGATGAGTACCGGCGGCTGATGGCAGTAGAATAAGCCGCCGATTGTAAAGAGCGCGAATAAATTTTTACCTTTGGCTTAAACTTTTAAAGGAACTTCGCGCTAAAACATTTATCTCACCTTTCGACCACAGCAATGGTCTGAACAGTAATCTTATTGAGAAACGAAAAATGAAAAAAAAGACTTTAGTGTTAAGTGCGCTGGCGTTGAGCCTGAGCATGGCGCTCGCCCCTGTTACTGTTTCTGCTGCGCAAACGGCCTCTTCCGAAAGCCAGCAACTGCCAAGCCTGGCTCCGATGCTGGAGAAGGTGATGCCGTCTGTGGTCAGTATCAGCGTTGAGGGCACCACCACAGTAAAAACCCCACGCATGCCGCAGCAGTTTCAGCAATTCTTTGGCGACAATTCGCCATTCTGTCAGGACGGTTCCCCGTTCCAGGGCTCACCCATGTGCCAGAACGGTGGCGGTGAAGGTGGTAATGGTGGCGCACCCGCCCCTGATACCCAGCAGGAAAAATTCCGTGCACTGGGATCGGGCGTGATTATCAACGCCGAAAAAGGCTATGTGGTGACCAACAACCACGTGGTGAATAATGCCACCAAAATTCAGGTGCAGCTCAGCGACGGTCGTCGCTATGACGCAAAAGTCATCGGTAAAGATCCCAGCTCTGACATTGCACTGATTCAGTTGCAGGAAGCTAAAAATCTGACCGCCGTGAAAATTGCTGACTCTGACAATCTGCGCGTCGGTGATTACACCGTGGCAATCGGTAACCCGTATGGACTGGGTGAAACCGTGACATCCGGTATCGTCTCGGCACTGGGACGCAGCGGCCTGAATGTAGAAAATTACGAAAACTTTATCCAGACGGATGCGGCGATTAACCGGGGCAACTCCGGTGGTGCGCTGGTTAACCTCAACGGTGAACTGATTGGGATCAACACCGCTATTCTGGCGCCGGATGGCGGTAACATCGGTATCGGCTTTGCTATTCCGAGCAACATGGTGAAAAACCTGACGGCGCAGATGGTTGAGTTTGGACAGGTTAAACGCGGCGAGCTGGGTGTGCAGGGCACGGAACTGAACTCCGAACTGGCAAAAGCGATGAAAGTCGACGCACAGCGTGGTGCATTTGTCAGCCAGGTACTGCCAGACTCTGCTGCCGCAAAAGCGGGCATCAAAGCGGGTGACGTGATTGTCTCCATGAACGGCAAACCGCTGAGCAGCTTTGCTTCACTGCGTGCAGAAGTGGGTTCACTGCCGGTTGGCACCACCCTGAAACTGGGCCTGCTGCGTGACGGCAAACCGGTCGATGTATCTGTTCAGTTGCAGCAGAGCAGCCAGGCGAAAGTGCAGTCCGCCACCATCTACAACGGCATTGAAGGGGCTGACCTTAGCAATGTTGAAACCGGTGATAAAGGCGTTCGCGTTGATAATGTGAAAGCGGGCAGTGCCGCAGCGCGTATCGGCCTGAAGAAGGGGGACGTGATTCAGGGCGTTAACCAGCAGCCGGTAACCAACCTCGGCGAGTTGCGCAAAGTCCTTGATACCAAGCCAGCCGTTCTGGCGCTGAATGTGAAGCGCGGCGATAGCAGCATCTACCTGCTGATGCAGTAACGGAACGACCACTGATGAAGAGGCGGACTGCGGTCCGCCTTTTTTATGTCCGGCATTTGCCCTGGCAGAGTGTGATGCTCACCGCAAATTCGGCAAATGACCGCCTGGCTCTGTGCAAATGCACAATGTTCTGCCTGCTTTCCATGCGTATTCTGTTTCTCCCCCTCTTTTTCAGGAGTAATGGATGGCTACCTATCACCTTGATGCCCGGCTGGCACAGGATATCGTGGCGCGCACTATGAAAATTATTGACAGCAATGTCAATGTGATGGATGCGCGGGGCCGCATTATCGGCAGCGGTGACCGGGAACGCATTGGGGAGTTGCACGAAGGTGCGCTGCTGGTGCTTTCACAGGGTCGCGTAGTCGACATTGATGAAGCGGTGGCTAAACATCTTCATGGCGTACGCCCCGGCATTAACCTGCCGCTGCGCATTGATGGTGACATCGTCGGGGTGATTGGCCTGACCGGCGAGCCGCTGGCATTGCGGCACTACGGCGAGCTGGTCTGCATGACCGCAGAGATGATGCTGGAGCAGGCGCGGCTTCTGCATATGCTGGCACAGGACAGCCGTCTACGTGAAGAGCTGGTGCTGAATCTCATCCGCAGCGATACCCTGTCGCCACAGCTAACTGAATGGGCTCAGCGGCTCGGCATCGATCTCAATCAACCGCGTGTGGTGGCCGTTCTGGAGGTGGATAGCGGTCAGCTTGGCGTCGACAGCGCGATGTCAGAGTTACAACAGCTGCAAACGCTGCTGACCACACCGGAGCGCGATAATCTGATCGCCATTGTCTCACTGACCGAAATGGTGGTGCTGAAACCAGCCCTGAACGGGCATGGACGTTACGATCAGGATGATCATCGCCGCCGCGTCGAGCAGTTGCTGCAGCGGATGAAAGAGAGTGGCCATCTCCGGATGCGTATCGCGCTGGGTAACTTCTTTACCGGGCCGGGCAGCATTGCACGCTCTTACCGGACGGCGCGCACCACCATGATGGTAGGCAAACAGCGTATGCCCGAAGTGCGCAGCTATTTTTATCAGGATCTGGTGCTGCCGGTGCTGCTCGACAGCTTGCGAGGCGGCTGGCAGGCCAATGAGCTCGCCCGGCCGCTGGCGAAGCTCAAGAGCATGGATAACAACGGCTTGCTGCGCCGTACGCTAATCGCCTGGTTCACCCATAACGTCCAGCCGAGCGCTACCGCACGTGCACTATTCATTCATCGCAATACGCTGGAGTACCGCCTGAACCGGATTTCTGAACTGACGGGACTGAATCTGGGTCATTTTGACGACAGGCTGTTGCTCTATGTGGCTTTGCAACTGGATGAGCAGGGGTAGGGGCAGGTTTGCGGCATAAAAAAGGCCAGCAAAGCTGGCCTCTCTTGTCTCTTGTCGGACAGGAAATTAACGGCTGTTACGGGTTAATTTTTCCAGGTCCGATTCAATTTCCGAGATCTTGTGGGCGACCACGCTTTCCAGGTGACGCAGGTCATCCAGAATTTTGCGTTTCAGATCCACTTCAACCTGATCGCGCTGGCAAATCTGGTCCAGTTCATCGATGACATAACGCAGATTCGGGCTGATTTCCTGAACTTCTTTGTAGCCCTGCGTCGCGTGATCGGCAACGACAGTTTTGCGCTGGCGCGGATATTTGAATTTAACGCTCTTCGCGAAAAACTCGCCTTTATCTTTGCGGAAGTAGATCTTCAGAATGTCGTTATTGGCTTCCTGACGCAGGCTGTAGCGGTCAATGTCGTCCGGGTTACTGATACCTAAGCTTTTCAGATTGTCATACATAGCGTTGTTTCCATCAAAAGTGAGAAGCGCGCAGACTTGTTCATGACGTCCGTCAACTGTAGACATAAATAAGCGGGATGAACATTGCGCGACAGGATTTAACTGGCGCGGATTATGACCTGGATAAAAACTAAACGCACCAGTTAATTCGCGGCGCGAAGCATGTTATTTGATAATGACTGTAAAGAAAAGATGACGGGCTGATTTCCAGCCCGTCAGTGAAATCAGTCGATGGTGCGCAGCAGTTCGTTGATACCGGTTTTGCCCAGCGTTTTCGCATCCACTTTCTTCACGATCACGGCACAATAGAGGCTGTAGCTGCCATCTTTGGACGGCAGGTTACCTGAAACCACGACGGAGCCGGCAGGCACACGACCATAATGTACTTCGCCTGTTTCACGGTCATAAATTTTGGTGCTCTGACCGATGTAAACACCCATTGAGATCACTGAGCCTTCTTCAACAATCACGCCTTCAACGATTTCAGAGCGTGCGCCAATGAAGCAGTTGTCTTCGATAATGGTCGGGTTGGCCTGCAGCGGTTCCAGCACGCCACCGATACCCACGCCGCCAGAAAGGTGAACGTTTTTACCAATCTGTGCACAGGAGCCGACGGTCGCCCAGGTGTCTACCATGGTGCCTTCATCCACAAATGCACCGATGTTGACGTAAGAAGGCATCAGCACCGTGTTGCGGGCGATATAGGCACCCTGACGCACAGCCGCAGGCGGCACGACGCGGAAGCCTGCTGCTTTGAAACGCGCTTCATCCCAGCCGGCAAATTTCATCGGCACTTTGTCGTAAAAGCGGGTTTCCGAACCTTCCATCACCTGGTTGTCATTGATGCGGAAAGAGAGCAGCACTGCTTTCTTCAGCCACTGATGCGTTACCCACTCGCCGTCGATCTTCTCAGAAACGCGCAGCTCACCGCTGTCCAGCAAAGAGATCACCTGGTTAATGGCATCACGGGTTTCTCTGTCAACGCTGGCAGGTGTGATGTCAGCGCGACGTTCGAAGGCGGATTCAATAACGCTCTGTAACTGTTGCATATTTTTTTCCTGATCTGTCATGTGCGATGCCGGGCAATAACCCGACACAAGTAAAGAGATTAATGTTTACAAATCGAGTCTGGTCACACTTTATCGTTTGGATTAAGGGCCTCTGTCAACCGTTGTTGCAACGCTTTGCGCATTTCTTCGTCCAGCGCCTGACGTTCACTGTTGGCCAGAATAAACAAATCTTCGACCCGCTCGCCAATGGTGCTGATGCGTGCGCCGTGCAGTGAGACACCGAGATCGGCAAAGACTTCACCCACGCGCGCCAGCAGGCCAGGCTGATCCAGCGCCACCAGTTCAAGGTAGCTGCGACGGTCGGTGTGCGTCGGCAGGAAATTGACCTCGGTATCCACGCTGAAATGCCGCAGTTTGGCCGACGGACGACGGGTTCGTGGCGCCACCCAGTCAGACTGGGTGATCGCCTGCTCCAGCGCCTGAATGATCATCGGATGGCGGTCCGGCGACAGCGGGCTGCCATCCGGTTCCAGCACAATAAAGGTATCCATGGCCATGCCGTCGCGGCTGGTAAAGATTTGCGCGTCGTGGACGCTGAGGTTGCGGCGGTCGAGTTCTCCGGCGACGGCGGCAAACAGGTGTGGGCGATCGGGACTCCAGATGAAAATTTCGGTTCCGCCGCGTGTGGCCTGCGGGCTGACCAGCACTAATGGTTTCTTCAGGTCGTGAACCAGTAAGTGGCGGGCATGCCAGGCAATCTGATTAGGCGTATGGCGCAGGAAATAATCTGCGCGGCAGCGATTCCAGATCTGGTGCAGACGCTCTTCATCGATGTTGTCCATCCGCAGCAGCGCCAGCGCCTGCAGGCGATGGTGACGCACCCGCTCACGCAGGTCCGGACTGTTTTCCATGCCGCGTCGCAACTGCTTCTCGGTGGCGAAAAAGAGCTCACGCAGCAGGCTCTGCTTCCAGCTATTCCACAGGCTTTCGTTGGTGGCGCAGATATCGGCGACGGTCAGGCAAACCAGATAGCGCAGCCGGTTCTCATTCTGCATCACCTCAGCGAACTGCTGGATCACCGTCGGGTCCTGAATATCGCGCCGTTGCGCCGTCACTGACATCAGCAGATGATGGCGAACCAGCCAGGCCACCAGCTGCGTTTCACGCGAGTTAAGGCCATGCATTTCAGCGAAATCGAGTGCATCCTGTGCGCCGAGAATAGAGTGATCGCCGCCGCGCCCTTTGGCAATGTCATGCAGCAGTGCGGCCATCAGCAGCAGCTCCTGCTGCGGCAGGCGCGGCCATAACTCTACGCACAGCGGATGCTGCGGCCGGGTGGTTTCATTGGCAAAGCTTTCCAGCTTCTGCAACACGCGGATAGTGTGCTCATCCACGGTGTAGGCGTGGAACAGGTCGAACTGCATCTGCCCGACAATATGGCCCCACAGCGGCGTGTAAGCCCATAACACGCTGTGACGGTGCATCGGCACCAGTGCCCGGCTGACCGCGCCGGGATGACGCAGAATCGACATAAAGGTACGTCGCGCTTCCGGAATCTGGCACAGCGGCTGTTTAAGATGACGACGCGCATGGCGCAGATGACGGAGGGTAGTGGAGTAGATCCCCTTGATGCTGTCGTTACGCACCATGACATAGAACATACGCAGAATTGCCTGCGGTTCGCGGGTAAACAGCGTTTCGTCGCGCAGGTCGATCAAATTGCCACGCAGCTGGAAATCGTCATCGACAGGTCTCGGTTTTTCGCTGGTAGAGAGCGCCAGAATCGCCTCATCAAACAGCTGCAGCAGCATCTGATTCAGTTCGCCGATGCGCCGCGTGACGCGATAGAAATCTTTCATCATCCGCTCGACCGGCTCATTGCCTTCGCCCTGGTAATTCAGGCGCTGCGCCACGCTGAGCTGGCGATCGAACAGCAGGCGATTATCGTAGCGGGGCAGGGAGAGGTGCAGGGCAAAACGGATGCGCCAGAGAAATTCCTGGCATTCGTTGAGTTCGCTGCGTTCCGCGTCGGTGAGGAAACCAAAGCCAACCATCTCATCCAGCGTGGTGGCGCCAAAATGGCGTCGGGCAACCCATTGCAGCGTGTGGATGTCGCGCAGGCCACCCGGACTGCTCTTGATGTCCGGCTCAAGGTTATAGCTGGTGCCGTGGTAACGCTTGTGGCGTTCCTGCTGTTCTTCGATTTTGGCCGCAAAGAAGGTGGATGAGGGCCAGAAACCATCGCTGAAAATGTTTTTCTGCAGTTCCAGAAACAGCGCCACGTCGCCGGTCAGCATCCGTGATTCAATCAGGTTAGTGGCAACGGTCAGGTCAGACAGCCCCTCCAGCAGACACTCTTCCAAAGTGCGCACGCTATGGCCCACTTCCAGCTTGAGGTCCCACATCAGCGTCAGCAGATCGCTGGTACGCTGTGCAGCCTGTTCATTCAGCGGCTGGCGGCTGAGGATCAGGACATCAATATCAGAGAGCGGATGCAGTTCGGCACGGCCATAGCCGCCCACGGCGACCAGCGCGATAGAGGGCATCGCATCAAAGCCATAGAAGCGCCACAGGCGACGCAGCAGCCGATCGATAAACAGCGTGCGGGCATCTATCAGCGGCTCAACGGCTTCACCGGCATCAAATGCGGCAGCCAGATGCTGCTGAAACTGCTCCAGCCGCGGCTTCAGAATGTCGCGGGTCAACTGGTCGTCACCCCATTCGGCTGGCGAATCGACCAGACCGTTTTTTACCTCTTCCGACAGACTCACGCTCATGCAGCTCTTCTCTTTTTTAGCCAAAAAAAAGCCGGCTCATCGCCGGCTTGATCTGCGTGAAGAAAATTACCCTTCAGCAACGAGCACGGCAGGGATCGTGTCATCTTTACGCAGGGTTAAAATCTCACAGCCGTTTTCCGTCACCACAATAGTATGCTCATACTGTGCGGACAAGCTGCGATCTTTGGTTTTTACCGTCCAGCCATCTTTCATGGTGCGGATGCGGTAATCACCGGCATTGACCATCGGTTCTACCGTAAAGGTCATGCCCGCCTGCAGTACAACGCCGCTATCATCGGCATCGTAATGCAGCACCTGCGGCTCTTCGTGGAAGCCCTTGCCGATGCCGTGACCGCAATATTCGCGCACAACAGAGAAGTCGTTCGCTTCCACATACTTCTGGATAGCCCGGCCCAGTTCGCGCAGACGAATACCGGGCTTAATCAGACGCAGGGAAAGATAGAGGCTCTCCTGCGTGACGCGGCACAGGCGCTCACCCTGAATGGTCGGTTTACCAACGATAAACATCTTTGAGGTATCGCCGTGGTACTCATCTTTAATCACGGTGACATCAATATTGACGATATCGCCATCTTTTAACGGGCGGTCATCGCTGGGAATGCCGTGGCACACCACTTCGTTGACGGAGATGCAGACCGACTTCGGAAAGCCGTGATAGCCGAGGCAGGCAGAGACCGCCTGTTGCTTTTGAGTAATGTGCTCGTGGCAGATGCGGTCCAGCTCACCGGTGGTCACACCCGGTTTCACGTAAGGTTCGATCATCTCCAGCACTTCGGCGGCCAGTCGGCCTGCGACGCGCATTTTTTCGATTTCTTCAGGAGTTTTAATTGAAATTGCCATTAAATTAATCCGCATTTGTCGAAATTTTCGACAATAATAAGTTCTGTGCTGTCATGTTAGCAGCCAGCAAATGGGCTGCCAAATAGAGAACGCGCTGGCCTCTGTCAGCGATGATTTATTGGCGTCACTGGGCTGGTTGTGATATAAAGCGCGCCGACGATTCTCTGTATGGCCGTTTCGGTCAGCAGGAAACGCATAACTCTCATTATGTGTACTAAAACACACATGTATCGACACATACGCCGGGGTGCCTTGAAAGAGGTCGGTCGTATGGGATACATGGAGGCCCAACCCCAATCAAACTTTAGAGGTTTTATCATGGCAACTGTTTCCATGCGCGACATGCTCCAGGCTGGTGTTCACTTCGGTCACCAGACCCGTTACTGGAACCCAAAAATGAAGCCATTCATCTTTGGTGCACGTAACAAGGTTCACATCATCAACCTGGAAAAAACTGTACCTATGTTCAACGAAGCTCTGGCTGAACTGAACAAGATCTCTTCCCGTAAAGGTAAGATCCTGATCGTAGGTACTAAGCGCGCTGCTGCTGAAGCGGTAAAAGAGTCTGCACTGAGCTGCGACCAGTTCTTCGTAAACCACCGCTGGTTGGGTGGCATGCTGACTAACTGGAAAACCGTGCGTCAGTCAATCAAGCGTCTGAAAGATCTGGAGATTCAGTCTCAGGATGGTACTTTCGACAAACTGACCAAAAAAGAAGCGCTGATGCGTGCGCGTGAGCTGGCCAAGCTGGAAAACAGCCTGGGCGGTATCAAAGACATGGGCGGTCTGCCAGACGCGCTGTTTGTTGTTGATGCTGACCACGAACACATCGCAATCAAAGAAGCAAACAACCTGGGTATCCCGGTATTTGCTATCGTTGATACCAACTCAGATCCAGATGGCGTTGATTTCGTTATCCCAGGTAACGACGATGCGATCCGTGCTGTAAACCTGTACCTGACTGCCGTTGCGACCACCGTTCGCGAAGGCCGCTCTCAGGACCTGGCTGAGCAAGCTGAAGAAGCGTCTTTAGAAAACGCTTAATTAAGGTTTGCTCTGCATAAGAGCCCTTAGCATTCAGATGTGATCTGTAAGGGGCCTATAGTGGCCCCTTTATTTATCTAAGTCTGTTACGCCCCCAACCGGACGGCGGGACAGAGTAAATTTTCCGCAAATAAGTGTCTGCATGTACGTATGTACACAGGCACGAACCGAGGATTCTGGAATGGCTGACATTACCGCTGCATTGGTAAAAGAACTGCGCGAGCGTACTGGCGCTGGCATGATGGATTGCAAAAAAGCGCTGACTGAAGCGAACGGCGACATTGAGCTGGCGATTGAGAACATGCGTAAGTCTGGCGCAATCAAAGCAGCGAAAAAAGCAGGCAACGTTGCTGCTGATGGCGTAATCAAAACCAAAATCGTTGGCGACTACGGCGTGATTCTGGAAGTTAACTGCCAGACTGACTTCGTAGCAAAAGATGGCGGTTTCCAGGCGTTCGCAGACAAAGTTCTGGATGCGGCTGCCGCTGATCGTGTTACTGACGTTGAAGTCCTGAAAGCGCAGTTCGAAGAAGAGCGCGTTGCACTGGTTGCTAAAATCGGTGAGAACATCAACATCCGTCGCGTTGCAATCCTGGAAGGCGCAGAGCTGGGCAGCTACCTGCACGGCGCGCGTATCGGCGTTCTGGTTTCAGCGAAAGGCGCTAACGAAGATCTGATCAAACAGATCGCGATGCACGTTGCAGCGAGCAAGCCTGAATTCGTTAAGCCAGAAGACGTTTCTGCTGACGTGGTAGATAAAGAGTACCAGGTTCAGCTGGACATCGCGATGCAGTCTGGCAAGCCAAAAGAGATCGCAGAGAAGATGGTTGAAGGCCGTATGAAGAAATTCACCGGCGAAGTCTCTCTGACGGGTCAGGCTTTCGTTATCGACCCAAGCAAAACCGTTGGCCAGGCTCTGAAAGAGCATGGCGCTGACGTGATCAACTTCATCCGCTTCGAAGTGGGTGAAGGCATCGAGAAAGTTGAATCAGACTTCGCTGCAGAAGTTGCAGCAATGTCCAAACAGTCTTAATGCTCTGAAAGAACCGCCAGATGGCGGTTCTTTTTTGTCTGTGAATCGCAACAGACACGTTTTCAGTTTCATCCCAATAGCATTTTCTTTGCGGTAAGCGGATGATCGATCAGAATTTACTTCTCCTTTACACCCAATCTTCCAGGAAGAACTGACCATGGCGACCAACGCAAAACCTGTTTATCAACGTATCCTGCTTAAACTCAGCGGCGAAGCTCTGCAAGGCGCTGAAGGTTTTGGTATCGACGCGAGTGTGCTTGACCGCATGGCACAAGAGGTAAAAGAGCTGGTTGAGCTGGGCATCCAGGTTGGCGTGGTAATTGGCGGAGGGAACCTGTTCCGCGGCGCGAGCCTGCAGCAGGCAGGTATGAACCGCGTCGTAGGTGACCACATGGGTATGCTGGCGACCGTGATGAACGGCCTGGCGATGCGTGATGCACTGCACCGCGCCTATGTGAATGCACGCCTGATGTCAGCGATTCCACTGAATGGCGTCTGTGACAACTACAGCTGGGCAGAAGCGATCAGCCTGCTGCGTAACAACCGCGTCGTCATCTTCTCCGCCGGTACCGGCAATCCGTTCTTTACCACCGACTCTGCGGCGTGTCTGCGCGGCATTGAGATTGAAGCGGACGTGGTACTGAAGGCGACCAAAGTTGACGGCGTTTACTCTGCCGATCCGGTGAAAAGCCCGGACGCGACGCTGTATGATCAACTGACCTATGCCGAAGTCCTGGATAAAGAGCTGAAAGTGATGGATCTGGCGGCCTTTACCCTGGCACGTGACCACAAATTACCTATCCGTGTTTTCAACATGAATAAACCTGGCGCACTGCGTCGCGTAGTGATGGGTGAAAAAGAAGGCACCCTGATTACGCATTAATACCCGAGGCGAGATAAAATAAGGTATATTCTGTCAGCGCGATGAGAACGCATCGCGCACCAGTCAGGATTATCGATGATTATCGATCCCGCTTCCGGTTATGCCGGAACTGGCCAGGTCAAACCGAATCCAAGGGTTTCAACGTGATTAACGACATCAAAAAAGATGCTGACACGCGCATGGAAAAATGCGTTGAAGCATTCAAAACTACCATCAGCAAAGTGCGTACCGGTCGTGCGTCACCTTCGCTGCTCGACGGCATCGTCGTCGAATATTACGGCACGCCGACGCCACTGCGTCAGCTGGCTTCTGTCACTGTGGAAGATTCACGCACGCTGAAAATCAACGTGTTTGATCGTTCACTAAGCCAGGCAGTCGAAAAAGCGATCATGAAGTCCGATCTCGGTCTGAACCCAAGTTCAGCCGGTACTGACATCCGTGTTCCGCTGCCAGCGCTGACAGAAGAGCGTCGTAAAGATCTGATTAAAATCGTGCGCGGCGAAGCCGAGCAGGGCCGTGTGTCGGTACGAAACGTCCGTCGCGATGCCAACGATAAAATCAAAGCGCTGCTGAAAGATAAAGAAATCAGCGAAGACGACGAACGTCGTGCGCAGGACGAAGTGCAAAAAATGACCGATGCGTACATCAAGAAAGTTGATGCTGCACTGTCAGAAAAAGAAACGGAGCTGATGGATTTCTGATTCCATCACTGCCGGACAAAACGCCGTACAGAGAGGTATTCGTATGAATGCGACATCTGGCGGCGTTTTACATTGTGCCTGCGGGCACGCTGACTTCACACGGATAGCCTCATGAAGCGATTAACTCTGCTGGGATCCACCGGCTCGATCGGCACCAGTACGCTGGCGGTGGTTCGCGCCAACCCAGAGCTTTATCAGATTACGGCGCTGGTTGCCGGCCATAACGTGGCGCTGATGGCCGAACAGTGTGCGGCCTTTACGCCACGCTACGCCTGCATGGCAGACGAAACTTCTGCCGCTGCGCTGCGTGAGCGACTGAGAGCAATCAGGGTCAATACTGAAGTGCTCTCCGGCGTTCAGGCAGCCTGTGAGCTGGCCGCGCTGGATGAGGTGGATCAGGTGATGGCGGCCATTGTCGGTGCGTCAGGTTTGCTGCCAACGCTGGCCGCCATTCGCGCCGGTAAAACGGTATTGCTGGCCAACAAAGAATCGCTTGTCACCTGCGGCCGTTTGTTTATGGAGGCGGTGCGTCATCATAACGCGCAGTTACTACCGGTCGACAGCGAACATAACGCCATTTTTCAGAGTTTACCGGCTACCATCCAGCATCAGTTAGGTTACGCTGACCTGCGGGATAATGGCATTGAGTCAATTATCCTTACGGGATCGGGTGGTCCTTTTCGTGACACAGATTTAGCGGATCTCAGCGCCATGTCGCCTGATCAGGCCTGTGCACATCCGAACTGGTCGATGGGGAGAAAAATCTCTGTCGATTCGGCCACCATGATGAATAAAGGTCTTGAGTACATTGAAGCCCGTTGGTTGTTTAATGCCAGCGCAGCGCAGATGGAAGTGATCCTTCACCCACAGTCGGTGATTCACTCTATGGTGCGATACTGCGATGGCAGCGTGCTGGCTCAGTTAGGTTCTCCCGATATGCGTACGCCCATTGCCCATAGCATGGCCTGGCCTTCGCGCATCAAAGCAGGCGTGACGCCGCTGGATTTTACCCGCATGTCGGCGCTGAGCTTTGCAGAACCTGATTTTAGTCGCTACCCCTGCCTGAAACTGGCCATTGATGCCTGTGATGCAGGGCAGGCGGCGACCACCACGCTGAATGCAGCCAACGAGGTTGCCGTCGCGGCTTTCCTGAACCACCAGATCCGCTTCACCGACATCGCAGCGCTTAATAGCGCGGTGATGGCAGCACAGGTGTGTCCGGAGCCTGATTCGGTGGACGCTGTCCTTGAAATTGATCGCTCCGCGCGCGCGCTGGCGGCAGAAATGTTGCCGCGCTTCACGTCGTGAAGCCGATCGTTATGAGGCCATTTGTTCGCTTCAGGTGAAAATGGTATAGTCGCTGGCTCGCGTTTCACGGTCTGTCACCGAATTCGGTGTGGCCCGGCACCAAAAGCGTGTCGGGATTTGAATCGGGCGCAATGTATTCAGAAACCACAGCATTTCTGATGAAAGGAATTGGTTAAGCGTTATGTCGTCTAACAATCACAACAACACTGATGACCAGCAGGGAAACGGTCCGCGCCACGTCGCTATCATCATGGATGGCAACGGTCGCTGGGCCAAAAATCAGGGAAAATTGCGTATTTCAGGCCACAAAGCGGGCGTTAAATCGGTGCGCCGCGCCGTCAGCTTTGCGGTCAGCAACAATCTTGAAGCCCTGACGCTTTACGCCTTCAGCAGTGAAAACTGGAGCCGTCCGGCGCAGGAAGTCACCGCGTTAATGGAACTGTTTGTCTGGGCGCTCGACAGCGAAGTGAAAAGCCTGCACAAACACAATGTTCGCTTACGCGTCATTGGCGATACCAGCCGTTTCAGCCCGCGTATTCAGGAACGTATTCGCCGTTCTGAGACGCTGACCGCAAATAATAGTGGCCTGACGCTCAACATTGCTGCCAACTATGGCGGCCGTTGGGATATTATCGAAGGCGTGAAAAAACTGGCTGAGCAGGTGCAGGAAGGATTACTGCGTCCTGACCAGATTACCGAAGAGAGCCTGACGTCGCAGCTCTGTATGCAGGAGCTGGCGCCAGTGGATTTAGTGATAAGGACCGGGGGAGAGCATCGGATTAGCAACTTCCTGCTGTGGCAGATTGCCTATGCTGAATTCTATTTTACCGATGTGCTCTGGCCGGATTTCGATGAACACGTTTTTGAAGGTGCACTGAATGCATTCTCTCTGCGGGAGCGTCGTTTTGGCGGCGCTGCACCAGGCGGCGCCTGAGCAATCTGGGGGTAACCTTTGCTGAAGTCTCGTCTGATTACCGCGTTGATATTAATTCCGCTGGTAATAGCTGCACTGTTCTGGTTACCACCTGTGGGCTTTGCCCTTACAACCATCGTTATCTGCATGCTGGCCGCCTGGGAATGGGGTCAGTTTGCAGGGATGGCATCACGGCAACAGCGCGTCTGGCTGGCTGTACTTTGTGGTCTGCTGCTGGCGCTGATGCAGTTTACGCTGCCGCCTTATCAACACACGGTGCATCTGCCCCAGGTCGCGACATCGCTTTGGGCGTCGCTGGTGTGGTGGGTCGTTGCACTGCTGCTGGTCCTCTCCTATCCCGCATCTGCGGCCTTCTGGCGTCATTCGCGCCCGCTCCGCTTACTGTTTGGCGTGTTAACGCTGGTGCCTTTTTTCTGGGGCATGGTGGCGCTGCGGCAGTATCACTACGAAACCGATCACTTCGCCGGTGCCTGGTGGCTGCTGTTTGTGTTGCTGCTGGTGTGGGGTGCGGATTCAGGTGCCTATATGTTTGGCAAAATGTTCGGCAAGCACAAGCTGGCACCGAAGGTCTCGCCAGGTAAAACCTGGGAAGGCTTCCTGGGCGGCCTGGTCTCCTCTGCGCTGATTGCGCTGCTGTTTGCCTCGCTGGCGCCGCTGACGGTCTCTACCGGTACGCTGGTGATTTGCGCGGTTATCGCAACGCTGGCCTCCGTGCTGGGCGACCTCACTGAGAGTATGTTTAAACGTGAAGCGGGTATCAAAGACAGTGGCAATCTGATACCGGGTCACGGCGGCATTCTTGATCGCATTGATAGTCTGACTGCGGCGGTGCCGGTGTTTGCCTGTTTATTGCTGCTGGTGTTCCGCACCCTTTAAGGACAGGCAAAGATGTTGAGCATAATCTGGAGTTTCTTCGCCTTTATCGTTGCGCTGGGCGTGTTGATTACCGTTCATGAGTTTGGCCATTTCTGGGTCGCTCGTCGCTGTGGCGTCAAGGTTGAGCGTTTTTCCATTGGGTTTGGTAAGTCGCTCTGGCAGCGCCGTGACCGCCACGGCACGGAATTTGTCATCGCGCTGATTCCCCTTGGTGGCTACGTGAAAATGCTCGACGAACGTGTCGAAAGCGTGCCAGCCGAGCTGCGTCATCAGGCTTTTAATAATAAAGCCGTCTGGCAACGTGCCTCCATCATTGCGGCAGGTCCTGTCGCTAACTTCCTCTTTGCCATCTTTGCCTACTGGGTTGTGTTTATTCACGGCGTGCCTGGTGTGCGCCCGGTAATCGGTGAAATTTTAAACGGTTCGGTCGCTGCGGAAGCGCAAATTGCGCCCGGCATGGAACTTAAGGCCGTTGACGGTATCGAAACGCCTGACTGGGATGCTGTGCGTATGGCGCTGGTGGGTAAAATCGGCGACAGCAGCACCACGTTAACGGTGGCACGATTTGGCGAGGACGCAACTCAGCAGAAGCAGCTGGATTTGCGTAACTGGCAGTTTGAGCCTGATAAGCAGGATCCGGTCGTCGCGTTAGGCATTCAGCCTCGCGGTCCGCAAATTGAGACCACACTGGCAGAAGTTCAGGCGAATTCGCCAGCCAGTGAAGCCGGTTTGCAAGCAGGCGACAGGATCGTTAAAGTCGATGGTCAGCCATTATCGCAGTGGCAGACGTTTGTTACCCAGGTCCGGGACAATCCCGGCAAAAGCCTGGCGCTTGAGGTGGATCGCGGCGGTGAATCAATTGCGCTGACGATGACGCCAGAAGCGAAAGCTGGCACGACAGCGGGCTTTGCGGGTGTGATTCCGCGCATTGTTCCGCTGCCCGAAGAGTACAAGACGGTAAGGCAGTATGGCGCGTTTGCGGCTATCGGTGAGGCCAGTGTAAAAACCTGGCAACTGATGAAGCTCACCGTTTCCATGCTGGGCAAGTTAATAACCGGTGATGTGAAGCTGAACAACCTGAGCGGGCCAATCTCGATTGCGCAGGGTGCAGGGTTGTCAGCGGAGTATGGGTTGATTTACTACCTAATGTTCCTGGCGTTGATTAGCGTCAACCTGGGCATTATCAACCTGTTCCCTTTGCCGGTTTTAGATGGTGGGCACCTGCTGTTCCTGGCGATCGAAAAGATCAAAGGTGGACCGGTGTCCGAGCGAGTTCAGGACTTTAGTTATCGCATCGGCTCAATTCTGCTGGTGCTGTTAATGGGGCTTGCACTTTTCAATGATTTCTCACGTTTGTAACCGCTGGAACGCGAACATTCGAGGGATGTGTTAGGAAAACGCATAACAACGATGGCGATGAAAAAGTTGCTCATAGCGTCGCTGCTGTTTAGCAGCGCCACCGTTTACGGTGCAGACGATTTCGTGGTGAAGGATATTCATTTCGAAGGGCTGCAGCGAGTCGCCGTCGGCGCGGCTCTGCTGAGCATGCCAGTACGGGTTGGCGATACGGTGAATGACGATGATGTCAGAAATACCATTCGCTCGCTGTTCGCTACTGGCAACTTTGAGGATGTTCAGGTCCTGCGAGACGGTACAACGCTGATTGTCCAGGTCAAAGAACGTCCTACCATTGCCAGCATTACCTTCACCGGTAACAAAGCGGTGAAAGAGGATCAGCTCAAACAAAATCTGGAAGCTTCAGGTGTCCGTGTCGGCGAAGCGCTGGACCGTACTACCATCTCTTCTATCGAGAAGGGACTTGAAGACTTCTATTACAGCGTCGGTAAATATACCGCCAACGTGAAAGCCGTGGTCACGCCACTGCCGCGTAACCGCGTTGATCTGAAACTGGTCTTTACGGAAGGTGTCTCTGCCAAAATTCAGCAGATCAACATCGTCGGTAATAAAGCCTTCAGCTCCGATGAACTGATCTCCCGTTTCCAGCTGCGCGATGAAGTGCCATGGTGGAACGTGGTCGGCGATCGTAAATACCAGAAGCAGAAACTGGCGGGCGACCTTGAGACCCTGCGCAGCTTCTATCTGGATCGCGGTTATGCCCGCTTCAACATCGATTCGACTCAGGTCAGCCTGACGCCAGATAAAAAAGGCATCTACATCACGGTGAATATCACCGAAGGTGACCAGTACAAAATTGCTGGTGTGATCGTCAATGGCAGCATGGCGGGCCATTCAGCAGAAATTGAGCATCTGACCAAAATTCCTGCAGGCGAGCTTTATAACGGCGCCAAAGTCACGAAAATGGAAGATGACATCAAGAAACTGCTGGGCCGCTACGGCTATGCCTATCCGCGTGTCGCCACACAGCCTGAAATCAACGACGCCGATAAAACCGTAAAACTGCATATCAACGTCGATGCGGGTAACCGCTACTACGTGCGTAACGTCCGTTTCGAAGGCAATGACACCTCTAAAGACTCGGTGTTACGTCGCGAAATGCGTCAGATGGAAGGCGCATGGCTGGGCAGCGATCTGGTTGAGCAGGGTAAAGAGCGTCTGAACCGTACCGGTTACTTTGAAACCGTGGATGTGGATACGCAGCGTGTGCCTGGTTCGCCGGACCAGGTTGATGTGGTCTACAAGGTTAAAGAGCGTAACACCGGTACCTTTAACTTCGGCGTCGGCTACGGCACCGAAAGTGGTGTGAGCTTCCAGGTCGGGGTAACGCAGGATAACTGGCTGGGCACCGGTAATACCGTGGGCATCAGCGGCACCAAAAATGACTACCAGACCTATGCTGAATTCTCGCTTACTGACCCTTACTTCACCGTTGATGGTGTGAGTCTGGGTGGTCGTCTGTTCTATAACGACTTCAAAGCGGACAATGCGGATCTGTCTGACTATACCAACCGAAGTTATGGTCTGGATGGCACGCTTGGCTTCCCGGTTAACGAAAACAACACCCTGCGTGTCGGTCTGGGCTATGTCCACAATGACCTGTCAAACATGCAGCCGCAGGTTGCGATGTGGCGTTATCTGGATTCAGTCGGCAAGCCGCAGCAGTTAAATGACAAAGGCGAATTCTCAGCCGATGACTTCACCTTTAACTACGGCTGGACATACAACACGCTGGACCGTGGCTTCTTCCCGACATCTGGTAACCGTACCAACCTGAACGGTAAGGTAACGATTCCAGGCTCAGATAACAGCTTCTATAAGGCCACGCTGGACACCCAGCAGTATGTGCCGATTAACCAGGATCGTACCTGGGTGCTGCTGGGCCGTGGTCGTGTTGGCTATGGCGATGGTCTCGGCGGCAAAGAGATGCCGTTCTATGAGAACTTCTACGCCGGTGGCTCGAGCACCGTGCGTGGCTTCCAGTCCAACACCATTGGACCGAAAGCGGCTTACTACAATAACAACTCGTCGAACTGCCGCATTGCCGATCCAAATGGAGTCTGTAAGTCTGACGATGCGGTGGGCGGTAACGCCATGGCGATTGCCAGCCTTGAGCTGATTACGCCAACGCCGTTCCTGAGCGAGAAGTATGCTAACTCGGTGCGTACCTCGGTGTTTGTTGATACCGGTACTGCGTGGGATACCCACTGGGAAAACACCGCTGAAACACGTGCTGCGGGTATTCCTGACTACAGCGATCCAAACAATATCCGCGTATCAAGCGGTGTGGCGCTGCAGTGGATGTCACCGCTCGGCCCGCTGGTGTTCTCGTATGCCCAGCCGATTAAGAAAGTCGATGGAGACAAGTCAGAGCAGTTCCAGTTTAACATTGGTAAAACCTGGTAATGTTCTGAGCATGGATGCATAGCTGAAGTCTTGCTGCCGGGCAGCACTTGTTGCTGTTCCGGGGCAAACACTGTGTCGCTGACACAAACGTTGATGGTAAGGAGTTTATAGTGAAAAAGTTGTTGTGTGCCGCAGGTCTGGGTCTTGCTTTAGCGGTCTCCGCTGGTGTTCAGGCTGCTGACAAAATTGCAGTGGTAAACGTGTCCAGCATTTTCCAACAGTTACCGCAACGTGCGACTGTTGCTAAACAGCTGGAAAACGAGTTCAAAGGCCGTGCAACTGAGTTGCAGAGCCAGGAGCGCGATCTGCAAACCAAAATGCAGCGTCTGCAGCGTGACGGTTCTACCATGAAGGCCAGCGAACGCAGCCGTATGGAAAAAGATGTCATGTCACAGCGTGAAGCTTTCTCTTCAAAAGCGCAGGCTTTTGAGCAGGACAATCGCCGTCGTCAGATGGAAGAGCGTAACAAGCTGCTGAGCCGTATTCAGGATGCCGTGAAGAAAGTCGCTGACAGCGATGGTTACGACGTCGTGATCGACGCTAACGCGGTGGCTTATGCATCAAACGCAAAAGACATCACTGCTGACGTGCTGAAACAGGTTAAATAATTCATGTCATCTATTCGACTGGCTGATTTAGCCCAGCAGTTGGATGCAGAATTGCACGGAGATGGCGATATCGTCATCTCCGGCATTGCTTCTATGCAATCCGCCACAACTGGCCAAATCACTTTTCTTGCAAACAGCCGTTACCGCGAGCAACTCGCCCTGATAAAGGCCTCAGCCGTGGTGCTGACGGAAGCGGATCTGGAGTGGTGCAAAACCGCAGCGCTGGTAGTCAAAAATCCCTACCTGACCTATGCGCGTATGGCACAAATACTCGATACCACGCCACAGCCGGCGCAGAATATCGCCCCCAGCGCAGTTATCGATCCCTCAGCCCGACTTGGCAATAACGTTGCCATTGGTGCCAATGCAGTGATCGAAGCGGACGTTGAGCTGGGTGATAACGTAGTCATTGGTGCGGGATGCTTTGTGGGCAAAAAAACCCGTATCGGCAGCGGAACCCGCCTCTGGGCCAACGTCTCTGTGTATCACGAGATCGAAATCGGCCAGGATTGTCTGATTCAGTCAGGTACCGTCATCGGTTCTGATGGTTTCGGCTATGCCAACGATCGCGGTAACTGGGTGAAAATCCCGCAGTTAGGCGCGGTAATTATCGGCGATCGCGTCGAAATAGGTGCCTGCACCACCATCGATCGCGGTGCGCTTGATAACACTCTGATCGGCAATGGTGTTATCATAGACAACCAGTGCCAGATCGCTCACAACGTAGTTATTGGCGACAATACTGCGGTTGCAGGCGGTGTGATCATGGCGGGTAGTTTGAAAATTGGGCGTTACTGTATGATTGGCGGTGCCAGCGTCATTAACGGCCATATGGAAATCTGTGACAAAGTAACGGTGACCGGTATGGGTATGGTCATGCGTCCTATCACAGAGCCTGGTGTCTATTCGTCAGGCATTCCGCTGCAACCCAACAAAACCTGGCGCAAAACTGCAGCGCTGGTGATGAACATCGATGACATGAGCAAACGCTTAAAAGCCATCGAGCGCAAGGTCGGCAAAGACGACTAACCGCCATCCCAAAACTGACCGGCTTTCATAATAAAAATGTTAAGCAGGGAAGCCCGGCGCCACAGAACCTATTTGCGGCCTGCGGAAGATCATTTTGATCTGTGCAGGCCGTGTTATTGATGTCATCAGATTTTTAGGACAGGAAGAGTATTTTGACTACTGAAACTCATACTCTGAAAATTGAAGAGATTTTAGAGCTGCTGCCGCACCGCTATCCGTTTCTGCTGGTAGACCGCGTGCTGGAATTTGAAGAGCACAAATACCTGCGTGCAGTGAAGAACGTTTCTGTTAATGAACCGTTTTTCCAGGGGCATTTCCCTGGTAAACCGATTTTTCCTGGCGTTCTGATCCTGGAAGCGATGGCGCAGGCCACCGGTATTCTGGCGTTTAAAAGCGTAGGTAAACTGGAACCAGGTGAACTCTATTACTTTGCCGGTATCGACAGTGCCCGCTTCAAGCGCCCTGTGGTACCAGGCGACCAGATGATCATGGAAGTCACTTTCGAGAAAACCCGCCGTGGTCTGACCCGCTTTAAAGGCGTGGCGACTGTCGATGGTAAAATCGTTTGTGAAGCGACCATGATGTGTGCCCGCAGCCGGGAGGCATAATTCGTGATTGATCCAACCGCCACTATCCATCCCAGTTCTGTCATTGAAGAGGGCGCTGTTATTGGCGCCCGCGTTCACATTGGCCCGTTTTGCTTTATTGGCGCGAATGTTGAAATCGGTGAAGGAACGGTACTGAAGTCACACGTTGTGGTGAACGGCCACACGCGTATCGGTAAAGATAATCAGATCTATCAGTTTGCCTCGATTGGTGAAGTGAATCAGGATCTGAAATATGCCGGTGAGCCAACACGGGTTGAGATCGGCGATCGCAACCGCATCCGTGAAAGCGTGACGATTCATCGCGGCACCACGCAGGGTGGCCATGTCACCACGGTGGGCAGCGATAATCTGCTGATGGTCAATGTCCATATTGCGCATGACTGCGTGATTGGTAACCGCTGTATCTTCGCCAACAACGCCACCCTGGGTGGTCACGTGACGGTCGATGATTTCGCCATTATTGGCGGCATGACAGCGGTACATCAGTGGTGCATCATCGGTGCTCACGTGATGGTAGGTGGCTGTTCCGGCGTGGCGCAGGATGTGCCGCCTTACGTTATTGCGCAGGGCAACCACGCGACGCCGTTCGGGATCAATATCGAAGGTCTTAAGCGCCGTGGCTTCAGCAAAGAGTCGTTGCACGCGATTCGCAACGCCTACAAGCTGCTCTATCGCAGCGGCAGAACGCTGGAAGAAGTGAAGCCAGAAATCGAAGCCATCGCGCAGCAGCACAGCGAAGTGCAGCCTTTCTACGACTTCTTCACCCGTTCAACCCGTGGATTAATTCGTTAATCCATGTCAGCGCGTCCTTTAACGATTGCCCTGGTCGCCGGAGAAACCTCCGGCGATATTCTTGGTGCAGGTCTCATTCGTGCCCTGAAAGCCCGTCATCCTGATGCACGCTTTGTCGGCGTGGCGGGACCACTGATGCAGGCGGAAGGGTGCGAAGCCTGGTATGAGATGGAAGAGCTGGCGGTGATGGGCATTGTTGAGGTGCTGGGCCGCCTGCGACGTCTGCTGACAATCCGCCGCGATCTCACCCGGCGTTTTACCGAACTCAGACCCGATGTCTTTGTCGGGATTGATGCGCCCGATTTCAATATCACGCTGGAAGGCAACCTTAAACGCACGGGCATTCGCACGATCCACTATGTCAGTCCCTCGGTGTGGGCATGGCGGCAAAAGCGCGTGTTTAAAATTGGTCGTAACACCAATCTGGTGCTGGCCTTCCTGCCGTTTGAAAAAGCTTTCTACGATCGCTATAACGTTCCCTGTCGCTTTATCGGCCACACCATGGCAGATGCCATGCCGCTGCAACCTGATAAGCAGGCTGCGCGCCGTCATCTCGGCATTGCCGATGATGCACTCTGTCTGGCTTTGCTGCCCGGCAGCAGAGGCGCAGAAGTGGAAATGCTCAGCGCTGATTTCCTGAAAACAGCGCAATTGTTGCGTCGTCACTATCCGGCACTGGAAATCGTGGTGCCGCTGGTTAATGCCCGTCGCCGCGAACAGTTTGAAAAAATTAAAGCTGACGTCGCTCCTGAGCTGCCGATGCATCTGCTGAATGGTCAGGGACGTGAAGCGATGATTGCGAGCGATGCCGCACTCCTGGCGTCAGGTACTGCCGCACTGGAGTGCATGCTGGCAAAATGCCCTATGGTCGTCGGTTATCGCATGAAGCCGGCCACGTTCTGGCTGGCGAAACGGCTGGTAAAGACGCCTTATGTCTCTCTGCCGAATCTGCTGGCCGGGCGTGAGCTGGTCAAAGAGCTACTGCAGGATGAGTGTCAGCCAGAAGCCCTGGCCGCGGCGTTAGATCCGCTGCTGCATGCCGGGCCTGAGCGCGAAACCCTGCTGCAGACGTTTCATGAATTACATCAACAGATCCGCTGGAACGCCGATGAGCAGGCAGCGGATGCGGTACTGGAGCTGGTGAATGCCTGATTTTATCTATCCTGTCGCCAGACTGATTGCCGGTGTGGACGAAGTGGGGCGTGGTCCGCTGGTCGGCGCGGTGGTCACTGCTGCCGTCATCCTCGACCCGGCTAATCCGATTACCGGTTTGGCTGACTCCAAGAAATTGTCGGAAAAGCGCCGCCTGTCATTGTATGACGAAATCAAAGAGAAGGCGCTGGCCTGGAGTCTGGGACGTGCAGAGCCGGAAGAGATTGATCAGCTCAACATTCTGCACGCCACTATGCTGGCGATGCAGCGCGCCGTTGCTGGCCTGAGTATTCAGCCCGACTATGTGCTGATTGATGGTAATCGTTGTCCGGCGTTGCCAATGCCTTCACAGGCCGTGGTGAAAGGGGATAGCCTGGTGGCCGAAATCAGTGCAGCCTCCATCATCGCCAAAGTGTCGCGCGATCGTGAAATGGCCGAGCTGGATCTGCTGTTCCCGCAGTATGGTTTTGCGCAGCACAAAGGTTATCCGACGGCGCTGCATATGGAAAAACTGACGCAGTATGGCGCCACGCCGCACCACCGTCGCAGTTTTGCGCCTGTACGCAACGCGCTGCTCGACGCTGAAGTACTGGCTGCCCGCCAGATCCTTACGCTTTAATAGCCTGACGCTGTTTTAACCGGAAACTGATATGGCTGAACCCCGTTTTATACATCTGCGTGTCCATAGTGACTATTCGATGGTTGATGGCCTGGCGAAAACCGGGCCGTTGATCAAGAAGGCGGCTGCCCTTGGCATGCCTGCTATCGCGATTACCGACTTCACTAACCTGTGTGGTCTGGTGAAATTTTACGGTGGCGCACACAGCGCAGGGATAAAGCCGGTCATTGGTGCCGATTTTAACGTTGCCAGTGAGCTGATGGGAGATGAGCTGACCCAGCTGACCGTGCTGGCGTCCAGTGATACCGGATACCAGAACCTGACGCTGTTGATCTCCCGCGCTTATCAGCGTGGTTATGGTGTGGACGGACCGATCATCGATCGCGACTGGCTGATTGAACTGCAGGAAGGGTTAATTCTGCTGTCGGGCGGGCGACGTGGCGACGTGGGCCGCAGCCTGTTGCGTGGCAACAATGCCCTGGTTTCGCAGTGTCTGTCGTTTTACCAGCAGCATTTCCCCGATCGCTACTATCTGGAACTGATCCGCACCGGTCGTCAGGACGAAGAGAGCTATCTGCATGCCGCCGTTGAACTGGCGATTGCCGAGGGCATTCCGGTCGTCGCCACCAATGAAGTCTGCTTTATCAACGCAGAAGATTTCGATGCGCACGAAATTCGCGTTGCCATTCACGACGGCTATACGCTGGACGATCCCAAGCGCCCGCGCAACTACAGTCCTCAGCAATATATGCGCAGCGAAGAGGAGATGTGCGAGCTATTCTCGGACATCCCGGAAGCGCTGGAAAACAGCGTAGAGATTGCTAAGCGTTGTAACGTGACTGTGCGGCTCGGTGAGTACTTCCTGCCGCAGTTCCCGACCGGCGATATGACCACTGAAGATTATCTGGTGGTGAAATCCCGTGAGGGACTGGAAGAACGTCTGGTGTTCCTCTTCCCGGACGAGGCTGAGCGCGCGGAAAAACGCCCGGAATATGATGAGCGTCTGGAAATTGAACTCAACGTTATCAACCAGATGGGATTCCCCGGCTACTTCCTGATCGTAATGGAGTTCATCCAGTGGTCCAAAGATAACGGCGTGCCGGTCGGACCGGGCCGTGGTTCGGGTGCGGGTTCGCTGGTGGCCTATGCGCTGAAAATCACCGATATCGATCCGCTGGAATTTGACCTGCTGTTTGAACGCTTCCTGAACCCGGAACGTGTTTCGATGCCCGACTTTGACGTCGACTTCTGCATGGAGAAACGCGATCAGGTGATTGAACACGTCGCCGATATGTACGGTCGTGAAGCAGTTTCCCAGATTATTACCTTCGGTACCATGGCGGCGAAAGCGGTTATCCGCGATGTGGGTCGCGTGCTGGGGCATCCTTACGGCTTTGTTGACCGTATTTCAAAACTGATCCCGCCCGATCCCGGCATGACGCTGGAAAAAGCGTTTATTGCTGAACCACAACTTCCTGCGATGTATGACGCAGATGAAGAGGTTAAAGCGCTGATCGACATGGCGCGCAAGCTGGAAGGGGTTACGCGTAACGCCGGTAAGCATGCGGGTGGCGTGGTCATTGCGCCAACGAAGATCACCGATTTTGCGCCGCTCTATTGCGATGAGCACGGCCAGTTCCCGGTCACCCAGTTCGATAAAAATGATGTGGAATATGCCGGCCTGGTGAAGTTCGACTTCCTGGGACTGCGAACGCTGACCATCATCGACTGGGCACTGAAGATGATCAACCCGCGCCGGGAAAAAGAGGGACTGGAGCCGATCGATATCGCCGCGATCCCGCTGGATGACAAGAAAAGCTTCGATATGCTGCAGCGCTCGGAAACCACCGCGGTATTCCAGCTTGAATCGCGCGGCATGAAAGATCTGATTAAGCGTCTTAAGCCCGACTGCTTCGAAGATATGATCGCACTGGTAGCGCTGTTCCGCCCTGGTCCTCTGCAGTCCGGCATGGTAGATAACTTCATCGACCGTAAGCATGGCCGTGAAGCGATCTCCTATCCCGATATCCAGTGGCAGCACGAGAGCCTGAAGCCAGTGCTGGAGCCAACGTACGGCATCATCCTCTATCAGGAACAGGTGATGCAGATCGCCCAGGTCCTGTCCGGTTACACTCTGGGCGGTGCAGATATGCTGCGTCGCGCCATGGGTAAAAAGAAACCCGAGGAGATGGCTAAGCAGCGTTCAGTTTTCCGCGACGGTGCCGAAAGCATGGGCATCGACGGCGAACTGTCGATGAAGATCTTCGATCTGGTGGAAAAATTTGCAGGTTATGGCTTTAACAAGTCACACTCTGCGGCCTACGCACTGGTCTCCTATCAGACGCTGTGGCTGAAAGCGCACTATCCGGCTGAGTTTATGGCGGCGGTGATGACCGCCGATATGGATAACACCGAGAAAGTGGTCGGCCTGGTCGATGAGTGCTGGCGGATGGGGCTGAAGGTCCTGCCGCCCGATATTAACTCCGGTCTCTATCCGTTCCACGTTAACGAAGCGGGCGAGATCGTGTACGGCATAGGCGCGATCAAAGGCGTGGGCGAAGGTCCGATCGAAGCGATCATCGACGCCCGTAACGAAGGCGGCTATTTCCGCGAACTGTTTGATCTCTGCGCCCGTACCGACACCAAAAAGATCAACCGTCGGGTGATGGAGAAACTGATCATGTCCGGAGCCTTTGATCGCCTCGGACCGCACCGCGCCGCGCTGATGAGTGCACTCAGCGACGCGCTGAAAGCGGCCGATCAGCACGCGAAAGCGGAAGCGATTGGTCAGGCGGATATGTTTGGCGTGCTGGCAGAAGAGCCAGAGCAGGTGGAGAAATCATACGCCAGCGTCACGCCGTGGCCTGAGCAGGTGCAGCTGGATGGTGAACGGGAAACGCTGGGGTTATACCTGACCGGCCACCCGATTAATCAGTATCTGAAAGAAATTGAGCGTTACGTTGGCGGGGTGCGGCTGAAAGATATGCATCCTACCGATCGGGGTAAAATTACCGTGGCGGCCGGTCTGGTGATCGCCGCGCGGGTAATGGTGACCAAACGCGGCAACCGAATTGGTATCTGTACTCTGGACGATCGCTCCGGTCGTCTTGAGGTGATGTTATTTACCGATGCGTTAGATAAATACCAGCAGTTGCTGGAGAAAGACCGAATCCTGATCGTCAGCGGACAGGTCAGCTTTGATGACTTCAGTGGTGGGCTTAAAATGACCGCGCGTGAAGTCATGGACATCGACGAAGCTCGCGAAAAATACGCGCGCGGACTTGCTATCTCGCTGACGGACAGGCAAATTGATGACCAGCTATTAAACCGACTCCGTCAGTCCCTGGAACCCCATCGATCAGGGACTATTCCGGTGCATCTCTATTATGAGAGAGCCGACGCGCGAGCGAAGCTGCGCTTTGGTGCAGCGTGGCGTATTTCGCCCAGCGATCGTTTACTTAACGATCTGCGCTCGTTGATTGGATCGGAGCAGGTGGAACTGGAGTTTGACTAGAACAGGAACATTATGAGTCTTAATTACCTGGATTTTGAACAGCCAATTGCAGAACTGGAAGCGAAGATTGATTCGCTGACCTCAATTGGTCGTCAGGATGATAAACACGTTAATCTGGATGAAGAAGTTCAGCGTCTGCGTGAGAAAAGCGTTGAGCTGACCCGTAAAATCTTCGCCGATTTGGGCGCATGGCAGATTGCTCAACTGGCACGCCATCCTTTACGTCCTTACACCTTTGACTACGTTCGCAACGCTTTCGACGATTTCGATGAGCTGGCGGGCGACCGTGCTTATGCGGATGACAAAGCGATTGTCGGCGGGATTGCGCGTCTTGATGGACGTCCGGTGATGATCATCGGGCACCAGAAAGGCCGTGAAACTAAAGAGAAGATTCGCCGTAACTTCGGCATGCCTGCACCGGAAGGCTATCGTAAAGCGCTGCGCCTGATGGAGATGGCTGAACGTTTCAAAATGCCAATCATCACCTTCATCGACACACCGGGTGCTTATCCGGGCGTGGGCGCGGAAGAGCGTGGGCAGTCTGAAGCGATTGCCCGCAACCTGCGTGAAATGTCTGGCCTGAAAGTGCCGGTGATCTGTACGGTCATCGGTGAAGGCGGTTCAGGTGGCGCGCTGGCGATTGGCGTGGGTGATAAAGTGAATATGCTGCAGTACAGCACCTATTCAGTGATCTCACCAGAAGGTTGCGCCTCCATTCTGTGGAAAAGCGCTGACAAAGCGCCGCTGGCCGCCGAAGCGATGGGCATTACCGCGCATCGTCTGAAAGAGCTGAAGCTGATTGACTCCGTGATCCCTGAGCCGCTGGGTGGCGCACATCGCCGTCCGGTGGATATGGCGCAGTCACTCAAGCAGCAGCTGCTGGCTGACCTGGCCGACCTCGATGGATTAACCACCGAAGAGCTGCTGGATCGTCGTTATCAGCGTCTGATGAGCTACGGCTACGCCTGATTTTAGCTCATCCATAAAAGCGGACTCCGGTCCGCTTTTTTTATGCCGCCAGTTCAGCCCCCGCACGCGGTCTGACGCCTTTCAGCCTCATCTGATCGTCCCCTTGCTACACCTTCCCTGAGTTAGCGGTTATGCTTGTCCGGTTCCACAACAATCAGGGAGAGGGGCATTGAATATTCTGGCGATCATGGGCGCGCACGGCGTGTTTTATAAAGATGAACCGTTACGCGAACTCGACGCGGCGTTAAATCTGCAAGGCTTCCAGCTGCTTTACCCGAAAAACAGTGACGATCTGCTGAAGCTGATCGAACACAATCCGCGTATCAGTGGCGTGATCTTCGACTGGGACGCGCACAACAGTCCGGAACTTTGCGGCGAGATTAATCAGCTCAATGAATACCTGCCGCTGTATGCCTTTATCAATACCCACTCGCAGATGGACATCAGCATCAATGAGATGCGCATGCCACTGCACTTTTTTGAATATGCGCTGAATGCCGCCGACGATATCGCGCTGCATATCCGGCAGTATACCGATGACTATCTCGACCACATTACCCCACCGCTGACCAAAGCACTTTTCACCTATGTGAAAGAGGGCAAGTACACCTTCTGCACGCCGGGCCATATGGCGGGTACCGCATTTCAGAAAAGCCCGGTAGGCTGTTTGTTCTACGACTTCTTCGGGGCCAATACGCTGAAGTCGGACATCTCTATTTCAGTGACCGAGCTGGGTTCGCTGCTGGATCACACCGGCCCGCACCTTGAAGCGGAAGAGTACATCGCACGCACGTTTGGCGCCGAGCAGAGTTACATGGTGACCAATGGCACCTCGACCTCGAATAAAATTGTCGGCATGTATGCGGCACCGGCGGGCAGCACCGTATTGATCGATCGCAACTGCCACAAGTCTCTCACTCATCTGCTGATGATGAGCGATCTGGTCCCCATCTGGCTGAAGCCGACCCGCAATGCGCTGGGGATTCTCGGCGGTATCCCGAAGCACGAGTTCACCCGCGAGAGCATTACGCAGAAGATCGCGACCACCGATCGCGCTACCTGGCCAGCGCATGCGGTGATCACCAACTCCACTTACGATGGGCTGCTCTACAACACCCAGTACATTAAAGAGACGCTGGATGTGCCGTCGATTCATTTCGATTCGGCCTGGGTGCCATATACCAATTTCCATCCGATTTATGCCGGTAAAAGCGGCATGAGTGGCGATCGTATTCCGGGCAAGGTGGTATATGAGACGCAATCGACCCACAAACTGCTGGCGGCGTTCTCGCAGGCCTCCATGATTCACATTAAAGGCGACTACGACGAACAGACGTTTAACGAAGCCTACATGATGCACACCACCACCTCACCCAATTACGCTATTGTCTCCTCCATTGAAACTGCCGCCGCCATGCTGCGCGGTAACCCCGGTAAGCGGTTGATCAATCGCTCGGTGGAACGTGCCTTGCACTTCCGTCGGGAAATCCAGCGCCTGCGCGAAGAGTCTGACAGCTGGTTCTTCGATATCTGGCAGCCGGAACAGATTGACGAAGCACAATGCTGGGCGATCCAGCCCGGCGAAGAAGAGTGGCATGGATTTACGCAGGCCGATCGCGATCACATGTACCTCGATCCGATCAAAGTCACTATCCTGACGCCAGGCATGAGCGAACTGGGTGAGATGGCAGAAGAAGGGATCCCGGCCGCGCTGGTAGCGAAGTTTCTCGATGAGCGCGGCATTGTAGTGGAGAAAACCGGCCCCTATAACCTGCTGTTCCTGTTCAGCATCGGCATTGACAAAACCAAAGCGATGAGCGTGCTGCGCGGTCTGACTGAGTTTAAACGCGCCTATGATCTCAATCTGCGCGTGAAAAACATGCTGCCGGATCTCTACGCTGAAGATCCCGACTTCTATCGCAATATGCGCATTCAGACGCTGGCGCAGGGGATCCATCAGCTGATCCGCCATCACGATCTGCCGCGTCTGATGCTGCAGGCATTTGATGTCCTGCCCGAAATGAAGATGACGCCGCATCAGGCGTTTCAGCAGCAGGTGAAGGGCAACATCGAAACGGTGGACCTCAGCGAACTGGTCGGGCGGGTGTCGGCCAACATGATCCTGCCTTATCCGCCGGGCGTTCCTCTGGTAATGCCGGGCGAGATGATTACCGAAAAGAGCCGTGCGGTGCTCGATTTTCTGCTGATGCTGTGTAGCATCGGCCGGCACTACCCGGGATTCGAAACCGATATTCACGGTGCCAGCCTGACGGAAGAGGGCGAGTATCGCGTCCGCGTACTGAAAAACGACCTCGCGTAACCCTTTAAATGACTATCAGTGGCGGGCGGTCTGCGGACAGCCTGCCCCAATCAGGAAATTCACTATGTTGCAGTTAACCGCTATTCACCACATCGCCATCATCGCCTCCGACTATCAGCGCAGCAAAGCGTTCTATTGCGACGTGCTGGGCTTTCGTCTGATGGGCGAAGTTTACCGCGAGGCGCGTGACTCCTGGAAAGGGGATCTGGCCTTACAGGATCGCTATACCATTGAGCTGTTCTCTTTTCCCGCGCCGCCAGCACGCGTCAGTCATCCCGAGGCGTGTGGCCTGCGTCATCTGGCCTTTACCGTGCCCGATGTGGCCGCTGCCGTTGCGACGCTGGCCGATAAAGGCGTTGTCTGCGAGCCGATTCGCATTGATGAACTGACCGGTAAACAATGCACGTTCTTTGCCGATCCGGATGGTTTGCCGCTGGAGCTTTATCAGGCGTAAAATAGCGCGCTCAGCGGGCGACATTCGGTCGCCCGATTATCCGGATTCTGCCATGCCTTTGCCCGCTTTTGACGCCCTGTTGCAACCTGATGCCGCGCTGGTAGTCGCATTCAGTGGCGGACTCGATTCAACGGTGTTGCTGCATCAGCTTCTCGGCTGGCAGCAGCAGCATCCTCAGTCGCACCTGCGGGCGTTGCATGTACATCACGGTCTCAGCCCAAATGCCGATGCATGGGCCGCCCATTGCCAGACGATATGCGAACAGTGGCAGCTGAGATGTGACGTGCTGCGCGTGACGGTGGATGGCAGGGAAAATGGGATTGAAGCAGCTGCCCGCACCGCCCGTTATCAGGCGCTGAGCGCCGCGCTCAAGCCGGGCGAGATATTGCTTACCGCGCAGCACCTCGACGATCAGTGTGAAACCTTTCTGCTGGCGCTGAAGCGCGGCAGTGGTCCGGCCGGGCTGGCAGCAATGCCTTTATCGCGCATGCTGGGTACGCATCAGCTGGTGCGTCCGCTGCTGAATCAGTCGCGACAGTCGCTGGAAGCTTATGCCGACGTCCATCAGCTGGTGTGGATAGATGACGAAAGTAATCAGGATCTTCGCTACGATCGTAACTTCCTCCGCCAGCGGCTGCTGCCTGAGCTTAATCAGCGCTGGCCCCATTTTGCTGAGGCAACTGCCCGAAGTGCGGCATTGTGCAGTGAGCAGGAGCAGTTACTGGATGAGCTGCTTGCCGGGCAACTGGCCGAGCTGATCCAGCCTGACGGCAGCCTCTATTTTCCACCTTTAATGAACATGAGCACGCTGCGCGCTAACGCGTTATTGCGCCGCTGGATCGCCGGACAGGGTGGAGCGATGCCATCGCGGGATGCGCTGAAGCGTATTCGCGATGAAGTGATGGCGAGCCGGGAAGATGCACAGCCCCGGCTACGCTTCGGCCAGGCTGAATTGCGTCGTTTCCGTCAGCAACTCTACTGGCTGCCGTTATTCACATCGCTGCGCGACACCGAGCTGGCATGGCCCGATATCCGCCAGCCGCTGTCATTACCGCAGAACCTCGGTACGCTGCGTGCCAGCATGTCGCAGAGCCTGTTGCGCTATCCTCTGCCGGATGAGCAGATCAGCGTGCGGTTCCATGCGCAGGGTCAGGTCCATCTGGTGGGCCGCAATGGCGGAAGAGAAATGAAAAAGCTGTGGCAGGAGTTACAGATACCGCCGTGGCAGCGAGAACGGCTGCCGTTAATTTTTTATAACCAGACGCTGGTCTATGTGCCGAATCTCTTTGTCACACACGCGGGCGCGACCAGTGATCAGCAGGGCTGGCAGATAATTTGGGACAGGGCATCCCGCTCAGGAGAGCAATAACAATGAAGCAATGGCTTATCGTCTGTTTAGTGGCCGCCGTATTACCGGCATGGGCGGCGGGTGATGCGCAGCGCGGCGCAGAAAAAGCGGCCAGTTGCATGGCGTGTCATGGCGCAGCGGGCAAAGCGGCGGTGCCGCTCTACCCAAACCTGGCAGGACAACACGCCCCTTATCTGGAGCATGCGCTGCAGGCGTACAAAAAGGGCGAACGCAGTGGCGGTCAGGCTGAGGTCATGAAGGCGTTTGTGGCGGGATTAAGCGATAGTGATATGGCGGATCTGGCGGCATACTACGGTTCGTTACAGCCCTGACGTTTAACAGGGCGGGAAGGTCCCGCCCGGAATACGTGGATTACTCTGCGCTGACCACGACCGTACCCAGTTCGGGATGGGTAAAGCTGGCGATATGGTCGAGACGTAATTCGCGATGCTCACCGGAAAGATCGATAGCCAGATATTCCACATTCTTGCGTGAGAAGATCTCTTTAGCCTTTGCCTTGAGCTGCTCGCCATCTTTCATTTCCAGCGACAGCATCCATTGGTTCTGGCAGGCGAGCTCCAGATTATCGTAATCATCGCAATTGATAGGTTGGTACGCTTCATTTATCAACATAGTCGCTCACCAATAAGTTAGCAGCGGCGTAAGCCGCCTGTTCCCTGACAGAAGAGTTTAGCTCAGTATTTGCGGCAATATCATTAAGCGCCTTTAATGCGCAGCCAATCGCATCCGGTATGTAACCTAAATCCCCGCTGCCGATTTCGGCATATTTCCGGCGAACTAACTCACAATAATTTTGCACGTGGCCCTCCTCAGCAGAGCGTAAATACTCTGGTTAACTGGCGACTATATCATAGCCATTTAGAGGAAATCAGCCTGCGTAAAGCAGGATCAGTGCGCGAATCACTGCTAAAGTGACAGATTCCGCTGTCTGAGACGGAATGAATCAGAGCACAAAAGGTTAATTTGATGAACAGGTTATCGGAGGTCAACGTGATTAAGGTGTGGGGAGCGCGCTAATGATTATGCTATCCCGTTCGGTTGAGATTCCGGAGAGTGAGATCGAGCTGACGGCGATTCGTGCCCAGGGGGCGGGCGGACAACATGTCAACAAAGCCAGTACCGCCATTCATCTGCGCTTCGATATTGCGGCCTCTTCACTGCCTGCGTTTTATAAAGAGCGGCTGCTCACCGCCAGCCATCATCTGATTACCGGTGAGGGCGTGGTGGTGATCAAGGCGCAGGAGTATCGTAGTCAGGAAATGAATCGTGAAGCGGCATTGCAGCGTCTGGTCAATCTGATCCAGGAGTTGAGCACTGTCGAAAAAGCCCGGCGCGCCACGCGCCCGACCCGCGCCTCGAAAGAGCGGCGTCTGGAAGGAAAAGCGCGACGCAGTTCGACGAAAGCGATGCGCGGCAGGGTGCAATAAAAAACGCCCCGCAGGCGGAGCGTTTGTTTCCTGGGCAGGCCCGGTCTCAAAGCAACCGGGCAAACTCTTCAGCTATCAGACGCCCCTCAGGAGAGGCATCTGACCGTTCCTTCAAAGCTTACTTATTCAGAGCCTTCAGCAGGAAATCAACGATTTCATCCTGCTTAATCATCTGCTTCTCACCGGCGCGACGTGATTTATATTCAATCTCCTGATTGTCGAGATTGCGGTCGCCGATGACGATGGTGTGTGGCACACCGATCAGTTCCATATCTGCGAACATCACGCCCGGACGCTCTTTACGGTCATCCAGGATAACTTCAACGCCTTTAGCACGCAGGGTGGCATACAGCTCTTCCGCCAGCTCTTTAACGCGGAACGATTTCTGCATATTCATCGGCAGAATCGCCACCTCGAACGGTGCCAGTGCATCTGGCCAGATGATGCCGCGATCGTCATGGTTCTGCTCAATGGCTGCGGCAACCACGCGGGTGATGCCGATGCCGTAGCAGCCCATGCTCATCACCTGATTACGGCCATCTTCACCCTGAACGGAGGCTTTCAGCGCGTCAGAATACTTAGTGCCGAGCTGGAAGATGTGACCCACTTCGATGCCGCGTTTAATCTGCAGTGTACCTTTGCCATCCGGGCTTAAATCGCCTTCGACCACGTTACGGATATCCGCCACGCTCGCCAGCGGCAGATCGCGCTCCCAGTTAATGCCGAAATAATGCTTACCATCGACGTTGGCACCGGCGCTGAAGTCGCTCATCTTCGCCACGGTACGGTCAGCAATGATTGGCATCTGCAGACCTACCGGTCCAATGGAACCCGGACCAGCTCCTACAGCAGCACGAATCTCTTCTTCCGTCGCGAACACCAGCGGTGATGCAACGATAGCTGATTTCTCTGCTTTGATCTCATTCAGCTGATGATCGCCGCGAACCAGCAGGGCAACCAGTGCATGACCGCTCTCTTCAGCACCTTTAACAATCAGCGTTTTCACTGTCTTTTCAACAGGCACACTGAATTGCTCAACCAGCTCCGCGATGGTTTTTGCGTCTGGCGTCTCGACCAGCTGCATCTCCTGCGACGGCGCGGCACGTTCACCGGCGGGGGCGACAGCTTCGGCCAGCTCAATGTTGGCGGCGTAATCAGAATCGGTAGAGAAGATCACATCATCTTCACCGCTCTGCGCCAGCACCTGGAACTCATGTGATGCGCTGCCGCCGATAGAGCCGGTGTCGGCCTGCACGGCACGGAAATCCAGGCCCATACGGCTGAAGATCTGGCTATAGGCGCGATACATCGCATCATACGTTTCCTGCAGCGACTCCTGTGAAACGTGGAATGAGTAAGCATCTTTCATGATGAACTCGCGTGAACGCATCACGCCAAAGCGTGGACGCACTTCATCACGGAATTTGGTCTGAATCTGATACAGGTTGAGCGGCAGTTGCTTATAAGAGCTCAGCTCATTGCGGATCAGGTCAGTGACTACTTCTTCATGCGTCGGACCCAGCACGAAAGGACGCTCGTGGCGATCGGCAATACGTAACAGTTCCGGGCCATACTCCTCCCAGCGACCGCTCTCCTGCCACAGGTCGGCGGGCTGCACAACCGGCATTAAAATCTCAACCGCGCCCGCGTTGTTCATCTCTTCGCGCACGATATTTTCGACTTTCTTCAGCACGCGAACACCGGTCGGTAACCAGGTGTACAAGCCAGAAGCCAGTTTGCGGATCATACCGGCGCGCAGCATCAGCTGGTGGCTGATCACTTCAGCGTCGGAAGGCGTCTCTTTCTGAGTAGAGAGCAGATATTGAGTAGTACGCATTGATTACGGTTCCAGTTGATCGGAAAGTCACAGACAGAATTTTGCTGGCGGCTAGTGTACCAGCGAGATCACCGGCTCAAAAGCGGGTTTTAACGCGGGTCGATAGCGATCACTTCAGTACCGGCATCGTCAATGCGCCAGCGTACATTAAAATCCATCAGCAAGGCCGCATATTCCCGCTCCTGCGTTTCACCCTGACGGTAAGCGGGACGAGGGTCCTGTGCCAGCACCTCACTGATAAAGCGTGCGAGATTGGGGTAGCGCGACTGCTGCTGAAGCTGTTGCTGGGCCAGCGCGGAGAAGCGAACCGGCATATCCGCCGCCGGTGCCGTCTGAGCAAACCCGGCCTGCGCATGAGGCAGCGCTTCAGCAAAGGGCAGATAAGGTTTGATATCTACCACCGGCGTGCCATCGACCAGATCCAGACTGCCAAGCTGCAGGATTACCTGCTGTTTTTCAATCCTGATCCCTTTCAGTTCAACCAGCGACATACCAATCGGGTTAGGACGGAACGTTGAACGTGTCGCAAAAACACCCATGCGCGCATTGCCGCCCAACCGGGGAGGGCGAACCGTAGGACGCCAGCCGCCCGCCATCGTCTGATGGAAGACAAACAGCAGCCAGAGGTGACTGAAGTCTTCCAGCCCGCGAACGGCTTCCGGCTGATTGTAGGGGGGCAGCAGGTGAAGTTCGCCGCCGCCATCCTGCACCAGACCTGGCTGGCGCGGCACGGCAAACTTCTCTTTCCACGGTGAACGGATTACCCCAATTTGCGCAAAGGCGAATTCACTCATTGATTGCTGACTTTCAGCGCTGAACCCTGGCAGACGGCCTGACGATAGCAGCCCGGCGTGCCGGTGACGATTTCACACTGATGCAGCAGCACCGCATTGGCTTTCATCTGTGAGGCTTTGATCTGCAGACGTTTACGTGCTGTGGCGATGTTGGCCGGGGAGTTCTGATTACTGATCTGGCAATCTTCAGCGGAGACTTCACCCAGATCGCGGAACGGTTTGCTGACCAGATCGGCGGCATCGGTATAGAGCTTAACCGGGGCCGGTCGTACCACGGGTTTGCGGGTCGGTTGGCTGGATTGCTGCGGCCGGGACGGTGCGCTGCTTATCGGGTGATACTCATGAACACACCCTGTCAGCATCAATGCTAACAAGCAGAGCGGTAAAAAACGCATGGCAACATCCTCAGGTTTCAAAAAGTGGCGTTATTGAAACAAGGACGGGAATAAATAACAAGTCGGGCAGGGTACCCAATAACAGAAAGGGCGACATAGCGTCGCCCTTAAGGAGATGAATAGCTGAATTACCAGCCTTTAACCGCGCCGCCGTTAAAGACTTTGTTAGCGGCTTCGTTCACTTCGTCAGACTGGTAAGCCTGAACGAACTTCTTCACGTTTTCCGCATCTTTATTATCTTCGCGGGCAACAATCAGGTTCACGTAAGGTGAATCTTTATCTTCGACGAAAATGCCATCTTTAGCCGGGGTCAGGCCAATCTGGCTGGCGTAAGTGGTATTGATTACGGCCAGTGCGATCTGCTGATCGTCTAATGAGCGCGGCAGCTGTGGTGCTTCCAGCTCAACGATTTTCAGATGCTTAGGATTCTCAGTGATATCCAGTGAGGTTGGCAGCAAGCCCACGCCATCTTTCAGTTTGATCAGCCCCACTTTCTGCAGCAGCAGCAGCGTACGACCCAGGTTGGTCGGGTCATTCGGAATGGCAACCTGTGCGCCATCCTGCAGCTCATCCAGTGACTTGATCTTCTTCGAATAGCCCGCGATTGGGTAGACGAAAGAGTTACCCACTGAAACCAGCTTGTAACCACGATCTTTGATCTGCTGATCCAGATACGGTTTGTGCTGGAAGGCGTTGACGTCGATATCGCCTTTACTCAGCGCTTCATTCGGCAGCACGTAGTCGTTAAACGTGACCAGCTCAACGTCCAGACCATACTTCTCTTTAGCCACTTTCTGTGCGGCTTCAGCAACCTGCTGCTCAGCACCGACAATGACGCCCACTTTAATGTGGTTTGCGTCTTTCTCTTTTTGATCGCATCCTGCCAGCGCAATCGCGCCAATCAGTGCACCCACAGCGGCAATTTTTTTGAATCTGAAAGACATATCCTTTCCTTCTTAATAATGTGAGATTGCTGGCTTACTTATGGGACACTGCACGCACGATGCGGTCGCCACAGAATTGAATGAGATACACCAAAACCACTAACAACACCAATACCGTATTCATCACCGTGGCGTTGTATCCGATATAACCATACTGATAGCCGATCTGACCCAGACCACCGGCACCCACTGCGCCACCCATGGCAGAGTAACCGACCAGCGTAATCAGGGTAATGGTGGCTGCATTCACCAGGCCCGGCATCGCTTCCGGCAGCAGGACCTTACGGACGATCTGCATTGGCGTAGCGCCCATGGCACGTGATGCTTCAATCAGACCGGTAGGCAGTTCCAGCAAGGCATTTTCAACCATACGCGCAATAAACGGTGCAGCGCCAACGGTCAGCGGCACGATGGCTGCCTGCAGTCCGATGGAGGTGCCAACGATAACGCGGGTAAAAGGAATCATCCAGACCAGTAAAATAATGAAAGGAATGGAGCGGAAGATATTCACCAGCGCGGAGAGCACGCGGTACAGCCCCTGATTCTGTAGAATCTGCCCTGGACGGGTGACATAAAGTAAAACGCCGACCGGCAGGCCCAGTACAAAACCGAAAAAGCCTGAGACGAAGGTCATCATCAGCGTTTCCCATACGCCCCGTCCCAGCAACCACATCATCGCTTCAGACATAACCTAGCACCTCTACTTTCACATGATTCTCTTTCAGCCAGGCTATCGCCTCGCGCGTATCGCTTTCTGCGCCGTGCATTTCGGCCAGCATAATGCCGAACTTCACACCACCGGCGTAATCCATCTGGGCACTGATAATGTTGTTATTCACGTTGTAACGGCGGGCCGCTTCGGAAAGCAGCGGCGCATCAACTGATTTACCGGTGAACTCCAGTCGCAGCAGGGGCACGGTGCCTTCAGCGGCCGTGGCTGAAAGACGCTGCTGGTAATCATCCGGAATATCCAGATGCAGAGTCGACTGAATAAACTGCTGTGCTAACGGCGTCTTAGGGTGTGAGAACACTTCACTGACGCTATCTTTCTCGATCAGCTCACCGTGACTGATGACCGCAACCTGATCGCAGATGCGTTTCACCACATCCATCTCATGCGTGATCAGGAGAATCGTCAGTCCAAGCCGGCGGTTGATATCTTTCAGCAATTCCAGAATAGAGCGGGTTGTTGCGGGATCCAGTGCGCTGGTGGCTTCATCACACAGCAGAACCTTAGGATTGCTGGCCAGCGCACGGGCAATCGCGACACGCTGCTTCTGACCGCCCGAGAGATTGGCAGGCCAGGCATCATGTTTATCGGACAATCCCACCAGTTCCAGCAGCTCAGTAACGCGAGCGTTGATCTGGGCGCGGGAGAGATTACCGAGTTCCAGTGGCAGAGAAACGTTGCCCGCGACAGTGCGTGAGTTCATCAGGTTAAAGTGCTGGAAGATCATGCCAATCTGGCGGCGCGCCTGGGTTAACTGACGCTCATTAAGTGCAGTCAGATCGGCTCCGTCGACCAGTACGCGGCCTGAAGTGGGGCGCTCCAGCAGATTCACACAACGAATCAATGTACTTTTACCGGCACCGGAAGCGCCGATAACGCCATAAATCTGTCCGGCAGGCACGTGCAGGCTGACATCCGTTAATGCTGGAATAGTCCGCGAGCCCTGCTGAAACACCTTAGTAATATTTTCTAGTTTAATCATTATGTTATTAATTATCGTGTTGCGTTGTCCGTGGTGTGGGAAGCCTCGTCACTTTTAATCGCTATAAAAGCTGGATGGATGTTAAGGCATCCAGACGTCTGAATCAATGGAAGTGATTCAATCTGACATTCTCCCTTTTATAGCAATCATGCGATACTGATCGGCAATTTTTACAGCAGGAGTTTCTACGTGGCGAATAAAGTCCCCGCTATTTTTCTTGATCGTGATGGCACCCTTAATGTCGACAGTGGCTATGTTCATGAGATCGATGACTTCCAGTTTATTGACGGCACAATTGAAGCGCTGCAGCAACTGAAGGCAATGGGATATGCGCTGGTGGTCGTGACCAATCAGTCTGGCATAGCGCGCGGTATGTTTACCGAAGATACCTTTATGCGTCTGACAGAGTGGATGGACTGGTCGCTGGCCGATCGCGACGTCGACCTTGATGGCATCTATTTCTGTCCTCACCATCCCGAAGCAACAGTAGAAGAGTTCCGTCAGGAATGTGACTGCCGTAAGCCACAGCCAGGCATGCTGCTGACCGCACAGGAAGAGCTGCATATTGACATGGCTGCTTCTTATATGGTGGGCGACAAGCTGGAAGATATGCTGGCAGGAAAGGCTGCCGGTGTTGGCACCAAAGTGCTGGTGCGTAGCGGTAAACCCGTCACGGCTGAAGGTGAAGCTGCAGCAGACTGGGTGATTAATAGCCTCGCAGAGCTGCCAGCACGCATTAAACACGGCTAAAACGGCGCTTTTGTGCAAATTTCAGACGAACAGCAAAAAAGTCTCAATTTGCACTTGCGCTATCTGAGCCGTTCCCTATAATGCGCCTCCACTGACACGGCAAACCGGCAACGGGAAACGGGTTGAGAGGCACAGGAGACTGGGCCGCCGGAGAAAAACTTCTGAGAAAGAGGTTGACTCTGCAGGAGGAAAGC
>NZ_JACVVI010000089.1:0-204 GCF_016658625.1 Pantoea sp. S62 | reverse complement strand
CTGTCCGGTAAAGGCCTTGATATCTATCTGATCGCCGTTTTTGACGTCATCGCCGGCGGAGGCCAGACCGGCAAGTTTGGCCACGGCGGTATCAAAGCCGCTGTCGCCGGCACCGTCGGTACCGTTGCAGTCGCCGCTCTGACAAAGGTATTCTCCGCCGCACAGCAGGCCCTGCGAGCTGTAGGTGGTCTGGCACTGGTAGGT
>NZ_JACVVI010000088.1:0-205 GCF_016658625.1 Pantoea sp. S62 | reverse complement strand
TATGCAGGCATGGAAAGCGGCGGGCTTTCGCGTCGTCGGGCACCTTGTGTTCACCAAAACCTACGCCTCGAAATCGGCGTTTGTCGGGTATCAGCATGAAAGCGCCTACCTGCTGGCCAAAGGGCGCCCGCCGCTGCCGGCGAAGCCTTTGCCCGACGTGATGCCCTGGCAGTACACGGGCAACCGGCACCACCCGACCGAAAAG
>NZ_JACVVI010000087.1:0-211 GCF_016658625.1 Pantoea sp. S62 | reverse complement strand
GCGGAGGGTTTCGGCTCCCACGCCCGCCTCGTGCTGCGCATCCCTGTCCCATGTGGCGAGGTCACAGACGATTTCGGCGGCGGTTTCCGCCGTTACGTGCTCCTCCCCCATAACCCGTATAACGTCTTCTTTACGCCAGATAATCAGCGTGATCTTCTTATCGCCCTCAAACTGAATTTTCAGGTCGTTACACAGCTGGCTTACGGTTCCG
>NZ_JACVVI010000086.1:0-216 GCF_016658625.1 Pantoea sp. S62 | reverse complement strand
AGGGAATGCCGGTATCAAAAACCGGTGCCTTACCGCTTGGCGATATCCCATCCACGCTGCCGAATAATGAAATGGTGCGGGAGGCGAGACTTGAACTCGCACACCTTGCGGCGCCAGAACCTAAATCTGGTGCGTCTACCAATTTCGCCACTCCCGCAAAAAAAGATGGTGGCTACGACGGGAATCGAACCTGTGACCCCAGCATTATGAGTGCTG
>NZ_JACVVI010000085.1:0-218 GCF_016658625.1 Pantoea sp. S62 | reverse complement strand
TCCCAGCTGAGCTATAGCCCCATACAGTTACTGCAGAGACCACTACTACCACTCAACCGAGTTACATTCTTCTGACGAAGGATGTAATTTCTTTTCAGGCAAGGCATGCGGAAGGGACGTTTACCGGGGTAAACGACCGCGCGCATAACGCAGCATGAGAAGAAATTTGGTAGGCCTGAGTGGACTTGAACCACCGACCTCACCCTTATCAGGGGTGC
>NZ_JACVVI010000084.1:0-225 GCF_016658625.1 Pantoea sp. S62 | reverse complement strand
CTGACACTGAGGAGCATAACTATGTCCCGATTCATGCGTGGCGACAGCGTACAGATCATGGCCGGCTTTCCGGATAACAGCATCGACTTCATCCTTACCGATCCCCCGTACCTCGTCGGCTTTAAGGACCGCTCCGGCCGTTCCATCGCCAACGACGTGAGCGACGAGTGGGTGCTGCCGGCCAGCCGTGAAATGTTCCGCGTGCTCAAAAACAACAGCCTGGCG
>NZ_JACVVI010000083.1:0-227 GCF_016658625.1 Pantoea sp. S62 | reverse complement strand
CGCATGCGGTCGTTCTCCGGCGGGGCTTCTCACCCCCCTTACTGTGCAATATGCAAAAAAAAAGCCTGAACGTTTGTTCAGGCTCTTTTTTGAATATGGCGGTGAGAGGGGGATGGATTCGCTGCGCTCACCCTGCGGGCAGCGTCGCAGGCTCCGCTGTCCAGCGGGTTTCCCCCGCTGTCGAACCCCGGCGGGGCTTCTCACCCCCCTTACTGTGCAATAGGCAA
>NZ_JACVVI010000082.1:0-229 GCF_016658625.1 Pantoea sp. S62 | reverse complement strand
CACGTTCCTGCGCTGGCAGAAGTTCTGGACCGACCGGGCCTCGATGTTCAGTCAGTCCTTTGCCGTGGCGCAGCTTGACCATCCGGACCTTGACTACAACCTTGACCACCCGCACTACAACAGCACCGCGCCGCTGCAGCAGGCGCGGGACCAGCAGGAGCAGACGCAGGCCATCAGTCAGCTTGCCGGCCAGTACGGGCTGTTCTACTTCTACCGCGGCGGTGACCCG
>NZ_JACVVI010000081.1:0-233 GCF_016658625.1 Pantoea sp. S62 | reverse complement strand
GCCTGTTCCGGTCAGTCCAGGCGCGGAGGGCTGGTCGTAGCACCGTCATTCGTCAGCTGCAAGGGTGAAATGCACGCCTGCGGCGCCCTTGCATCCGCCGCCTGCCGTTGCTCCTTTGCCCTCTGCCGCGACTGGATCGACCGAAACATGACAACCCACCTGAGCAGGAGAAATGCCATGAACACACAGAACGTCAACGTCAACACCGCCACGCCAGAATCTCCCAAAACATG
>NZ_JACVVI010000080.1:0-233 GCF_016658625.1 Pantoea sp. S62 | reverse complement strand
TCGTCGGTCATGCCCGGCGCGGTTTCGCTGGTGTCGATGATTACGTCGACGGTGCTGCTGCTGGCGTTGCCGTTTGCATCGGTGCCGTCAACGACCAGCGCGTGCTCGCCGTCGGCCAGCGGGGCGTCCGGCGTGAAGCTCCAGTTGCCGTCCGCGTCAACGGTGGCGGTGCCGAGGTCGGCGTCGCCGTCCGAGACGGTCACGGTGGAGCCGGGCTGCATGCCGCCGCCGTT
>NZ_JACVVI010000007.1:0-238713 GCF_016658625.1 Pantoea sp. S62 | reverse complement strand
CGTTTCCCGTTGCCGGTGTTCCGTGTCGATGGAGGCGCATTATAGGGAGTTCGCGCGGGCTGACAAGTGTTTATTACGAAAAGATTATCGTTCGCAGTAATTTTCATCAAATCGCGCTATTTCGCTACGATTTGCCTGGTAACTGTGCAAAATCATTGGCAAAAGTGCGTACCTGCTGCCAGTCCGTGTATTCCACTTCTTTCGTTGAATCTGTCTCACCACCAGTCATACGCATAATCAGCTGAATCATGACGCGATCGAACCAGCGATAGCGCGGATAATAAAGTGCGCCCGCAAACACGGCACAGCAATCGGGTTGCCACGGCGAGCTGGTCAGAAACTTCTGCGTATAAGCATTGGTTTCAGGAGAACGCTTCTCCGGTTTCCGTGCCGTGAGGTTCACCGAAAAGAAACCGCTGGTACGCTGTTGCAATTCCTTGAGGTGCTGCTTCACGAACTTATCGACGACCGGCTGGAAATGGCCGTAGCGGATCGAGGCGCCAATCAGCACGCGATCATACTGCGCCCAGTCAGGCAGGGTAGCATCCTGAATGTCCAGCACATCACATGGCTGCTGTTGACGGATCACCTCAGCAATAGAAGAGGCAATTTTCTTTGTTTGTCCGTCGCGAGTGGAATAGAGAATCAGCGCTTTCATGTCAGCATCCTTATTAATTATTCACGCCAGAAAGTAGGCGTGAACAGCACCAGCAAGGTAAATACCTCGAGACGCCCGAACAACATGGTAGAAATAAGAATCCATTTCGCCACGTCATTCATTGAAGTGAAGTTATCGGCCACAACCCCTAAACCCGGCCCGAGGTTGTTGAGCGTCGCGGCAACCGCAGCAAAAGCCGAGAAGTCATCGACACCGGTGGCGATGATTGCCAGCATGCTGACCAGGAACACCAGTGCATAGGCCGAGAAGAATCCCCAGACGGCTTCAAGGATACGTTCCGGAAGCGCCCGATTACCCAGCTTAATGGTGTAGACCGCATTGGGGTGAACCAGACGCTTAAGCTCACGGTTACCCTGCTTGCATAACAGCAGGATGCGAATCACCTTCAGGCCACCGCCGGTTGAACCGGCACAGCCGCCAATAAAGGCTGAGCACAACAGCAGCACCGGCAGGAACAATGGCCAGCGTGCGATGCTGTCTGTCGTGAATCCCGCCGTCGTTGCCATGGAAACGACCTGAAAGAAGGCCTGATTCAGCGTCTGCCAGCCGCTGGCATAGACATTGTGGAACCAGAGCACCAGCGTGCAGATCAACACCAGCGTCAGCTGAACGCCAATGAACATGCGGAATTCCGGGTCGCGCCAGTACACGCGCAAATTACGTCCGCTTAACATGGCAAAGTGCAGGCCGTAATTACAGCCTGAGATCAGCAGAAACACCGCCACGATGGTATTGATGGTGCCACTATGAAAATAGCCGATGCTGGCATCGTGGGTAGAAAAGCCGCCAATGGCGATGGTCGAGAAGCTGTGGCCGATAGCATCAAACGCCGGCATGCCCGCCAGCCACAATGCCAGCGCACAGGCCACCGTCAGCAGAACGTAGATTAGCCAGAGTGTCTTGGCCGTCTCGGCGATACGTGGCCGCATCTTGTTATCTTTCAGCGGCCCCGGCATTTCAGCGCGATAGAGCTGCATGCCCCCGACGCCCAGAATCGGCAGTATCGCCACCGCTAACACGATGATCCCCATACCGCCCAGCCACTGGAGCATCTGCCGATAGAAGAGAATCGCCTTAGGCAACGAGTCCAGCCCCACCAGCGTGGTGGCACCGGTTGTTGTCAGGCCCGAGAACGATTCAAAGAATGCATCCGTCACCGAAAGATGTGGCTGCTCGGCAAAGATAAAGGGCATGGCTCCTACGCTGCCCAGCACCGTCCAGAACAGGACGACGATCAGGAACCCTTCGCGCGGTTTGAGTTCGGTTTTCTTTTTACGATTCGGCCACCACAGCAGCGAGCCAATCACCAGCGCCATCATAAAGGTCTGGCTAAACGCCCGCCCCGCCCCATCGCGATAAATGAGGGCGACCAGACCGGGCAAAATCATCGTCACTGAAAAGAGGATCACCAGCAGACCGACTATGCGGGTAATGGCGCGAAAGTGCATTCAGCCGTTCCTTTAAATAATAGAGATGAACATCAGGGTGTGAGCGGGATCAGCGATAACGCGCCCCGACTAAAGTCTGACAGATTTTTTTTGAATCCGTCGATTTGTCCGTAAGGTACAGCCAGCGTCAATGCAATGCGATCCTGAAACTGACTGTCGGTCACCCTACCGTCGAAACGCTGAACCAGCCTTTCAATATCACTGAGCTGTGGATAGTCGCATTGCAAGGTGAACAGCTTCATCGGTACTTTGCGCTGCCGTGGCAGCAGCTTAAGTCCCTGCTGGACCCCACCGCCATAGGCTTTTACTAAGCCGCCGGTTCCCAGCATGATGCCGCCGTAATAACGTACGACGACGGCGGTAATCTCGCCAATATCTGCGCCCATCAGCTGCGCAAGCATCGGTTTGCCGGCCGTGCCCGAGGGTTCCCCATCATCAGAGAAGCCAAGCTGCTGGGAATCATTCGGTGCGCCCGCGACCCACGCCCAGCAGTGATGCCGGGCAGCGGGATGCTCGCTTTTCACCTGCTGGACAAACGCGCGTGCCGCCTCAGCGCCTTCGGTGTGTGCCAGTAGCGTAATGAAGCGACTCTTTTTGATCGTCTCCTCACTGCTGCTGACTGGCACAGCCGGAATATCAAAAGCGTCCATCAGGCCAGATGCAGATCGCGGGTCATATTCTCAACGCGATGCGCATGGATCACCACGTTGTCCTCGATACGAATCCCGCCATAAGGCCGAAGCGCATCGATAGCCTGCCAGTTAAAGTGCTGACTGAAACGGCCCGCACGCAGCGGCGCCAGTAATGAGTCAATAATATAGAAGCCCGGCTCGATGGTTAAGACCATGCCCGGTTGCAGCACGCGGGTGCAGCGAAGATAAGGATATTGCGCGGGCGCGGCCAGATGGGTGCCCTGATCATCCTGCATAAAACCAGCCACGTCATGCACCTGCAGACCCAGCGGATGTCCCAGACCATGTGGCATAAACGGACCGGTCAGATCTTCAGCCACCAGCGCTTCTTCGCTGATCCCCTGTACCAGCTCAAACTTCAGCAACATCTTCGCAATACGCTGGTGCATCTGAAGATGATAATCGGTGTAGCGCACGCCCGCTTTCAGCATAGCGATCAGCGCCAGCTCTTCCGCGTTCATCGCCTCAACCATTCTGGCATAGAGCGAACTGCTCTGCGCCGCATAGCTGCGGGTTAAATCGGCGGCATAGCCAAGATACTCAGCACCGGCATCAATCAAAAAGCTGTGGCGTTTCGCCGGTGGCTGATGATCCAGCCGGGTGTAGTGCAGCACCGCAGCGTGTTCATTCAGCGCGATGATATTGCCGTAAGGCACATCAGTATCGCGATGCCCGGTCGCTGTCAGATAGGCCTGATTGATATCGAACTCGCTTAAGCCTGCAGAGAACGCCTCTTTCGCTGCGCGATGACCCGCAACCGCCAGCTTTTGCGCCTGGCGCAGGCAGGCAAGTTCATAATCTGTTTTGATGCTGCGATGGAAATGCAGGAAGTCGATCACCGCTTTCGGATTGATATTGCCGGAAGTGATACCGAGCTGAGCCGCACGCGCGTTAACCGGGCCGATATAGGCGACGTTATCGCGCTGTGCAGGCAGCAGTTGCGCAATCTCATCGGCATTTTTCAGGCCGATAACCTCAACATCCGCGGTCCAGAAGCTATCCGGCAACGGTTCAACGTTGTGCCAGTAATCCACCGGAGAGTAGAACCACAGTTTCGGTTTGTTCACCCCGTCAATCCACAGCCAGCAGTTAGGCACCTGCGTTACCGGCACCCAGGCCTTAAACTGCGGATTCACCTTAAACGGATAGGTGTGGTCATCCAGAAACACCGTCAACAATTCACCGGAATGGATCAACATCGCATCCAGTTTATTGCGTGCCAGCACCTGCTGCGCCCGTTGTTGCAACGTGGCGATATGCGCGTGATACAAGGTCTTCAGTGAATCCATTGACGTCTCTCCAGTGTCGCGAAATGGCCGCAAGTTTAGCATACCCCTTGTGCAGATGCCGAAGTCGGCGCAGCTGTGATCTTGTTAGCAAATAAGCAAAGAGCAGTTTGCAAATAATTAACATCGCTCCCACACTCACGATCATCTGGTATGACCAGATCACCTTTCGCGGTTTCAGGAGACGCACATGCTCTACCAAGGCGCTAACCTTACTCTTCACTGGCTGGACGATGGCATCGCCGAGCTGGTTTTTGACGATACAGGCTCGGTCAATAAGCTCGATACGCAAACGGTCGCCAGTCTGGGCGAGGCGATTGCGGTGCTGGAACAGCAGCCAGACCTGCGCGGCCTGCTGCTGAGCTCCGCTAAACCTGCTTTTATTGTGGGCGCGGATATCACCGAGTTCCTTTCTCTGTTTGATGCACCCACCGAAAAGCTAAGCCAGTGGCTGAGCTACGCCAACAGCATTTTCAACCGCCTGGAAGATTTACCGGTGCCAACCCTGGCCGCCATTGACGGCTATGCGCTGGGTGGTGGATGCGAATGCGTACTGGCAACCGATCTGCGTATCGCCACTGCGGATGCCCGTATTGGCCTGCCGGAAACAAAACTCGGCATCATGCCCGGATTTGGCGGCAGCGTGCGACTACCGCGCCTGCTGGGTGCCGACAGCGCGCTGGAAATTATTGCAGCAGGTAAAGATGTGGATGGCAATGCCGCCCTGAAACTCGGTCTGGTCGATGCGGTCGTGGCGCGTGAGAAACTTCGCGAGGCGGGGATCACCATGCTTAAGGCCGCTGCCGCAGATGACAGCTGGCGCGCACGCCGGGCACCGAAACTGGCACCGCTGAAACTCAGCCCGATTGAAGCGGCGATGAGCTTCACGATTGCGAAAGCGATGGTGCTGCAGACCGCAGGTAAACACTATCCCGCTCCGCTGATGGCCGTAAAAACGATTGAAGCGGCGGCCAGCCTGGGTCGTGATGATGCGCTGAAACTTGAAACGGCAGCGTTTGTGCCACTGGCGCAGTCTGATGAAGCCCGCGCACTGGTCGGCATCTTCCTCAACGACCAGTACGTTAAAAGCCTGGCGAAAAAACGCGGCAGCGAAAGCGGCGCTCCGGCTCAGGCAGCGGTACTGGGCGCGGGCATTATGGGTGGCGGCATCAGCTACCAGTCTGCCTGGAAAGGCGTGCCGGTCAGAATGAAAGACATTAATCCGCAGGCGTTAACGCTGGGGATGAATGAAGCCAGCAAGCTGCTCAATAAGCTGCTGGAGCGCGGCAAAATCGACGGCAGTAAACTCGCCAGTGTGATCGCCACTATTCAGCCCACCCTGGATTACGCCGGTTTTGACCAGGCCGATGTGGTGGTGGAAGCCGTGGTCGAGAACCCGCTGATCAAGGCCAAAGTGCTGGCGGAAACCGAACAGCATCTGCGTCAGGATGCGATTCTGGCCTCCAATACCTCAACCATTCCTATCACCCAGCTGGCACAGGCGCTGCAGCGCCCGGAAAATTTCTGTGGCATGCACTTCTTCAATCCGGTGCCGCGTATGCCGCTGGTCGAAGTTGTTCGTGGCGAGAAAACCAGTGAAGCGACACTGAGTAAAGTGGTGGCATGGGCCAGCAAAATGGGCAAAACGCCTATCGTGGTGAATGACTGCCCCGGCTTCTTTGTGAACCGGGTGCTGTTCCCCTACTTCGCTGCTTTCAGCCTGCTGCTGCGCGACGGCGCTGATTTCCGTCAGATCGACAAAGTGATGGAAAAACAATTCGGCTGGCCGATGGGGCCTTCATGGCTGCTGGATGTGGTGGGCATCGATACCGCGCACCACGCGCAAAGTGTTATGGCGGATGGTTTCCCGGATCGCATGAAGCACGACTATCGCGATGCGATCGATCTGTTGTTTGATGCCGGTCGTTTTGGTCAGAAAAATGGCAAAGGATTCTGGCGCTGGGAAGAGGATAAAAAGGGCAAGCTGAAGAAAGTGCCGGATGCTGAAGTGGATACGCTGCTGCAACAGGTCTGTCAGCCCGCGCGGGTCTTCAGTGATGAAGAGATCCTGAACCGTATGATGCTGCCGATGCTGAATGAAGTGGTGCGCTGTCTGGAAGAGAAGATTATCGCCTCGCCCGCTGAAGCGGATATGGCACTGGTCTATGGTCTCGGCTTCCCGCCGTTCCGTGGCGGCGCTTTCCGCTATCTGGATACCCTGGGCAACAGCAATGTGGTCGATCAGGCCCGGCGCTACAGCGCACTTGGTGGCCTGTATACCCTGCCTGCGCTGCTGGTGCAGAAAGCCCATCAGCATGAAAGCTGGTATCCCGCCGCCAAACCGATTGATGAAGCCGCGCTGAAAAGCGCCTGAGGGCAAGAAGATGGAAAATGTGGTGATTGTTGATGCGGTGCGCACGCCAATGGGACGTTCAAAAGGCGGAGCCTTTCGGAACGTGCGCGCTGAAGATCTCTCCGCGCACCTGATGCGCGAAATCCTGAGCCGCAACCCGGCGGTGAACCCGGCATCCCTCGACGATATCGTCTGGGGCTGCGTACAGCAGACGCTGGAACAGGGATTTAATATCGCGCGTAACGCCGCGCTGCTGGCCGAAATCCCGCACTCTGTGCCGGCCACGACCGTTAACCGGCTGTGTGGTTCGTCAATGCAGGCGCTGCACGATGCGGCCCGCGCCATTATGGTCGGCGATGCGCAGTGCTGCCTGATTGGCGGTGTGGAGCATATGGGACACGTGCCGATGAATCACGGCGTCGACTTTCATCCCGGCCTGGGCCGCACCGTCGCTAAAGCTGCGGGCATGATGGGCTTAACCGCCGAGATGCTGGCGCGTATGCATCATATCAGCCGTGAGCAGCAGGATGCGTTCGCCCTGCGTTCGCACCAGCGCGCATGGCAGGCCACCCAGCGCGGGGACTTCGCAATGGAGATTGTCGCCACCTATGGTCACGACAGCGACGGCATTCTTAAGCGCTATGATTTCGATGAGGTGATCCGCGAGGAGACCAGCGCCGAAGGTCTAACGGCGCTCAAACCCGCCTTCGATCCGGTGAATGGCACCGTCACAGCGGGTACGTCGTCAGCCCTGTCCGATGGCGCGGCCGCCATGCTGATTATGAGTGAATCACGCGCCCGTGAACTGGGGCTGACGCCACGTGCACGTATCCGCAGCATGGCAGTGGTCGGCTGTGATCCGTCGATCATGGGCTACGGACCGGTTCCGGCCAGCAAACTGGCATTGAAACGGGCGGGACTGAGCGTCAGTGATATCGACGTGTTTGAGCTGAACGAAGCCTTTGCCGCGCAGACCCTGCCCTGTATTAAAGACTTAGGTTTGCTGGAACTGATGGATGAGAAGGTCAATCTGAATGGCGGCGCGATTGCGTTGGGCCATCCACTGGGCTGTTCCGGCGCACGCATCAGCACCACATTGCTGAACATCATGGAACGCCGCGATGCCCGTTTTGGCCTTGCCACCATGTGCATCGGACTGGGCCAGGGGATCGCAACCGTATTCGAGCGTCTTTAATACGTTGAGTCTTACTTTGTCAGATTTACCCGCCGTTGATCGGCGGGTTTTTTCTGTCTGCTACCAGGAATCAGATAAAGGCAAACGCATCGCCATACATCTGTGATTCCACTGCGCCACGCTCGGCACAGAAACGGTCGCGGGCAATCTTCGCCATCTCAAAACGTCCGGCGATGTAGATCTCATGCTCACTCAGCGTGCTGAAGTCCTGCATCACTGCGGTCAGTACCGTACCAGAACGGCCCTGCCAGCCTGCTTCAGGCTGCTCGACGACCGGGATCACCTTCAGGTTCGGGTGCTTCACGGCCAGCGCATCCAGCTCATCCATATCGTACAGATGCTTAAGCTCACGTCCGCCCCAGTAAATGGCGATATCGCGCTCTGGCTGTTCCGCCAGTGCGGTAAGCAGAATCGAACGGACATAGGAGAAACCGGTGCCGCCTGCAATCAGGATCAGCGGTTTGGTGCTCTCTTCACGCAGCCAGGCATCGCCGTGCGGCATATCAACCGTGATCTGGCGATCGTTACGGATGCGGTCCATTACGGCCATGGCATAGAGATTCAGATCGGACGCGCCGATATGCAGCTCGATGATATCTTTTTCCATCGGCGTTGAGGCCAGTGAGAACGGACGCTTGTCGCGCTCATCCATCACTACCATCAGATACTGTCCCGCGCGAAAACTGAATTCCGCTTCAGGAATCAGGCGAACGCGATAGACCGTGTCGGTAATCGCCTCAACCGAAGTTACTTTACAGCTTAACGTTGTCATGCGTTCCCTCTGTCGGGTCGTCTTTATGGTTGTGCTCGCCATCAACGCTGTGGCGGCTGATCAAAAATACCTAGCTCATCCCAGATAGCATCAATGCGCGCGGTGACCGCCGGATCTTTAACGATGGGGGTGCCCCATTCACGCTGCGTTTCACCTGGCCACTTATTGGTCGCATCCATCCCCATTTTCGACCCCAGCCCGGAAACAGGCGAGGCGAAATCGAGATAATCGATCGGGGTATTTTCTACTAATACCGTATCGCGGGCCGGATCCATACGGGTGGTAATGGCCCAGATCACGTCGTTCCAGTCACGCGCATTAACATCATCGTCACACACAATAACAAATTTGGTGTACATGAACTGCCGTAAAAACGACCAGACGCCAAACATGACACGTTTGGCATGCCCGGCGTACTGCTTTTTAATCGTTACGACCGCCAGCCGGTATGAGCAACCTTCCGGTGGCAGATAGAAGTCCACGATCTCCGGGAACTGCTTCACCAGGATTGGCACCAGCACTTCATTCAGCGCCACACCCAACACCGCAGGCTCATCCGGCGGCCGGCCGGTGTAGGTGGAGTGATAGATAGGCTTATGGCGCTGCGTAATATGTGTCACGGTAAACACCGGGAAGCTATCTACTTCATTGTAGTAGCCGGTGTGATCGCCGTAAGGTCCTTCTGGCGCCATATCGCCCGCTTCGATATACCCTTCCAGTACGATTTCCGCACTGGCCGGCACTTCAAGATCGTTCGACAGGCACTTCACCACTTCGGTTTTATTGCCGCGCAGCAACCCGGCAAACGCATATTCTGATAGCGTATCCGGCACCGGCGTGACGGCACCGAGAATGGTGGCGGGATCGGCACCCAGCGCCACCGAGACCGGAAAACGCTCACCCGGATGCGCTTTCGTCCACTCTAAGTAATCGAGCGCGCCGCCACGGTGCGACAGCCAGCGCATAATCAGACGGTTTTTGCCGATCACCTGCTGTCGATAAATGCCAAGATTCTGCCGCTCTTTATGCGGGCCGCGCGTGACGGTCAATCCCCAGGTAATCAGCGGTGCCGCATCGCCAGGCCAGCATTTCATCACCGGAATACGCGTCAGATCGACTTCATCGCCGCTGAACACCTCTTCCTGACAGGGTGCATTGCGCAGGCGTTTGGTTGGCATGTTCAGGACCTGCTTAAACTGCGGCATCTTATCGAACAGATCGCGGAAGCCTTTTGGCGGCTCCGGCTCTTTCAGGAAGGCCAGCAGTTTACCCACTTCACGCAGTGCGCTGACTTCTTCCTGGCCCATGCCCATGGCCACGCGCTTTGGCGTGCCGAACAGATTGCACAGCACCGGCATGTCATACCCTTTCGGGTTTTCAAACAGCAGAGCGGGGCCACCGGCACGCAGGGTGCGGTCGGCAATTTCGGTCATTTCCAGTTCAGGATCGATCGACTGGGTAATGCGCTTTAGCTCACCGCGCTGTTCGAGCAGCGCGAGAAAGTCTCTTAAATCGTGATATTTCATGCGGCTTTAGCTTTCCGGCCAGAGTGAGTCGGCCATTATAGGCCTGATTACACGGAGTTGCTGAGGTTTATACGGCCGCCTCATACGCACTGAAAGGGAACCAGCGGTTGTAACGCACGGGCATCGTGATACCCCTGAATCGGCTCGCCGTGGCGAAACAGTTTAAAATCTTCGTTACGCACGCTGTGATAACGCAGCTGGTTGTCATGCAGATGCAGAAAACTGCCTTCACGCAGCGCAATGACCGACTCAGCAGGGTTAACGGCACAGAACTCCGCCAGACGTTCGTCACGGGTTTCGCCCATGTGGCCGCTGACGCTGGCATCCAGATAGTGGGGATTGATCTGCACCGGAAAGAGGCCCAGCGCAGGTAACACCACGCTGCTGCGTACCGGCATATCGTTAGTGGTACGGATTGAGGGCGTTGCCACGTTGCAACCTGCGCTCCAGCCGACATAGGGTACCTGCCGCTCCCGCACCGCGCGCTGAATCGCTCCGATCAGACCCTGTTCATGCAGCATCTGATTCAGAAACCAGGTGTTGCCACCGCTGACTAAAATCAGCTCTGCCTGGGCAATTGCATCAGCTGGCGAAGCGAATGCCTGAACCCGCTCCACCTGAATTCCAAGAGAAGCGCTGAGCTCATCAGCGCGCTGCTGCTGATCGCCACGAATAATTGCGTAGGGGATCAGTACCGCCGACCGGATAGCGCGTCGCGCGATCATGGCGTGCAGCTGTGGCTGCGCATAGCCCAGCAACGGCGCATCATCCGCCAGCTTGCCATTGCTCAACAGAAAGAGTTCCATCAGAGGATCCTTGTGCAGATGTGATGGTCATCGAGTCTGATACAGAGCAATAGCCGACGTCAATTACCCATCAATGCTTTTACTGCCATCCGGCATGTTAGGAAAAGTCTCAGTTTATTTTCGCTGCAGGACGCTTTACCCTGCCCCTGCGCTATAACTCTGGCAGCAGGTTTGCTATTCTTAGCGTCCATTCAATGGGAGCAGTTATGGAATCCTGGTACTTACTCTATTGCAAACGTGGACAGCTATTGCGCGCGAAGGAGCATCTGGAGCGGCAGGAAGTGCATTGCCTCAGTCCAATGATCGCTCTGGAAAAAATCGTGCGCGGCAAACGCACCACGGTGAGTGAGCCACTGTTTCCAAATTACCTGTTTATCGAATTCGATCCGGAAGCGATTCACACCACGACGATTAGCAGCACACGCGGTGTCAGTCACTTCGTGCGCTTTGGCACCACGCCCGCAACCGTGCCATCGGCGGTGATCGAAGCGCTGGAAACCGACGTTCCGCAAATCCTGCTTGACCCTGAGACACCACAAAGCGGCGATGAAGTCGTCATCACCGAAGGGACCTTTGAAGGGCTGCGCGCCATTTTTGCCGAGCCGGATGGTGAAACGCGCTCGATTCTGTTGCTGAATCTGCTGAACAAGCAGGTGATGCGCAGCGTCGACAACAAGCAGTTCCGTAAGATTTAAGCCAGTCTGAACAACGTCCGCGCATTCTGATCGATGCGGGTCGCCAGTTCCTCAGCACTCTCGCCCCGCCATGTCGCCACCTGATTAACAATATGCGGTAAAAAGCAGGGTTCGTTCCGGCGTGAGGTCGGGCGCGGACGCATGTCGCGCGGCAGCAGATAAGGCGCATCCGTTTCCAGCAGCAGCCGGTCAGCCGGAATCAGCGGCAGCAGCTCGCGCAACTCCAGCCCACGACGCTCATCGCAAACCCAGCCCGTAATCCCCACCGATAATCCCATCGCCAGACAGGCTTCCAGCTCATCACGCGTGCCGGTAAAGCAGTGGATCACCGCACCAGCCAGTTTCGGCAGCCAGGGTTCAAGTACCGCGGCGAAACGGGCATGAGCTTCACGGCAGTGCAGAAACACCGGCATGTTGAGTTCGGCCGCCAGCGCCAGCTGCGCGTCAAACGCATACTCCTGCTGCTCATGCGCCGACAGGTTGCGGTTGAAATCGAGCCCGCACTCACCGATAGCTACCACTTCCGGTTTTTCAGCCAGACGACGCAGGGTACTGGCGATTTCCGTGGACCATTCGCTGGCATGGTGAGGATGAACGCCCGCAGTAGACCAGCAGAAGCCGGGTTGAGCTTCAGCCAGTCGCTGAGCCTGCTGGCTCTCCAGCGCGTTAGTGCCGGTAATAAGCATGCCGGTGACGCCCGCATCACGCGCGCGTTTAACCACCTTTTGCCGGTCGGAGGCGAATTGCGTGCTGGTCAGGTTTACACCGATATCAAACATAATATTTCCCACTGTTTATAAACAAAAACCGCCCATCAGGGCGGTTTGGAGTGAACGCTTCCCGCCAGTGCGGGTAAGGCTGTCAGCATCAGGCGTCGGTGTTCTCTTCCTCATCCTGTAAGCGTCGGCCTTTACCCACATAGTACCGGGAAAAGAATACGCCGACTTCAAACAGGCAGTACATCGGAATAGCGAGCAAAGTTTGGGAAAAAACATCCGGCGGTGTGAGCAACATCCCGACCACGAAGGCACCCACCAGAATATAAGGACGCTTCTTCTTCAACTCTTCCGGACTGGTGATCCCCGTCCAGCACAGCAACACAATCGCTACCGGCACTTCAAACGCCACGCCAAATGCCATAAACAGCGTCATGACAAAATCGAGGTACTTAGAGATATCCGTTGCGACGGTGACGCCAATCGGTGCGGTCTTGGTGAAAAAACCAAATGCCAGTGGGAAGACCACGAAATAGGCAAAGGCCACGCCGAAATAGAACAGGAAAGTGCTGGAAAAGAGCAGCGGCATAACCAGCTTACGCTCATGCCGGTAGAGCGCCGGGGCGACAAAGGCCCAGACCTGATAGAGGATCACCGGCACCGCAAGAAACACCGACACAATAATGGTCAGCTTAATCGGGGTGAAAAACGGTGAGGCCACATCGGTCGCGATCATGCTCGATCCAACCGGCATCTGGCTGATCAGCGGTGCCGCAACCAGCTGATAGATGTCATTGGCGAAGTAAACCAGCACCAGGAAAATCGCTAACACAGCGAGAATGCAATTCAGTAGTCGCTTACGCAGCTCAATCAGATGACTGATGAGCGGTTGGGTATCTTCAACGGCCATTATCGTTCATCACTTGCAGAAGGGGAGGCTGCGGGATTACGCGCAGAATCTGCCGGTCTGGCAACATCACTCGCAGGCGCCTGTGCCGGAGCGCTGGCCACAGCGGCAGGTGCGGCAGAGGATTGCACAGCTGTAGCGGATGGAGCCTGTGCCGGAGCCGTGGCGACTGCGGCAGGTGCCGCAGAAGGTTGCACGGCCGGACCTGAATCTGAAACCGCAGCGGGAGCCTGGGCCGGGGCACTGGCCTGATGTTCTGCGCTAGCCGGCGTTGCCGAAGGCTCAACCGGGCCAGGTTCAGATGCCGGCACCGTCTCAGAAGCCGCCTGAGGTACATGCCTGTGCTGAGCCGAATGAATGGTGTTCGCCTCATCTTCCTCTTTTTCAATGTCGATACTCTGACTGACCGAGCGTTTCATTGAATCCGCGGTTTTACGCAGCTCTTCCATCGACTCTTTCAGCTCAGGGGAGAGCGTACCGCGGCCCGCTTCTTCCACCTTTTTCAGGCTCTCCTGCAACTCCTGCAGCTTGAGCTCCTGCGCCAGTTCATGTTGTACATTGGCTGCCAGCGAGCGAATCGCCCTGATCCAGCCGACCACGGTTTTCACCGCAACCGGTAAACGTTGCGGGCCGAGAACAATCAGCCCGATAACGAACACCAATACCAGCTCACTAAAACCAATATCGAACACGGTTTACACCTGCTTGTCGTTCTTGGCTTCTTCTTTGTTAGCCGACGTTTGCTGTTTGTCCGCCAGTGTTTTGGCCGCGAAGTCAGCGTCCTGCTCTTTCGGCTGATCCTTTTTGTCATCCTCGTCACTCATGGCTTTTTTGAAGCCACGAATCGAAGAACCTAAATCTGAACCCAGATTACGTAATTTGTTGGTACCGAACAGAAGAACAACAATCACGGCAATGATTAACAATTGCCAGATACTGATACCGCCCATGAGATAGCCTCTAATATTCTGTGAAAACGATAAGGTAATGCAGGACAGAGTGCCCTTTTTAACCGGACTTTAGCCAGCGACATTACCTTTTTTTAAACAGACGTGACAATCAGTTTGTCTTACGCCAGCCGATTAACCAGGAGACGATTCCCGCTGCCATCAGCACCGCCGGGAAGAAGTCCCAGTCCGGTCGGGTGAGCAGCACCGCCGTTCCACTTAACAGCAACGTTGCACCGACGCCAAACAGGTATCGCGCCTGATGATGACGGACGCGTTGCGCGTTCATGTCGCCCACTAACTTATCGACGCTGTGCCGTAAGAGTTTGTGCTGGCGCATGCTGTCGTAAAAGAGTTCTGGCAACTCAGGTAACTTTTCAGCCCAGAATGGCGCTTTCTCTTTGACCGCACGAATAATAGCGGGCAAACCGACCTGATCCTTAATCCAGTCTTCCAGGAACGGCTTAGCCGTCTTCCACAGGTCGAGCTGCGGATAGAGCTGACGGCCAATCCCTTCCACATAGAGCAGCGTTTTTTGCAGTAATACCAGTTGCGGCTGCACTTCCATATTGAAGCGGCGTGCGGTGTTAAACAGATTCAGCAGCACATGGCCGAAGGAGATCTCAGCCAGCGGTTTTTCGAAAATCGGCTCACAGACCGTACGGATCGCAAACTCGAAATCTTCAACGTTGGTATCGGGCGGCACCCAGCCTGAGTCAACGTGCAGCTCCGCGACCTTACGGTAGTCACGGTTGAAGAAGGCGATGAAGTTTTCTGCCAGATAACGCTTATCTTCTTTGTTCAGCGAACCCACGATACCGCAGTCGATGCCGATATATTGCGGATCTTCCGGATGCTCATAGCTGACAAAAATGTTGCCCGGATGCATATCCGCATGGAAGAAGCTGTCGCGGAAAACCTGGGTGAAGAAGACCTGCACGCCACGCTCTGCCAGCAGCTTCATGTTCACACCATGACGCTCCAGCGTCGCTACGTCAGAAATCGGAATGCCGTAGATGCGCTCCATCACCATCATGGTTTCGCTGCAGTAATCTGAATAGACTTCCGGCACATAGAGCATGCGGCTATCTTCAAAGTTCCGGCGCAGCTGAATGGCGTTGGCGGCTTCGCGTAACAGATTCAGTTCATCAAGCAGGGTTTTCTCATAATCGCGCACCACCTCGACCGGACGCAGACGACGGCCATCCGGCAGCAGACGCGGAACCCAGCGAGCCAGCCGATAGATAAGCTTCATGTCCGCTCTGATGACCGGCAAAATATCGGGGCGAATCACCTTGATGACCACTTTCTTACCGGTCGATTTCAGTGTGGCGGTGTGTACCTGCGCAATGGAAGCCGACGCCAGTGGCTTGATATCAAAATCATCAAACCAGGTTTCAATCGGCGCGCCCATTGAGGCTTCAATCTGCGCTTTGGCTTTGACGCCATCGAACGGCGCAACGCGGTCCTGCAGGATTGCCAGTTGATCGGCGATCAGCGGCGGGAAAAGATCGCGACGCGTCGACAGCATCTGGCCAAACTTGATCCAGACCGGCCCAAGTTGCTCCATCGCCATGCGCATGCGTGCGCCAATCGGTTCATGCTTATACAGATTCGGGATCCAGAAAACAGAGCGACGCCACAGGCGAAACAGGAAAGTGAGGCGTGTCTGAGGGATCAGTTCATCAAGGCCATAGGTCAGAAAGACCTTAATGATCAGATATAAACGGCGGATCTCTCCAAAACTCATTTTGCCTCCAGCTGCGCCAGACGCGCATCAAGCGCCTCAAGCGAACGTTCCATCGCGTCGACCTCCTCAGAAAACCAGGCTAACTCCAGCGAGCCAGGCGCAACACGCCACTCTTCGGTAATGGCCTGTCCGAGATAATCCTGGCGACGCTGCACTTCACCTTTGAAAAAGCGGAATGCCTGTTGTGAGCGCTGACTGATACCCTGAGCGGCGATATCGCCGACCCAGGGAGCCAGATATTCGGCCGGATCCAGCTCAGCCAGATCCATCAGCGCGGAGAACTGCTGCACCACCTGCAGGTCACCTTCAACCTGCAGCTCACCGCTGCGGATCAGCGGCGTCAGCTGCTGGCGATCGCGCAGCTTAGGCAGCGTTTTCAGCGAGGTGATCACCGTGCAGTCACTGCGATCCTGCCAGTCCGCTAATACGTCGAGCTGCTGCTCACTGAAAACCAGCACCAGCGGATGCGAAAACTCACTCAGGCGCAGCGTCAGCACTTTGCCATTCAGGCGTTGCCGCGCCGCTTTCAGGCCACGATCGCGATAGAGAATACGGTTCAGCGCCGTTTCCAGACCCGCGGTAATCAAGGGCGTCAGGTTCATTACCATCTCACTCAGAACTTAAATCCACGATGCAGCGCGACAATGCCGCCGGTCATATTGGAGTAAGTGGTATTTTCAAAACCGACATCGTTCATCATCGCTTTCAGGGTCTCCTGATCGGGATGCATGCGGATTGATTCGGCCAGATAGCGATAGCTCTCTGCATCCTGCGCTACCAGCTGTCCGATGCGCGGCAGAATGTGGAACGAGTAAGCGTCATACGCTTTGCTCAGCGGATCCAGAACAGGCTTAGAGAACTCCAGCACCAGCAGGCGTCCGCCCGGCTTAAGGACACGGAACATGGAGGCCAGCGCCTTCTCTTTTTCCGTGACGTTGCGCAGACCAAAAGAGATGGTGATGCAGTCGAAATAGTTATCGGGGAAAGGCAGCGCTTCTGCGTTGGCCTGGACGTAACTTACGTTGCCCACCACGCCCTGATTGCGCAGTTTTTCGCGGCCCATCTTCAGCATGGAGCTGTTGATATCCGCCAGGACAACCTGACCGGTTTCGCCCACCAGGCGAGAGAATTTGGCGGTGAGATCGCCGGTACCACCCGCCAGATCTAACACGCGCTGACCGCGACGTACGCCGCTGCTGTCAATGGTAAAACGCTTCCAGATACGATGGACGCCAAACGACATCAAATCGTTCATCAGGTCATATTTTGCTGCTACGGAGTGAAACACATCCGCGACTTTGTCAGCTTTTTCGCTTTTGGCGACCGTCTGAAAGCCAAAATGGGTAGTTTCCTGCTGTGATTCATCTGCCATCGGTTTTACCTGCTCCACAAACAATACTTCCCGAAGTGTATCAGAGTCACGGAAGTCAGGCACGCTGCGCCCATACTATTCGTGGAGGCGTCTCACACGACTCTCACTTTCATCCGCATCCCTGTCGTCATCTGCGTCGTCAGCCGCCCGGTTTTCCTGCATGGCCCGCTCGGCCAGCTGGGGATTGATGGGTCGTTTGATCTCCACGCCCAGCGCACGAAATCCTTCCGTCTGCGCAATCAGGTTGCCGCGCCCTTCTGCCAGCTTTTTCATCGCCTCGCGATAGCTGTTCTGCGCCTTATCCAGGCTGTGACCAATGCCACTCATGTCATCGACAAACAGTCGCATCTTGTCATAGAGGCGCGTGGCCCGGTCAGCAATACGCTGCGCATTGCGGCTCTGATGCTCGTAGCGCCAGAGATTGTTAATGGTACGCAGCGCCACCAGCAGCGTGGTGGGACTGACCAGCATGATGTTCTGCTGCAGCGCCTCGCCAATCAGCTCAGGCTGACGGTCAATCGCCAGCAAAAAAGCCGGCTCGACCGGAATGAACATCAACACATAATCCAGTGACCGTAAACCGGGCAATTGTTGATAATCTTTTCGTCCCAGCAGGCGAATGTGCGCTCGCATCGCGCTGACATGCTCCTGGATCGCCTGCTCACGTTCGATCTCATCATCCGCATTGAAGTAGCGCTCATAGGCCACCAGCGTCATTTTGGCATCCACCACCACATCTTTGCCCTGCGGCAGACGCACAATGACATCCGGCTGCATCCTGCCCTGCTGTTCTGACTGGATGCTGACCTGAGTTTCATATTCGTAGCCTTCACGCAGCCCGGAGGCTTCCAGTACCCGGCTCAGCACCACTTCACCCCAGTTACCCTGGATTTTATTGTCGCCCTTGAGCGCTTTGGTCAGGTTAAGCGCCTCCTGCGCCATCTGCGCATTCAGCTGCTGTAACTGCCGGATTTCATGAGTCAGTGTGTGCCGTTCACGTGCCTCTGCGCCAAAGCTTTCATGCACCTGACGGCGGAAACCATCCAGCTGTTCACGCAGCGGGCCAATCAGCCCGTCCAGACTCTGGCGGTTCTGTTCATCGACGCGACGGCCACTGTTTTCGAAAATACGGTTGGCGAGGTTTTCAAACTGGGCGCTCAGGCGTTGTTCGCTGTTGGTCAGCAGGCGCTGTTTCTCTTCAGCGGCAAAACGGGTCTCTTCAAGGCGGATAGTCACTTCGCGCAGCTCTGCTTCCTGCGCGCTGTTCACCTCCAGCTGATTACGCAGTTCACGATTAAGCTGTTCACTTTCATTGCGCCAGTAATCGAGCTGTTGCAGGCGCTCATTCGCCCCGCTCAGCGCGCCATGAAGCTGACGCAGCTCCTGCTCACGCTGCTGCGTCTGCTGCTGAAGCTGTTCGATTTGCTGCTGCTGGCGCTGTTGCGCCTCTTCCTGCAGACGGCGCTCGGTCTGAAAACTGGCGACCTGATGGCCGGCACGTAACTGTGCCAGCATCCAGCCAATCCCCAACCCGGCCAGCGCCAGACAGGCGCTGATAATGATGTGCTGATCCATGATTTCCCCGCGACTCAGGCTGCTGAGGAAAAAGGTAGAGTCGCACTGTATGAATGTCCAGATAAATTTACCGGCATTCAGCGCCTTACAGGGCCGCTACCGTCAGCTTTCCAGCCTGCCACTCATCAATCAGGAAGAATGGCATCGGTAATAGCCACTCGCCGTTTTTGACCTGCGCCAGATAATGCCAGGTTGTCTCGCCGGAGGTGATCGCAACGCGCTGTCTGCTGCCCTCAGTGGCGCTGGATTTACCGGTCATACTGGCAAAGCCGGCATTGCTGCCAACGTGGAAATGCGGCGTCTGCCAGCGCACGGGCGCATGATCAGGCCACGGCTGGGCCTGGTGAAAACTGAACAGCTCATCATGGCTCAGGAGGTTTTCACGCACTGTCGGCCATAACGCCACTTTGAGGAAATATTGATCGGTGAAGCGCTGACTGCCCTGATACCGGGCAATGAAATCACGCATCGCCTGCTCCACGTTGTGAAAGACGCCGTGACAGCCGCCCCACATTCCCGCCAGCAGCAGTTCGGTATGAGAGAAGTAGTCGCGCATATGGTGGAACCAGTAAGGCGACGCCAGCCAGGCGTTAACCGCCGCCGCTTCGCGCTCCGAAAGCAGCGAGTCGGCATCGCGCACGATAAAGCGCTTCACCGTCGGATCATCGAGCACCAGAAAACGCCACAGGGTCGGAAACAGCGTTTTCTCGTGAGACATATCGACCAGCTGGACGTGTGGCTGGTTCAGGCGCTGCCAGACATGCTGCGGCACGCTGTCATCAAGGTAGATGCGGCAAACCCAGCCGGGATAGAACTCAGGCGCCACCTCAACGTTTTTAATCAGCGTTTCGCAATAGCGTGGCTGATCGCCATACAGGCAGAAAGCGATGACATTCTGATGTGGCTGGCTGAGATCGACAGGCTCAGGTTGCGAAGCAGGAAACGCGGCACGTTGTCCCTGACTGAAACGCGCATCAGAGCGCATCAGCGACGCCAGACCGAAACGTGCCACCTCTTCCTTTTTGCCCAGCCAGCCGCACACTTCGGTTAAGCCATCCAGCCAGGTTTCAGAGGCCGTGGCCTGCACCGCGGGCGGTGACTGATAAATCTTCTGGTAGATTTTGTACGATTTATTGTACTGACCCAGACGCAGCAGGCAGAGCGCGTAGTCGCTCAGCACCTGCATCTGATTGGGCATTGAGCGCAAGACTTCTTCGCAGCACCGGGCAGCCAGCGCGTGGTCACCCTGCTGCATGGCAGCGCGAAAACGTTCGGCACTGCGTTCCAGCCGGGCATTGATTGCCGCAGGATTAGCACCAGGGACAGGACGTCGGACAGGAATCGTATTGCGCATAAAAACTCTCAGATTTCACTGATGTTACGCGCCGTTAACTACCGGCAACAGGTTTTGAGTCTGGACAAAAAACCTGCTGCCAGACGCAGGCGTTATAATAAACGACGCGCCGCTTCGACCACAATCTTCACTGCGTCACTTTCTGTCTGCTTCATGGTGACCGCATCCGGAATCTCTTTCTGAGTACGGTTCACAATCACGCCCGCGACCATGCCGGCCCGCAGACCCTGGCTGGCACACATGGTTAACAGCGTTGCAGATTCCATCTCATAGTTGAGAACGCCCATCTCCTGCCACTCTTTCATCGATCCTTTGAAGCGACTGACGACGCGGCCTGAAACGGTGTCGTAGCGCTCCTGGCCCGGATAGAAGGTGTCAGAAGAGGCGGTGATGCCAATGTGGGTTTTCGCGCCACAGGCTTCAGCGGCGGCAACCAGTGCGGTGGTGCAGGCGAAGTCAGCGACAGCCGGGAATTCCATCGGGGCAAAATGCAGGCTTGCTCCGTCCAGGCGAACGGACGCGGTGGTCACCAGCACATCGCCGACGTTGATGTGTGGCTGGATAGCACCTGTGGTACCGACACGCAGGAAGGTACGCACGCCAAGCTGCGCCAGCTCTTCGACCGCAATCGATGTAGAAGGACCGCCGATGCCCGTTGAGCAGACCACGACCGGCTTACCATCAAGTTTTGCCAGCCAGGAGGTAAATTCACGGTGTGAGGCGAGATGCGTGGCATCTTCCATCAATCCGGCAATTTTCTTCACACGCTCCGGGTCGCCCGGCACAATCGCCAGGGTCGCGCCCTGCAGATCGGCTTTTGTCAGGCCAAGATGGAAAACGTCAGACTGTGTCATTTTCAGACTCCTGTTAAGGGAAGGTAGCGCGTCACTCTACGCCAGCACGCCCGATAAATATGTGACAACATTCACTTAAGAAAATGAAAGTTACATTTCACGGAAGATTAAATGTGATTTTAATCACACAATTACGTCTTATTCTTCCGGATAGCCCTTAGCGAGGCTGTGTCAGGGTCGGCGCAGTGTTAAAGAGGTGGATGATTTTATTCGTTGCTGATTCTGTTACCCGACACCTGGACGCAGACGCTTTACGGCCAGGCTATAGTTACGTGATTGCGCAAATGCTTGCACGGAGAGAATAATGAAACCCAGTGACACTATGGCACAAAAACCGGCGACGGGCGGCTTTGCCCCTGCCGTGCAGCCCACCGCCTCTACCACCATTATTACCGAAAGCCCGGCAATTCACTCAGGTGAAACCTCAGTGCCCAGCCAGGGCGAAAACATGCCAGCGTTTTTTGCAAAACCGCACTCAGCGGAAGGCCCATTGCCTGTGGTGCTGGTAGTGCAGGAGATCTTTGGCGTCCATGAACACATCCGGGACATCTGCCGTCGTCTGGCACTGGAAGGCTATCTGGCGATTGCACCTGAGCTCTATTTCCGCGAAGGCGACCCGACTGAGTATAACGATATCCCGACCCTGTTCAGCGAACTGGTCAGCAAAGTGCCGGATACGCAGGTGCTGGCCGATCTCGATCATGCCGCTAACTGGGCAGCACGTAACGGCGGTGATATCCGTCGCATGGGCATCACCGGTTTTTGCTGGGGTGGCCGCATTACCTGGCTCTACGCCGCGCATAACCCACAGCTACGCGCCGCGGTTGCCTGGTATGGACGATTAATCGGTGAGCGCACGCTGAAGCAACAGAAGCATCCAATTGATGTTGCGGTCGATTTGAGTGCGCCGGTTTTAGGTTTGTATGGTGGTCAGGATGACGGTATTCCATTGGAGAGCGTCGAGCAGATGCGTCAGGCGCTGCATGCCGCTAATGCGACCGCCGAGATCATCGTCTATCCCGAGGCGGGACATGCGTTTAATGCTGACTACCGCCCGAGCTACAATGCTGAATCAGCCAATGATGGCTGGCAGCGGATGCTGGCCTGGTTCAGGCAGTATGGCGTTGCAGCAAAATAAATGAACAAGGGGCGCTTCTGCGCCCCTGTTTTTGCCACCCGGTCCCTTTCCTACGCCGTCTCACCACGCAGTTTCTTTGCCGCCGTCACCATATTCGCCAGCGCCTGACGCGTCTCCGTCCAGCCACGCGTTTTCAGACCGCAGTCCGGGTTCACCCACAACCGCGCTTCCGGAATCCGTTTCGCCGCCTTCAGCAACAGTGCCTCTATCCACGCCACGCTGGGAACATTAGGCGAGTGAATGTCATAGACGCCGGGGCCGATTTCATTCGGGTAGTCGAAGTGTTCGAACGACTCCAGTAAGTCCATGTCAGACCGTGAGGTTTCAATCGTGATCACATCCGCATCCAGCGCCGCGATGGCGTCCATGATGTCGTTAAACTCGCAGTAACACATATGCGTATGAATCTGGGTTTCATCCCGCGCCACCGCCGCATTCAGCCGGAACGCCTCCACCGCCCATTTCAGATAGTCCGCCCACTCAGACTGATGCAGTGGCAGACCTTCACGCAGGGCAGGTTCATCGATCTGAATAATACCAATGCCTGCTTTCTCCAGATCTTCCACCTCATCACGCAGCGCCAGCGCGATCTGCTTCGCGATGGTTTCCCGTGATACATCTTCACGCGGGAATGACCAGCACAGAATCGTCACCGGGCCGGTCAGCATTCCTTTTACCGGCTTGTCGGTCAGCGACAGCGCATACTTCGCCCACTCAACGGTAATCGCCTCTGGGCGACTGACATCGCCGATGATCACAGGCGGTTTCACACAGCGGGAACCGTAGCTCTGCACCCAGCCATTCTGGGTAAAGACAAATCCCTCCAGATGCTCGCCGAAGTACTCAACCATGTCGTTACGTTCCGCTTCACCGTGTACCAGCACATCCAGTCCCAGCCGCTCCTGTTCGGTAATCGCCTGTCTGATGTGCTCCGCGATGCCGGTGCGGTAATGATTGCTGTCGAGACGGCCCTGTTTAAAGTCGAGGCGCAGGCCGCGAATTTCAGTGGTCTGCGGAAATGAGCCGATGGTGGTAGTGGGCCACGCGGGCAGATTGAAACGCTGACGCTGCAGCGCTGCCCGCACCGGGTAGGCGTTCTGGCGTTCACTGTGCTGCGGCGTAATGGCCTGCAGCCGCTGTCCCACCGCCGCATTATGCACGCGGTGGGAGTGAGCACGGGCACGTACCGGTGCGCTCCAGGCGTCCAGCAGCGTCGCATCATTGTTATTCAGTGCCTGACTCAGCAGTGAAAGCTCAGCACATTTCTGCAGCGCAAAGGCGAACCAGCTTTTGACCTCATCATCCAGCCGGGTCTCCACACTCAGATCGATCGGACTGTGCAGCAGAGAGCAGGAAGAGCCAATCCATACCTGTTCACGCTGAGTGATCAGCGGTTGCAGACGGCTGAACCAGCGGCTCAGATAGGCTCGCCAGACGTTACGACCGTTAATCACGCCCAGCGACAGCAGCCAGCTGGCGGGCAGTTGCTGATTCAGTTGCTCAATATCATCGTGGCCATGGACCAGATCGACATGCAGGCCTTGCACCGGCAGCTTACGAATGACATCAAGGTTCTGGCCGATGCTGTCAAAATAGGTGGTCAGCAGCAGCTTACTGTGCCCCTGCAGGGCGTCATACGCCGGTTTAAACGCATCGCGCCACGTCTGCGGCAGCTCCAGCGCCAGGGCGGGTTCATCGATCTGAACCCATTCGATGCCGCGCTTCGCCAGTTCTGCCAGCACCTGCCGGTAGACTGGCAGAATCCTTTCCAGCAGCGACAGACGTTCAAACGGCTCACCTTTAACTTTACCCAGCCACAGATACGTCACCGGTCCCAGCAGCACCGGTTTGATGTTGTGGCCCAGCGCCAGCGCCTCATCCACTTCATCCAGTAGCTGAGTCCAGGTCAGTTTAAAGGTCTGGTCCTGAGTAAATTCCGGCACCATGTAGTGATAGTTGGTGTTAAACCATTTCGTCATTTCTGCCGCCGCCGCAGGCTCGCCAGTCGGCGCACGACCGCGCCCCAGACGAAACAGCGTGTCGAGATCAACGGTCCCTTCTTTGTTCTGATGACGCGCGGGCACGTTGCCCAGCATCAGGCTGGTGGTCAGCACATGATCATACCAGGCGAAATCGCCGACTGGCAGCAGATCGACCCCCGCCTCTTTCTGTTGTTGCCAGTGTCGGGCGCGCAGCTCTCGGCCCGTTGCCAGTAAAGCCTGCTGCGTGCTGTCGCCCGCCCAGTAACTCTCCAGAGCTTTTTTCAGTTCACGGCGCAGGCCAATTCGGGGAAAGCCGAGGGTATGGTTCAGGATAGTCATATGCTGTTCTCCAGATAATCTTTCACTTTGGCTTAAATGGGCAGCCAAAGATGTTTAGCCGTCCAGATGTTTACACTGCTATACTCTGCGGGTACTGTATGTTGCTCAAGCGCAATATGTTCATTTTCGATGTGAAGGACTCTCATGATCGAACTCAAGCACCTGCGGACGCTTCAGGCTCTGCGCAATACCGGATCGCTGGCGGCGGCGGCGGCCCAGCTTCATCAGACGCAATCGGCGTTGTCTCACCAGTTCAGCGATCTGGAGCAGCGGCTGGGATTCCGCCTGTTCGTGCGTAAAAGTCAGCCACTGCGCTTTACGCCGCAGGGCGATATTCTGCTGCAGCTGGCGGAACAGGTGCTACCGCAGATTCAGCAGGCGTTGCAGGCCTGCCATGAGCCGCATCAGACCACGCTGCGGGTAGCGATTGAGTGTCACAGCTGCATTCAGTGGCTGACGCCCGCGCTGGATAAATTCCGGCAGAGCTGGCCGCAGGTGGTGATGGATTTTAAATCGGGTGTGACCTTTGATCCCCAGCCCGCCCTGCAACAGGGTGAGCTGGATGTGGTGCTGACCTCCGATATCCTGGCGCGCTCGGGCCTGTTCTACTCGCCGATGTTTGATTATGAAGTGCGGCTGGTGCTGGCGACGGATCATCCGCTGGCGCAGGTTGAGCAGATTTCGCCAGAAGATTTAGCCGATGAAGTGCTGATGATCTATCCGGTGCAGCGTCAGCGTCTGGATATCTGGCGTCACTTCCTGCAGCCCGCTGGCGTCAGTCCGGCCCTGAAAAGTGTGGATAACACCCTGCTGATGATTCAGATGGTGTCGGCACGGATGGGGATTGCCGCACTGCCGCACTGGGTGGTGGAGAGTTTTGAGAAGCAGGGTCTGGTCGTCACGCGCACGCTGGGTGAGGGTCTGTGGAGCCGTCTTTATGCCGCCGTGCGTGAAGGTGAGCAGCGTCAGCCGGTGCTGGAGGCGTTTATCCGTTTTGCCCGTCAGCACGCCTGTGAGCATCTGCCTTTTGTGCGCGATGCCGCGCTGCCCGGTACGGTGTTGCAACGGTAATCCGGCCAGCACAAACCTGCGCGAACGCGGGCAAAATCCCCTATAATGCGCAGCCTGTCGACTGACCATGAGAAGATCTCACCATGACTAACAACGATATTCTGCGCAGCGTGCGCTACATGCTCAACCTGAGCGATGCCAAAATGGTGGAGATTTTTGCGCTGGCAGAATGTGACGTGCCGCAGACAGATATTCAGGCGTGGCTGAAAAAAGATGACGATGCGGCGTTCCGTCCCTGCCCCGATGTGCTGATGGGTTATTTCCTGAATGGCCTGATCTTTTACCGTCGCGGCAAGAGTGAAGATGCGCCTGCACCGTCGATTGAACGCAAGATGACGAACAACATCTTCATGAAAAAACTGCGTATCGCTTTCGATTTAAAAACCACCGATATCCCTGACGTGCTCAAACGCGTGAACTTTACCGTTTCGCAGGCGGAAGTCGGCGCGATTTTCCGCAAGCCCGATCATAAAAATTACCGCGAGTGCGGCGATCAGATTCTGCGTAACTTCCTGAAAGGGCTGGCGATGATTCAGCGCCCTAAGAGTGAGAAGCCAGCTTAATTTCTGATCGCTTCTGACCCCAGCGTGGTCAGAGGTGGCGCATCTGATCGCAAAGAAAGCCTGCATCCATGCAGTACGGCCTCGCCATCCCTGGCTCGGACGCTTTGCTCCTCAGCTGCGCTACCCCTTCCCTCCCGCTTCATCAGGGCTTTGACAAGAGCAGCACCGGGCCAGCCATGCGGCGGACGCTTTACTTCTCAGCCCGCCATTCCCTCCTTCATGCTCGCGCTGAGCCACGCATTTAACAGCGATGAGGCTGTCGCACCTCATGGGCTGGCGCGTCAGAAGAGCGAAGCGTCCGGGCCAGGGATGGCCCGGCCGATCGACAGGGAGGTGAGATTGCTTCGCGATCGGACGCCCCAGCCCGGGAGGCGGCACCCATTCAACAGCCACTTTTCAAAGCCTGTTTATGGTCTGTGGCAGCGCACCCCTTTCACCTTATGACCGGTCACCGCGCCCCACCACCCAGCGCTTATGCACCCACAGCGAGGCGAAGATCACCAGCGCGCCCGCAATAAAGCTCGGCCAGTGCGGTTTCTGCTGCCAGATAGCCAGATTCACCAGCAGCCCGGCGGGCACGTGCATGTTATTCATTATGCCCAGCGTACCGGCATCGACCTGCGTCGCACCGTAGTTCCACATAAAATAGCCGAGACCGGAAGCCGCAACGCCCAGCCAGACCAGAATGCCCCACTGCAATGAGGTGGTCGGTAACTTCTGTGGGTTGCCCCAGGCGCACCAGGCGATGACGGCAATCAACACCGCCCCCAGATAGAACCAGGAGAAGGCCGTGTGCTGCGGCATGGGTCGGGTCTCCTGCAGACGCTTATAGCCCACCATGCCTGCCGCAAAGCAGATGTTAGCCAGCTGTACTAACAGCAGACCAAACCAGAAATGATCGCTGACTTTGTCATAGCGAATAATGGCCGCACCCGCTACCGCCAGTAACGCACTGAAGATATAGCCGATGCGCAGCGGACGACGGCTGATCAGATCGTAAATCAGCGTCACATAGAGCGGCGTCATCACCGTAAACAGCAGGAATTCTGACACGCTAAGGTAGAGATAGGCTTCGAAGCTCAGCAGATACATCACGCCCAGTTGCAGCATTCCCACCAGCATATACAGCAGTAGCGTCGAAGGGCGATAACCCCGCCAGCGCAGGAAAGGCAAAAATACCAGCGCAGCCAGCGCCAGCCGCATCAGCACAGAGAACCAGCTATCCACCTGCCCGGCGAGGTATTCGCCAATCAGGCTGAACGAAAAGGCCCACAGAATGGTGGTAATAATCAATAAAAACACGGCAACGACCCCGAAATTAACAGGCCGACAGTGTAAACAATGTGCCACCGTCAGGCTGTGAAATCTGGTTGACATCTGATTATAATCCAGGCGATTAAACAGCCGACCGGATAGCCTGCTTACACTTCCTGACACATCAATCGACATAATAGGTTTTCAGCCAGATAAAATGCGCGAAATGATCCATCAGATGATCACTTCCGCTCCTGACTGTAATAAAACTGTAACAAATGTGTCATTCATCACAGTAACGTTGCGCAACTAACACTATTCTTTGCGCGAAATGGAACATTCTGCATCCATTTTGTTCTGCACTTTCCTGCTCCAACCTGCCGGGAATGAAAAACCATAATGTGCCCTGGAGGGCCTCACTGATGCTGAGCATTTTTAAACCTGCACCACGTCAGCCGCAGGTGGCGGCGGATCACGTTGATCCGCTCTACCGTCGTCTGCGCTGGCAAATTTTCATCGGGATCTTCTTTGGTTATGCTGCCTACTACCTGGTCAGAAAAAACTTCGCACTCGCCATGCCCTATCTGGTCGAGCAGGGTTTTTCACGTGGCGATCTCGGGTTTGCCCTGTCCGGCATCTCCATTGCCTACGGCTTTTCAAAATTCATCATGGGCTCGGTCTCTGATCGATCAAACCCGCGCGTCTTCTTACCGGCTGGCCTGATTCTGGCCGCAGCAGTGATGCTGATCATGGGATTCGTCCCCTGGGCGACCTCCAGCATCATGGTGATGTTCGTACTGCTGTTTATCTGCGGCTGGTTCCAGGGCATGGGCTGGCCACCCTGTGGGCGCACCATGGTTCACTGGTGGTCGCAGAAGGAGCGCGGCAGGATCGTTTCGGTCTGGAACTGTGCGCATAACGTGGGCGGTGGTATTCCGCCACTGCTCTTCCTGCTCGGCATGGCGTGGTTCAACGACTGGAAAGCGGCACTCTATATGCCCGCGTTTGGTGCCATTGCCATTGCGATTATTGCCTTTGCACTGATGCGTGACACGCCGCAATCCTGTGGCCTGCCGCCGATTGAAGAGTACAAAAACGACTACCCGCCCGACTATGATGCCAGCCACGAAGAGGAGCTGACGGCAAAACAGATCTTCATGAAGTATGTGCTGCCGAACAAGCTGCTGTGGTATATCGCGCTGGCCAACGTCTTTGTCTATCTGCTGCGCTACGGCATCCTCGACTGGTCACCAACCTATCTGCGCGAAGTCAAACACTTCACGCTGGATAAATCGTCGTGGGCCTACTTCCTCTATGAATACGCGGGGATTCCGGGAACGCTGCTGTGTGGCTGGATGTCGGACAAAGTGTTCCGGGGTAATCGCGGTGCGACCGGCGTATTCTTTATGACGCTGGTGACCATTGCGACCGTGATTTACTGGCTCAACCCGGCGGGCAATCCTGGCGTCGACATGGCCTGCATGATCGTGATTGGCTTCCTGATCTACGGTCCGGTGATGCTGATTGGTCTGCATGCGCTGGAGCTGGCACCGAAAAAAGCAGCTGGGACGGCGGCGGGCTTTACCGGCCTGTTCGGTTACCTGGGTGGCTCGGTCGCGGCCAGCGCCATTGTCGGTTACACCGTCGATTACTTCGGCTGGGACGGCGGCTTTATGGTGATGATTGCGGGCTGTGTGCTGGCGGTTATTCTGCTGTTACTGACCATGGTCAGCGAACACAAACACAAAAAGACCCTGGCCTGACGGCAATAAAAAGGGCCGTTTATCCGGCCCTTTTAACGCAGGCTGTTTAAGCAAGATAGAGCGTGCGCAGCGTCTGCGGCACCGCATCATCGGCATTCGAACCAATCACATCCAGCTCCGGCAGCGTATCTTTTAAGCGCTGATGGGCGTTCTGCATGATATAGCCCTTGCCCGCCATGCTCAGCATCTCCACATCATTCATACCGTCGCCAAAGGCAATGCAGCTCTCCAGCGAGTGACCCAGCGTTTTCGCGACCGCTTCCAGCGCATGTCCTTTCGACACGCCGCCCGCCATGACTTCCAGGCAGGTTGGCAGCGAGAAACTGACGTTAACCCGATCGCCCCAGCGCGCTTCAATCGCCTGCTCCATTGGGATCAGATGCTCAGGGTTTTCGCAGGTAAAAAAGACCTTGCTGATGTTGCTGGTTGGCAGCAGGCCCGGCTCATAGACCTGATAGTTGAACACTGACTCGCGGAAATAGTCCTGCTCAGCCGGGCTTGAACGGCTGACAAACCACTCATCGTCGCGGTAAACGTGCGTCAGAATATCGCTGTGATGATACTGCAGGCCAAACAGGTCGCTGGCGATATCCTCATCCAGATTATGACTGAACACCAGCTCGCCCTCTGCGTTGTGCACGCGCGCGCCGTTCGAGGTGATCATATAAGCCGGAATCGCCAGGCTGTCGCGCATCTGTCCGACATCGATATGATGACGGCCGGTGGCGAAGACAAAGTGAATATTCTTAGCGACCAGCTGCTGCAGCGTTTCACGTGCAAAAGGGGTCAGGCGATGTTCGGGAGAAAGCAGCGTGCCATCCAGATCGGATGCAACGATGTGATACATGAAAACCTCGGGTATCTGGTTCTGCCGGTTTTTACCGGTCGGATAAATAACGTCAGTGGTGCGATGAAAAAAAGTCGACCACTGCATTGAGTGCTTCGGCACGCATCTCATCTTTTTCAAACAGGATCTCGTGACGCGCGCCATCGATCACCCGTGGCTGATTACCTTCACACGGATGACCCGCCGCCGCCATCGCGGCACAAAACAGGTCCTGCGAACGATTGTCGACCACCCGATCGTCGCTGGCCTGTAACAGCAGCAGCGGCGTAGTGATCTTATCCACCTGACTGATGATGTTGCGCCCCGCATGGATGCCTTCGCGTACCCAATGGTAGGTCGGTCCGCCCACACGAATCGCCGGATCGTCCGCATAAAAACGCAGGTTACGCCGGTAACGCTCGGCGCTATGGGTCAGCCGGTTAATGCCAAACGGATGCGCGCGCCAGCGTCCGGTGCCGAGCGCATAGCCATCGCGTAAGGCTGGACGTTTCTCCGCCCAGTCCAGGATACGATGAGCCAGAAAAGAGGGCAACGGTAAGGCGATGCCAAACATCGGTGCCACCAGCGCGACCGCATGAAACGCCTGCGGCTGACGCGCCAGAAACAGCGTTAAAATTGCGCCACCCATTGAGTGAGCCAGCGCATAGCGCTGCTGGTAATGGCCGCTGACGATCTCTTTCAGATAGAGCGTTTCAAGATCGTCAACGTAATGCGTGAATTCTGCCACGTGACCGCGGTGTGAATCTTCCAGCAGGCGATCGGAACGCCCCTGACCGCGATGGTCCAGGATCACCACATCAAATCCGCAGTGAAACAGATCGTACGCCAGCTCAGGATATTTTATGTAACTCTCGATGCGTCCCGGCACAATCAGGATCACACGCTTGTGTTGCGGCGATGTGAAGCGAACATAACGCAGCGTCAGATTGCCGACGCCGGTAAACTCAAGCTCCTCCCGACGGTGCCAGAAATCGAGCAGCGGCCCGGTGGCGAAGGCAGCAAAGGCTTTTTCCCGTCGCAGCCAGCTGGCTTTGTGTTGATTCATTCGCCCTCCTGATGACCGGATACAGAGTCCTGAACGCCCTGCGCAGGCCGTAGCGCCGCGCTTATTTCTGGCGTATTGTGTCACAAATCCGCGACTAAAGAGAGCCTGACCCATGACCATCGAATGGTGGCTGACCTACCTGCTTACTACCACAATTCTCAGCCTGTCACCCGGTTCCGGCGCAATCAATACCATGAGTACCGGTATCAGCCACGGCTATCGCGGCACGGTGGCCTCTATCTCTGGTCTGCAGGTCGGCCTGGCGTTGCACATCGTGCTGGTCGGTATCGGTCTGGGCGCGCTGTTTTCGCAGTCGCTGCTGGCGTTTGAAATTCTGAAATGGGCCGGTGCAGCCTATCTGGTCTGGCTGGGTATTCAGCAGTGGCGCTCAGCAGGCGGCATCGATCTGGATGCGGTCTCCAGAGCGATGCCGCGTCGTCGCCTGTTCAAACGTGCCGTGCTGGTTAATCTCACCAACCCGAAAAGTATCGTTTTTCTGGCGGCGCTGTTCCCGCAGTTTATCCAGCCGCATCAGCCGCTGTTTATGCAGTATCTGGTGCTGGGCGTGACCACCGTGGTGGTCGATATCATCGTGATGATTGGCTACGCCACGCTGGCAACGCGCATTGCTGGCTGGATTAAAGGGCCAAAACAGATGAAGTTGATGAACCGTATTTTCGGTGGGCTGTTTATGGCGGTGGGCGCACTGCTGGCCAGCGCCAGAAAAATCGCTTAAGACCTGACGCGCCGAATCCGGCGCGCAATTTCTTCCTTACCGCTGCTACGGTGCAGTCAGTGGCACCGCACGCAACACAATCATGCCAGGCTTCGACCGCATATATTCCCTGAACGGCGTATCGACAACCCTGCGATTAACGGCCAGTGATGAGGCGTTCCTGAACCACAACCGGCCATCATGTCGGACGGCAATTCCGGCATGCGTGACATCCAGCCCCTGCGCGGGGGTGTAAACCCCGATGTAATCGCCAGTCTGGATCTGCGCCAGCACCTTTGGTGTGATCGCCCGGGCCGGAATGTAGGTGATGCGGCGAGGAATGATACCCAGACCGGGCACCTGTTCTTTTCCACGAGCCTGATGATTGAGCTGCTTCACTACCGTCACCGCATCCGGGCTGAGGGTGCCGGTGACATCATCGGCATTGCGCGGGTTCTCAGCGAACCAGTCGGAAAAGAAGTGGCGGCGCTTCAGAAAGCTGACCTCACCGCCAGCGTAGCGGGTCCGAATCAGGCTAGCCTCAAAGCTGGCGCGGTCATGGCTGCGGCTCAGCGCCTGGACATAATCAAGCAGCGTGAAACAATCCACTCCGTTGAAATTGATCACCAGCGCTTCCGGCGTATTGATCGAACCAGTTAACGTATGCGCCTGATAAGGCGTACCGAGAAACGCGGCAGAGATTTGGCTAATCCTTTCGCCCTGCGGCTGCTCTGACGCCGGGCGTGCCTGCGACAGGATAGCCGACACGCTATCTACTTCTGCCGTTTCAGAGACGCGATTATGGGCAGCATCAGGGGAAGCGCAGGCGCTGATAAAGGCCGCGATAAACAATAGTAAAAGGGGTTTTACTCGCATCATCCTCTCCATGAAAAAGAGTCCGTCGATACGACCATACCGGAGGTGATGGTTTCATTAATTAACGAAGGGTGACTTTTTGTCAGCGATGACAGCAGAAAGACGTCAGCAGGCCTGGATTGTGATAGCCATCACCCAGGTGAAGTTCAGAAAGAGGCAACAGGAGGTGAAATGACTGCCGGATGCGCAGCACGCTCTCCGGCATTAGGGCTTAACGCGAAATAATCAGGTGGATACCAAAACCGGCGAACAGAACGCCAGCCATACCATCTACCCACTTCGCCAGCCGCTGATACTTCGCGCGGATCCACGGCAGCGCAAAGATAGCCGCCACCAGCGTAAACCACGCAAAGGTTTCACCAACAATCAGCAGGAACAGACCCCAGCGCTCTGCTGAACCGACATCGTCACCGACGAATAGCGAGAATACGCTGCCGAAGTAAATAATCGCTTTAGGATTCGACAGGTTGGTCAGCAGGCCCTTGAGAAAGCTCATGCCGCGTTTCGGCAGCTCTACCACCGGCTCATCCTGCTGCGGCTGCTTATGACGCTGACGCGCCGAGCGCATCAGCTGCCAGCCCATCCAGAGCAGATAGAGGCCACCGCCGACCATAATAATCTGATGCAGCCACGCCATTTTTTCCAGGATCAGATGCAGGCCCATCAGCGCCACGCCCGCCCAGACAACGATACCCAGCGTAATACCCAGTACCCCCATCATCGCCTCTTTACGCGAGCGGCTGGCGGCGGTTTGCGATACGAAAAAGAAATCAGGGCCGGGGCTCATCAGCGCCACCAGATGTACCAGCGCCACGGTTGCGAATAACATCAGCATGATTAGTGTCCTTTACTCTTCATCATCAAGATGCTCTTTGATCATCACCAGGAAGGGTTTGCCAAAGCGCTCCAGTTTGCGGTGCCCCACGCCGTTGACGCTAAGCATCTCGGACGCGCTGACCGGCATCTGTTCTGCCATCTCTATCAGCGTGGCGTCATTGAACACCACGTAAGGCGGAATATTCTCTTCGTCGGCGATCGCTTTTCGCAGCTTACGCAGCTTAGCGAACAGTTTGCGATCGTAGTTACCACCGTGAAACTTCGCCGGACCGCTGCTCTTTGTTTTCGCGGTGATTAAACGCGGCACCGCCAGCATCAGTGGCACTTCACCGCGCAGCACCGGCCGCGCTGCTTCGGTGAGTTGTAATGCCGAGTGCATAGCAATGTTCTGCGTCACCAGCCCCAGATGGATTAACTGACGTAACACGCTGACCCAGTGTTCGTGGCTCTGATCTTTGCCCAGTCCATAAACCGGCAGTTTGTCATGACCCTGTTCACGGATGCGCTGGTTGTTGGACCCGCGCAGGACCTCAACGATATAGCCCATGCCGAACCGCTGGCCGACGCGATAGATGCCGGAGAGCGCTTTTTGCGCTTCAACCAGGCCGTCATACCGTTTCGGCGGATCAAGGCAGATATCACAGTTGTCGCACGGCTGCTGGCGACCCTCGCCAAAATAATTCAGCAGCACCAGGCGGCGGCAGGTCTGTGCTTCAGCAAACGCGCCCATGGCGTTGAGCTTGTGGCGTTCAATATCCTGCAAGGGCCCCGGCACTTTCTCTTCCAGGCATTTACGCAGCCAGGCCATATCGGCCGGATCGTAGAGCATCATCGCTTCGGCGGGCAGACCATCACGTCCGGCTCGTCCGGTTTCCTGATAGTAGGACTCGATGTTGCGCGGAATATCGAAGTGGACCACAAAACGGACGTTGGGCTTGTTGATACCCATGCCAAAAGCCACGGTCGCCACTACGATTTGCAGATCGTCACGCTGGAACGCTTCCTGCACGCGGGCACGCTGTTCGCTGTCGATGCCGGCATGATACGCCCCGACGCTGAAACCCCGGCTTTGCAGCCGCGCGGCGGTGTCTTCCACCTTCGCCCGGCTATTGCAGTAGATAATGCCGCATTTGCCGCGCTGATCCTGAACGTAGCGCAGCAGCTGATCGGTGGGTTTGAATTTTTCCACCAGCGTGTAGCGAATATTGGGGCGGTCAAAGCTGCTGATCTGAATCAGCGGATCCTGCATGTGCAGCAGGTTAACGATGTCGTTGCGGGTGGTTTCGTCCGCAGTCGCCGTCAATGCCATGACCGGTAATTCCGGGAAGCGCTGACGCATCTTCCCGAGTGCACCATATTCCGGACGGAAATCGTGGCCCCACTGTGAAATACAGTGCGCCTCATCTACCGCCAGCATCGCCGGTTGCCAGTGCGCCAGACTTTCCAGGAAATTATCCATCATCAGGCGTTCTGGGGCGATGTAGAGCAGCTTAACCCGGCCGGTACGGCAGTCAGCCATCACCGTCTGCTGCTGATCGCGCGTCATGGTGGAATTGAGATAGGCTGCCGCCACGCCGTTCGCCAGCAGCTGATCGACCTGATCTTTCATCAGTGAGATCAGCGGCGACACCACCAGTGTCAGCCCTTCGCGCACCAGCGCCGGGATCTGATAACAGAGCGATTTACCGCCGCCGGTGGGCATCACCACCAGACAGTCGCGTCCGCTCAGCGCCTGATTAATGATCGTCTGCTGACCGGGACGAAACTGCTGGTAGCCGAAGGTATCCTGCAATACCTGCTGAGCCAGCGCTTCCTGATTAAGAACTGCCGAGGTTGCCACGCGATTCCTGTCTTACGTTAGGGATTAGAACAAGTCGTTAAGCGTTACACCCACACCCAGACGCGTCTGGCGATGGTTGTAATCGATCAGTGATTCACCGTAGCCGCTAAACACCTGAGTATAGAAGCGGACGTGCTCGCTGATAGGGTAGCTCCAGCCCATTGTCGCGCCGCCATAACCGCTGTTCCAGTTATAGTTGCCCTCTACGCTGAAGATACTGTCGCCGAGCTTATAGCCCAGCCGGGTGCGGTAGTAACCCATATATTTGGTGATGTCGGGATTATCATCGCTGCTCGCCCCTTCAGGGATGCGATACCAGGGTTTGATTTCCGCCAGGAAGTTACCGTTCTCCGCCATCAGACGCGCATAGACACGGTTCCAGCTGCGTGAGGTCGGGTCACTTCGTCCGTTAGATTGGTGATTCAGACCCAGTTCGACATCACGCAGCGTCCAGCCACCCAGCGAGTAGTCGGTCGCCCAGCCGAGAAAAATCTGCGGCTCATAGTTGGTCTCACGGAAAGGTGATGACTCAGCACTATTCGACAGCTGCCACCAGGAACGCTGGGTATAAGAGGCTGCCAGCACCGAGTTGTCGCCCAGAATACCGCGCCATAACGGAAATGCCAGACTGAGCTGGAATTTCACTTCATCTTTACGGGCATTTTCTCCCCAGTTATAGGATGAGATCGCCTCTTTATTGAGGTCGCTGGTATAGGTGTAGAGCAGATAGTTGTTCTCGTAAGGATAGAGAACAAACGGGTTGTCGTGCTTCTCCAGCAGGTTAGCAATAATGCTACCCTGAACCTGTGGCGCGTCATGAACCTCTTTAATCCGGGCTTCATCCGCCTGCGCCAGCGCAGGAAATATCAACATTGCCGCCAGCAAGGCGCGATGCTTACGCATAAAATTCTCCGGTGAGCAGCTGCGTATCAGAATAACTGAAAGGGTGTTGTAAAAAGCAGGCCATTCTACACGCAAATGGCAGTGAGCATGAGTGCTGATTTCTTAAACTGGAAACACCCTCGCAGGCGGCATAGAATACACAACTCATTCATGTTCCGCGCCCCTCTGGCCCGATTTTTTCAGGACACATCATCATGTCATCACCCGTGCTGACACCGCAGGACGCTCGCCAGCTGGTCGGCGAAATTTTTGTTTATCACATGCCGTTTAATCAGGCGTTAGGCCTGGAGCTGATGCGTCTTGACGCAGACTACGCTGAAATCAGCTTCAATAATAAATCCATGCTGGTGGGCAATCAGGCGCAGCAGATTCTGCACGGTGGTGTTATCGCGTCCGTCCTCGATGTGGCCGCGGGCATGGTCTGCGTCAGCAATGCGTTAACCCGTCAGGAGAGCATCAGCGAAGCGGATCTGCGTCAGCGTCTGTCACGCATGGGCACCATCGACATGCGCGTTGACTATCTGCGTCCCGGACGCGGCGAGCGCTTCACCGCCACCAGCAGCCTGCTGCGCGCTGGCAACAAAGTCGCCGTGGCGCGCGTGGAACTGCACAATCAACAGGGCGATTATATCGCCACGGCTACCGCCACCTATCTTATCGGCTAACCACGCCACTGAATGGATCGCATATGGATACGCAACAAACCCGCCAGGGCGTTGGCTTTGCACTGGGCGCCTACTTTATCTGGGGCATTGCGCCCGCCTATTTCAAGCTGGTCAAACAGGTTCCCGCCACAGAAATCATGACGCACCGGGTGATCTGGTCGGCACTCTTTATGCTGTTGCTGATTACCCTGAGCCGCAGCTGGCCCGGCGTTCGCAGCGTATTGCGCCAGCCCAAAAAAGTGCTGTTGCTGGCGCTGACGGCCGTGACTGTCGGCAGCAACTGGCTGCTGTTTATCTGGGCGGTCAACAATCAGCATATGCTGGAAGCCAGCCTGGGCTACTTTATTAACCCGCTGATCAACGTGGTGTTCGGCATGCTGTTTTTGCGCGAACGTTTTCGTCGTCTGCAATGGCTGGCCGTGCTGCTGGCAACCATTGGCGTGCTGGTGCAACTGTGGCAGTTTGGATCGTTGCCGGTTATCGCGCTGGGGCTGGCCCTGAGCTTTGCCGTTTATGGTCTGATGCGCAAAAAGATTCAGGTCGATGCGCAGAGCGGCATGCTGATTGAGACCCTGTGGCTGTTTCCGCTGGCAGCCATTTATCTGTTTGGCTTTGCCGACAGCGCCACCAGTCATCTGTCCGCTAACCCGCTAAGTCTTAACCTGAAGCTGATCGCGGCCGGCATTGTGACCACCATTCCACTGATGCTGTTTGCGGCGGCCTGCAGCCGGCTGCGCCTCTCAACGGTCGGTTTCTTTCAGTACCTCGGCCCGACGCTGATGTTTGTGCTGGCGGTGGTGTTTTATGGCGAAACCATCACACCAGACAAGATGGTGACCTTTGGCTTCATCTGGCTGGCGCTGCTGGTGTTTGTCTGCGATGCGGTGGTGTTTTCATTCCGTTCCCGCGCGCGCATAGCGTGAAATAAAGCGCGCTAAAGCCGGGCCGGTCAGCAGAATAGTGAACAGGCGCAACGTCTGCATCGCCATCACAAATGCCATGTTGACCTGAGTTCCCGCAGCAATAATCGCCACCGTGTCCAGCCCGCCTGGACTGGTGGCGAGATAGGCCGTCATCAGATCGATATCCAGCATGCGCGTCAGTATCCACGCCAGCCCGCCACATAACAGCATCAGCCCGAAGATTGACGCCAGCATCTGCGGCAGCGTGCGCAGTGCCAGCAGAAAAATCGGGCGGGTAAAACGTAAACCCACGCTCCAGCCAATCAGCGCATAGGCTACGGCCAGCAGCCATTCCGGCACCTGTAGCACTGCGATTTCGCTGCTGTTCAGTACCGCACCCGCCAGCGCGGGCAGCAGTAATGCGCCAGAGGGAATGCGCAGTCGTGTGCCCAGCCACGCGCCCGTCAGCATCACCACCAGCGTAATGGCAAAGCCATAATTCAGCGCGGGAAACCAGAGCAGCGAGATGCTGTGCGCTTCATCGCCCAGCCCGATACGCGCGACCAGCGCGGCGGCCGAGGCGACAAACAGCACCCGCAGATACTGCATAAACGCCACCAGCCGTACATCAGCGCCGAAGTCCCCCGCCATCGCTACCATTGCCGAAGCACCGCCCGGTGACGAGCCCCATGCGCCGGTCGGGCCAGGCAGATGACTGAAGCGCACCAGCAGAAAACCGGACAGGCCGCTGGCCGCCAGCGTCAGCAGCAGCACCGCCAGCACGATCGGCCAGTCCTGAATCAGCGGTGTCAGAATCGAAGGCGAGAGGCTCTGGGCAATCATGCAACCCAGCACCGCCTGGGCAAGCAGGAAGAATCGTTTATCAATCCGCAGTGTGGCACCCGACAGGCCCATCACCACACCCACTATCATCGGTCCCAGTAGCAGCGCGGCAGGCACGTGAAAATAGTGCAGCACCGCACCTAGCAATACGGAAATCAGCAGCAGCAGCGTCCACTGCGTGCGTAACGAAAAAGCGTCCATAAGAAGTTAATTTTTTGTAAAAACAGGAGGGTCAGAGTACGCAGAAATCGGGACGGGAGCCAGCAGAACGGGCCATCTCAGATGGCCCGTTGCTTTTCTAAAGCCAGTTTTTACGTTTGAAGTAGAGATACGGCGCCAGTCCGGCCAGAATCATCAGGCCGATAGCCGCGGGATAACCGAAGCTCCACTTCAGTTCCGGCATAAACTCGAAGTTCATCCCGTAGCTGGAAGCGACCAGCGTCGGCGGCAGAAACACTACCGAGACCACCGAGAAGATCTTGATGATGCGGTTCTGTTCGATATTGATAAAGCCCATCGCCGCCTGCATCAGGAAGTTGACCTTCTGGAACAGCGATTCGTTATGTGGCAGCAGCGATTCGATATCGCGCAGAATTTCCCGCGCCTGCTCCAGCTGATTACCCGGTAAGCGCGCTTTACGCACCAGGAAGTTCAGGGCGCGCTGAGTATCCATCAGGCAGAGACGCACCTTCCAGCCGATATCTTCCAGTTCCGCTAAGCGTGACAGCGCCTGATCGTACTCTTCGCCCTGCTGACCTTCCATGATCACCCGGCTGAGTTTCTCCAGCGCGCTGTAGATGTTCTCGATTTCATCCGCCAGCTGTTCGATTTTGGTTTCAAACAGGTCCAGCAGCAGCTCAAAGGCGTTGCCGTCGATCAGGGTCTGGTTACGGGCACGCATGCGATAGAGGCGGAAAGCGGGCAGCTCACGTTCACGCAGCGTGTAGAGGCGGCCTTCACGAATGGTGAATGCCACGGTGGAGTTACCGGCGTGATCGTCAGCATCTTCATAGAAGAAGAAGGAGTGGATATGCAGACCATCTTCATCTTCGAAGAAGCGTGCCGAGGCCTCGATATCTTCCAGCTCTGGCCGTGTTGCCAGGCTCTGGCCCAGCTCGGTCTGCACCCGGTCACGTTCGCCCTCTTCCGGCTCGATCAGATCGACCCAGACGGAGGTGGTCAGTTTGTCGTTTTCGTCTTCCAGCTCCAGTCGCGTCAGGCGGCTGTGATCCAGTTTAAATGCGCTCAGCATAGCAATACTCCCCATTGCAGACTAAATGGGACAAGGCGGTCCGCAGTTCCTCAACATGGAACGTGCGGCCTGAACACGGAAACAGAGTTTCAGAGATAAATCAGTGCTGACTCGCGCGACGGAATCAAAAAGGGAGGTCGCTGATAACCGCTAAGGCTACCCGCGTAAAGAGGTAGCCTTAGATGTTATGCCTGGTATCCAGGTCATTGAGCCAGCATCGACTGGGCGTGTCCAAGGCATTGTCCTCTCATGATAATAGTGGGCGCATGTTACGCTGAGACGAAAAAGCCGTCAACCGCACGCTAAAGCGTTTCCAGCTTCGCGTAAGCCGCCACCAGCCACTTGATTCCCTGCCCCTGAAACGCCACCTGCAGGCGGCTGTGTTCGCCGCTGCCTTCCAGATTTATGATGGTGCCTTCGCCAAATTTTGCGTGATGAACACGCTGGCCCAGCGCGAATCCACTGTCATTTTTGGTCACCGGCGCACCCATCCGCTGATGGTTGACCGGACGGCTGACGCTGGCGCGCAGACGCACTTCTTCAATGCAGGTCTCGGGCAGTTCGCCGATAAAACGGGAAGGCCGGTGATACACTTCCTTACCATAGAGTCGGCGGGTTTCAGCGTAGGTCAGCGTCAGCTTGAGCATCGCGCGGGTCACACCGACGTACGCCAGACGACGCTCCTCTTCCAGCCGTCCACCTTCATCCAGCGACATCTGGCTCGGGAACATCCCCTCTTCCATACCGACGATAAAGACCTGACTGAACTCCAGCCCTTTGGCCGAGTGCAGCGTCATCAGCTGAACCGCATCCTGCCATTTGTCTGCCTGACCTTCGCCCGCTTCCAGCGCCGCATGGGATAAGAAGGCCTGCAGCGGCATCAGATCTTCATCTTCATCCTGATAGCTGAACTGACGCGTTGCCGTCACCAGCTCCTCAAGGTTTTCGATACGCGCCTGACCCTTTTCGCCTTTTTCCTGCTCATACATCAGCCACAGGCCGGAGTCTTTGATAACCCGGTCGGTCTGAACATGCAGCGGTAAATCGGCAGTTTCGGTGGCCAGTGAATCGACCAGCTCACAGAAGCGTTGCAGCGCAGACGCGGCGCGGCCAGCCAGTGCGCGACTTTGCAGCAGTTCGCGCGTGGCCTGCCACAGCGTCATCTGACGTTCACGCGCCGTCTGACGCACCACGTCGAGCGTACGATCGCCCACGCCGCGCGTCGGAGTATTCACTACGCGCTCAAAGGCGGCGTCGTCATTGCGGTTCGCCATCAGACGCAGATAGGAGAGCGCATCTTTGATCTCCTGACGTTCGAAGAAGCGCATGCCGCCATAAATACGGTACGGCATACTGCTCTGCAGCAGCGCCTCTTCCAGCACGCGCGACTGGGCGTTGCTGCGATAGAGAATGGCGCAGTCGTTGAGCGCACCGCCGTTCTCCATCCAGACCTTGATGCGGTTCACCACAAAGCGCGCTTCATCCAGCTCATTAAAGGCGCAGTAGATAGAGATCGGTTCGCCATCGCTGCCTTCGGTCCAGAGCTCTTTACCCAGACGGCCATTGTTATTGGCGATCAGGGCGTTGGCCGCTTTCAGGATGTTATTGGTTGAGCGGTAGTTCTGCTCCAGACGGATCGTTTCTGCACCAGGGAAATCCTGCAGGAAGCGCTGAATATTCTCGACCTGTGCGCCGCGCCAGCCGTAGATCGACTGGTCATCATCGCCTACGATGATCACCCGGCCGCTGTCGCCCGCCAGCATCCGAATCCAGGCATACTGAATATTGTTGGTATCCTGAAACTCATCCACCAGCACGTTGGTAAAGCGTTCGCGGTAGTGATTGAGGATGTGCGGCTTGTTGAGCCAGAGTTCATGGGCGCGCAGCAGCAGCTCGGCAAAGTCGACTAAACCCGCACGGTCACAGGCTTCCTGATAGGCCTGATAGATGCGCAGCCAGGTCTGCTCAATCGGATTGCCATAGCTTTCAATGTGCTTTGGCCGCAGGCCTTCATCTTTTTTGCCGTTGATGTACCACATGCCCTGACGTGCAGGCCACTGCTTGTCATCAAGGTTCATGGATTTGATCAGGCGCTTGAGCAGACGCAGCTGGTCTTCGCTGTCGAGGATCTGAAAATCCTGCGGCAGACCGGCGTCAAGATGGTGGGCGCGCAGTAAACGGTGCGCCAGACCGTGGAAAGTCCCGATCCACATTCCGCCCTGGCTGGTGCCGATCAGATGCTCGATACGGTGACGCATCTCGGCGGCTGCTTTATTGGTAAAGGTCACCGCCATAATCGAATAGGGTGAGCAGTTCTCTACTGACATCAGCCACGCAATGCGATGCACCAGCACCCGCGTTTTACCACTGCCCGCGCCTGCCAGCACCAGCAGGTTACTGCGCGGAGCCGCAACGGCCGCGCGCTGATTGTCATTCAAACCATCGAGCAGTTCAGAAACGTCCATAAGCACCGTTTACCAGAGAAAAAGCGTCGTCGTCGCGTTGTTTATTCCGCCTGCCGCAAGGCAGTGTCGCGGCCAATCAGGCGGCGACACAGATGCCGGATAAGGGACGGCGGCAAAGCAGAGAAGAGGAGACGACTGGATAAATTTACAGCCATTATAGCAGTGAGGTGAGTGATGCCAACCGCGAAATTTCGACATGCGGCAACAGGCGCGCATCCGGGATATGCATCAGGTTACCCTGTCGCAGGTTAATCCAGCAGGCCTGCATGCCGCAGCGCAGTGAGCCGGCGACATCGGTAGTCAGGTCGTCGCCCACATGCAGAATGTGTTGTGGCGCGATATCAAGGCGTTGCGCGGCAAGCTGATACATATCCTGCCACGGCTTGGCGCGCCCGTCAGGTCCGGCCCGCAGCGTGAACTGAAAGTATTCAGCAATGCCCATTTTTTCCGGGCTGGCGTTGCCGTTGGTGACCGCCACCAGCGGGATTTTTTCCGCCAGCGCTTTCAGCGTCTGATGCGTCTCATCCGGCATCTCGACCTGACTCCGCCACTGATGGAACACCGCCATCACGTCTGCCGCACCCGCGGTCGCTTCCGCAGCAGAGAGGCCGATATTGAGCATCGCCAGCTCTACCGAACGGCGTCGCCACTCTGAAACGTCATGATAGATTTCAGGCTCGCGCTGCAGCAATTCATCGCGCAGTTGCTGATAATCCTGCGGCGTGAAGTCACGCAGCGCCGGATGAAAAGCCTGCAAAGCGGCGTGAGACTCCAGCGTGGTGCGACGGATCACCGGATAGTTATCGTAGAGCGTGTCATCAAGATCGAAAGTCATGGCTTTAATGGCCGACAGCGGACGATAAAACTTCATTCGTTCTTTCCTCGTTTGGCGCGGGGATGCGCAGCGTCATACACCGAAGCCAGATGCTGGAAGTCGAGATGGGTATAGATCTGGGTCGTCGAGAGGTTCGCATGCCCCAGCAACTCCTGTACGGCGCGCAGGTCGCCGCTGGATTCCAGCAGATGCGTGGCAAAAGAGTGCCGCAGCTTATGCGGATGGATATGGCTCGCCACACCCTGTCTGACGCCCCATTCGGCAAAGCGTTTCTGCACGTTACGAGGGGAGATGCGGTTGCCGCGCGTCGACAGGAACAGCGCATCATCCTGGCCGCCGAAGGTTTCACGCAGCGGCAGCCAGTGCTGGATCCAGGTGACCGCCGTGCGGCCAATCGGCACCCGGCGCTCTTTGCTGCCCTTGCCCACGACCCACACTTCGCCGGAATCGAGGTCGACGTGGCGGCAATCCATATTCACCAGCTCGGAGAGACGCAGCCCGCCGCCATACATCACTTCCAGCATCGCGCGATCGCGCACCGCCAGCGGATCGTTAAGGTCGATCTCCAGCAGCTGATTCACTTCATCCACATCGATATTCTTAGGCAGATGGCGCGCTTTACGCGGCGTCATCACCCCTTTGGCCGGATTAGCGGAGAGCAAACCCTGGCTTACCTGCCAGTCGAGAAAACTGCGCAGGGCGGAGAGGCGCAGCGCAAGGCTGCTGGCTGAGAGTCCGGCGCGACGGCTGCGTGCCGCCATGCTACGCACCTGCGCCGGTTCCAGCTGTGCCCAGCTGCCGAGCTTCATCTCATCCGCAATTGCCACCAGCGCGGCAAGCTGGCGCGCATAGCTGCTCTGGGTTAACGGACTCAGCTGGCGCTCCACTTTCAGGTAGCGCAGAAATCCGTCGACGGCCTCCTGCAGTCCGCTGCTCATGCGCGCTCCACCCAGCGGGAAAGCAGGCCAGGCATCATCTGTGACAGGTGCTGCAACAGCAACGTCCCCATGCCCGACTGATAGTGCTGGCTGTCACGGCTGCTGAACACCAGCACGCCGAGATCGCCCTCTTCGCCCATCAGCGACATCGCAACCGAGCCAATTGCTTTGGCCTGTGGCAGCAGCAGCAGCAGTTCCGGCCCATTGATATTACCGAGATAGTGGTGCTGGTTGCCGAAACGCTGAATACGCAGCGGCTCAAACGCCTGACGCGACAGGCTCAGCTGGAAGAAATCGGAGGGGGCACCCAGCAGCCATTTGTCGCTGAACAGCCGCACATTGGCACCCGCCAGGCCCAGCTCACGCGCCCAGCGATGCAGACGGTTGAGCATATCCTGCAGCGAATCAGCCGCGGCCAGATGACTTTCCAGCGACAGCAGACGGTCAAACAGCTCATGGTTCGCGCTGGCCTGCTCCATCAGCAGTGTGATCTCTTCTTCCAGCCGCTGAATGTGGTTGCGTTGCCGGGCCATATGCCACTCGACCAGTGACACGCTGCCGCGCACCGGATGCGGCACCGCCATCTGTTCAACTTCACGGGCATTACGGATGAAGAAATCGGGATTCTGCCGCAGATAATCACTGACGGCCTGATCGTCCAGCAGAACCGAACTGTCAGCCTGCTCTTCGATATTTTTCATAGATGAATAAACCCATCGTAGACGTGTGTCGCAGGCCCGGTCATATAGAGCGGCTGACCGGCGCCTTTCCAGGAGATATGCAGCGTCCCGCCAGGCAGATCGACACGCACTTTCGGTGCCAGAATTCCCTGCTGAATGCCACATGCAACGGCAGCACAGGCACCGCTGCCGCACGCCTGCGTTTCACCCGCTCCGCGTTCGTAGACGCGCAGCCGGATATGTTCGGGATTAATGATCTCCATAAAACCGACATTGACGCGATCCGGGAAGCGCTCGTGGCTCTCCAGAATCGGGCCAAGCAGTTCAACCTGCGCGGTTTTAACACTTTCAACCTGGATGACGCAGTGAGGATTCCCCATCGACACCGCACCCAGCATCACCGTCTGTTCGGCCACGCGCAGCAGATAGAGATTTTCAGCTTTGTTAGCGCGGAACGGCACCTGCTGAGGCTCAAAGTTGGGCTCACCCATGTTCACGCGCACGTGGTCATCAGGCGTCACGGTGAGGACCATGCGGCCATTCTGGGTACTGACCCGAATATCGCTTTTGTTGGTCAGCCCTTTCAGCTGAACAAAGCGGGCAAAACAGCGCGCACCGTTACCGCACTGGGCCACTTCACTGCCGTCAGCGTTGAAAATGCGATAGTGAAAATCGAGATCGGGATCGTAAGGCGGTTCAACAATCAGCAGCTGATCGAAACCGATCCCCAGATGACGATCGGCCAGCCGGCGGATCAGTTCCGGCGAAAAGAAGACGTTTTGTGTCACCGCATCCACAACCATAAAATCGTTGCCGAGACCGTGCATTTTGGAGAACTGCATTTTTTGCTCCGCCGGATAAGCCATCAGATTAGTTCGCTTTTACGCCTGAATTGCCGGTCACCAGCCCGCCGACATCGGCTTTAGTGGCATCCGCTTTCTGGCGTTCGGTTGGGGCTTGTTGTTTCTTCGGCTGGTCCTTCGGCGGGAAGTAGAGCGGTCCTTTCAGACCACAACCTGCAAGGCTGATTACTGCCAGTGTCATGGCCAACAGGCTTATTACTTTCTTCATTCTTTATGCTCTTAATGTCCTTTACCTGGATGCTTATCATCGCAGTTGAAGGTGGAAAAGCAACAGGAAATCCCCGCAAATAGCGTGAACCGGGTGACAGGCCAGGAAGATAGTGGCCACCTGCAGAGCGCAGGCAGCCCGTCAGCATCAATGCACCTGATAGCGCGGTTGATAGTCGCTGTTGTCGTTGTCAGGCTGCGTTGTACAGAGCTGCGTCAGCGTCTGACTCCGGAATGGGATCACCTGGAATCGCTCACCGGTGTTCACAATCTGGTAGAACTGCGGCAGGTTGAAGTTGATAAAGCTTGAGCCATAGGTAAAGCGATCGTGTGACGAGGAGTAGAAGCGGCTGACGTCGCGCACCAGCTCCTCTTTGCTGCCTTCACAGTGATGATAAACCTCAACCCGATTGCTCTCATCGAGGATATAGATGTTGAAGCCGCGCTCATCCGTGGTGTTTTCAAAGAAGAACTGAATGATGCCTTCGCTGGCATAGCCGTTCACTACCGGTGGCAGCGGCGTCTGATTCGTTTCGACTTTGATCGACAACCCATGCAGCTTGTTATTGGAGATCGCGCCATAAAATTCTACCGCGTTTTCCAGCTTCTGCACCGAGACGCTCATGCGTTCAAAGAACAGACCCCAGGTCTCACCCGCCATGCGCAGCGCTTTAAAGCGGCCCGGCTCCTGACGCGTGCTGGAGAGGCGCAGCTCAATGCACTCTGAGACCAGCTGCTGGACGCGCGTGCGAATCAGCCCGCGCAGATGCTGGCTGTAGCAGAACACTTCTACCGTATCCGGCGGTGCGGCATCCTGATGCATCTTGCCGAGAATAGTTTTCAGCCCTTCGATCATCGCCTGTTCGCCGCTGAAGTGCAGCGTACGCACTTCATTCCAGGAGTTGCGATAGAGCAGATCGATGCTGCCAATCAGGCACTGCTGCTGCTGACCAAAACTAAAGACATCCAGTTTGCGGAAGTCGAAGTGCACCACCTGATTGCGGAAGGCCGCCGTCGGATCGTGCTCAAGGTTAACGATAATCGCGAGGTGCCGGATTTCGCACGGGCTGTAGAGCGCTTTTGGCGTCGGCGAAGGGAGACGCAGCGGGAAATGGCTGGAAACATCGTTGACCAGCTCCTGCAGACGCGCCAGATCGCAGGTCTCATTGCCTTTAATATGCAGCCGGGTTTTGCGGGTCAGCAGACCATTAAACCAGGCCCACGCCACCAGCTTGTTCAGGTAGCGGTTATATTCCAGCGGCTGATGGCTGATGATCGAATCCATGTCTGGTGCCTGGTTATAGAGATACCAGCCGGAACGGTTAGCGCGGCCAGGCGGCACATGAATAAAGGTCAGATTCGGTTCAGAAAGATCGGGCGAAATCTGTGGATTCACCAGCGTCACTTTGCCCGGCAGCGCTTCAAACGCGGCATACAGTTTACGGGTCAATACACCGATATCCTGCGGGCTGGCGCTGACGCTTAAGTTATTGCGACGGGCAAAGCGGATCAGGTTGCGATAACTCTGCATCATCGCATCCAGCAATTCGTTATGGGCTTCGCGCACCCGCTCGATTTTCCACCCGGCACGGTTGTCCAGAATGGCGATCTTCTCTTCGTTCCAGCCCCACTCTTTCACCAGCTGCGATAAGATCTCGCGACGCCAGCCGGTGCGTTGCTGATGATCGTCGGTGCTGAGCTTTTCACACACTTTGAGATAGAAGCAGCGACGCACCAGGTCAAGGCGCGGCTGATCGTCAACGCTGGTCAGGTAGTGCGTAACGCGCTCCAGCATCATGCAGTAAGGATCAAGTCCGAAGCAGATGATTTCGCCGTCGTGCAGGCGCTGTTTGATATCCATCGCCAGCAGCTGCGTGTTCGGGTATTCCCAGCTGTAAGCTTCCAGCAGCAGCGTTTTCAGTACGGCTTTATAAGGCGAGTCGATACTTTTATAGAGCTGCCACAGGCTGGCACCGAAATACTCTTCCGCCGACAGCGTGCCCAGGCCGCCCAGGTCAAGCCACTCATTGGGTGTCAGCACGCCTTTGGCATACAGCGACATCACGTAGTCGTCGTAATGATGCTCTTCTTCGCCCGGCACCATATTCCACAGGATGCGTTTGCCCGCCATACGAACCGCGGTACGGTAAAACTCATCCAGCAGTAAAATGTGCTGGGTTGAACCGCAATCTTCACCGCCCAGGCTGCCGCTTTCGTTGTGACGGAAGCGGTTCTCGTCAATCAGGAAGAAACTGACTTCCACGCCCATTGAGACGCACCACTTCTGCAACAGCGTGCATTTGCGCTGCAGATTCAGGCGCTCTTCATTATCGAGCCAGGATTGATGGCAGACCCAGATATCAAGATCGGAGATGCTGTTCTGGCCGACAGACGAGGTGCTGCCCATAGAGTAGATAGCGGTGATCGGCATTTCACCTTTCGGCGCATCGGCATGGCGCAGATCGCTGTCGCCGGTGAGGTCGGCCAGCAGCTGGCGTTGATTTTCATCAGGCGTGAAGAAGCTGATGCCATGTGGAACGCTACCTTCAAGGTAACCCGGCATCTGCGGATGTTGATAATGTAATAAGGTTGGCAGCAGACTGTAGACGCGCTGAAAAGCGGGTCCCATGGCAGCCAGCGCACGATCAACGCGCAGCTGGTTGATTGCATCCAGTCTCTGTTTCAGTGTCTCAATGTAGAGGTACAAGACGTTTCGCCTGATTGTCCCAGTGTTTAAGCACCCTGTTTCCACGCTCTGCCGCTTATTAAAAGTAAAAAAGTGGGCAGATAATTGCTGGAAACGTGATCAATCTATCACTCGGCAGATTGACCGTAAAGAAAGTTGCGCTACTTAACAGTTTAGCACGTTCTTACCAGCTTCCCGCCTTTTCGGCACGGGTTGCCACGCTATGGCTTGATAAACCGGGCCTGAAACCGCACACAGGCCGTTTTCAATCCGTTGAAACTGACAGTATTCACCCAGAGATGATAGGATATTCAGTGAACGATAAAAATGGTTAACAGCATGTTAGACAAAATTTTCAGAATTGCTACAAGACAAAGCCCGCTCGCATTATGGCAGGCACATTATGTACAGCAACGACTCATGAGTGCCCATCCGGGACTGCGCGTTGAGCTGGTGCCTATGGTCACCAAAGGTGACATCATTCTTGATACGCCGCTGGCAAAAGTCGGTGGCAAAGGGCTGTTTGTCAAAGAGCTTGAGCTGGCAATGCAGGATGGCCGTGCCGATATGGCAGTGCACTCTATGAAAGATGTGCCGGTCAGTTTCCCTGAAGGTCTGGGCCTGGTGACCATCTGCGAGCGCGACGATCCGCGCGATGCGTTCGTTTCTCATCATTATGACTCCATTGATGCGCTACCACAGGGCGCCGTTGTCGGCACCTCCAGTCTGCGTCGTCAGTGCCAGATTAGCGCGCGCCGTCCGGATCTGGTGATCCGCTCGTTGCGTGGCAACGTCGGCACCCGCCTCGGCAAACTTGATGCCGGCGAATATGACGCGATCATTCTTGCCGTCGCCGGGCTGAAACGTCTGGGAATGCAAGATCGCATTCGCCAGGCGATGCCTGCCGAAGTCTCCCTGCCCGCCGTGGGCCAGGGTGCGGTCGGCATTGAATGCCGTCTGAACGATAGCGTCTTAATTGACCTGTTACGGGCGCTGAATCACGATGACACCGAAGTCTGTGTCAGAGCAGAACGTGCCATGAATACGCGCTTAGAGGGGGGCTGTCAGGTGCCCATCGGCAGCTTCGCGGTGCTGGAAGGCGATGAGCTCTGGCTGCGCGGCATGGTCGGCGCGCCCGATGGCCGGGTGATGGTCAGCGGAGAACGTCGTGGGCCCCGCGCGCAGGCTGAACAGATGGGCATTTCACTGGCCGATGAGCTGCTGAACGGCGGCGCGCGTAAAATCCTGAAAGAGGTCTACCAGGGGCAGCCGCCGGCATGACCATCCTGGTGACGCGCCCGGAACCCGCAGCGGCAGAGCTGGTGTCACGCCTGCATGCCCTTGGCAAACAGGCGTGGAGCCTGCCGCTAATCGAATTTGCACCGGGCGCTGACCTCGATTCCCTGCCTCACAAGCTCGCCGGACTTCGTGCTGGCGACCTCGTCTTTATTCTTTCTCAGCAGGTTATTCACTACGCTCAGCACGCGATCAAAGCATGGCCCACTGAGCTGGACTATTATGCAATTGGTCGCAGCACCGCGCTGGCGTTTCACACCGTCAGCGGACAGCAGGTGACCTGGCCTCATGCGCATGAAACCAGTGAGGAATTGATCAGGATAAACACGCTTAAGCAGGTTGCCGGTAAACGTGCGCTGATTCTGCGTGGCGATCCTGGACGCGAATTGCTGGCGGAGACATTAACCCGACGAGGTGCTGAGGTAACGTTTGCTGCCTGCTACCAGCGCTGCCAGAAGCATTATGACGGGCCGGTTGAAGGCCGCCGCTGGCGCGATCGCGGCGTCTCTGTGCTGGTGGTGACCAGCGGTGAAATGTTACAACAGCTTTTTTCGCTATTCCCCGCGGTTGATCGCGAGGAATGGCTGCTCAACTGCCGACTGATAGTCGTCAGTGAACGTTTGGCTACCCTGGCCGCAGGATTGGGTTGGCAGGATATTCAGGTAGCCGATGGTGCCGATAACGATGCGCTGCTGCGCGCGTTACGCTGAACTTTAACAATGGGATGTGCCACATATGACGGAACAAAAAGACTCCTCCGCCATGGTTGAAGAAACCACCCCAGCGGTCGACCGCTCTCCTTCCAGCAACAGCACACCACCGCGTAATGCGAAAAATGGTGGCATGGTGTTGGGTGCAGTTGCGATTGTCATCGCGCTGGCGATAGGTGCGGGTTTATACCTTAACGGGAAACATCAGGCTGATTTACAGGCACAAACCAATCAGAAGCTGAGCGATCAGTTAAGCGCGTTGCAGCAGCAGGCCAGCAGCGATAAACAGCAGCTGACACAGCAACTGAGTGGCGCTGAAACTGCCCTGCAGACGGCACAGCAGCAGCAGACCGCGTCAGCAAAAGAGCTGGAAACGCTGCGTGAAAAAGTGGCTGTAATTTCTGGCAACGACGTGCGCAGCTGGCTGCTGGCACAGGCGGACTATCTGGTGAAACTGGCTGGCCGCAAACTCTGGAGCGATCAGGATGTTACTACCGCCGCGGCACTGCTGAAAAGCGCCGATGCCAGCCTGGCTGACATGAACGATCCCAGCGTCATGAATGTGCGTCGTGCGCTGACCCAGGATATCAGTAACCTCTCTTCCGTTACGCAGGTCGACTACGACGGCGTGATCCTCAAGCTGAATCAGCTGTCGAATAACGTTGATAATCTGCGTCTGGCCGACAACGACAGCGATGATGCGCCGATGGACAGCGATGGCGGCGAACTCTCAGGTTCCGTGCGCGAATGGCGTCAGAATCTGGTGAAAAGCTGGCATAACTTTATGGATGACTTTATTACCATCCGCCGCCGCGATAACACCGCACAGCCGCTGCTGGCTCCGAATCAGGATGTTTACCTGCGTGAGAATATCCGCTCGCGTCTGCTGATCGCTGCGCAGGCCGTACCGCGTCATCAGGATGAGATTTATAAACAATCTATCGACACCGTGTCCGCCTGGGTTCGCGCCTGGTACGACACCAATGATGCCGCTACCAAAGCCTTCCTTGCCCAGCTGGATGAGCTGAGCCAGCAGAACATCAACATGGATCTGCCGGATAACCTGGAAAGTCAGCCGTTGCTGGAACAGCTGATGCAGACACGCGTGCGGAACCTGTTGGCGCAACCGTCTGCCGCTGCTAATCAGCAGGGAGGCTAAGCATGCTTAAGGTATTTATCCTCTTTATCCTGCTGATTGCGGGCGTGGTGCTGGGACCGATGATTGCCGGTCATCAGGGCTACGTGCTGATTCAGACCGATAACTGGAATATCGAAACCAGCGTCACTGGCCTGGTGATTATCCTTATCATCAGCCTGCTGGTGATTCTGGCGGTGGAATGGCTGCTGCGCCGCGTGCTGCACACCGGGGCGCGTACCCGCGGCTGGTTTACCGGCCGTAAGCGCCGTCGCGCCCAGCGTCATACTCAGTCTGCGCTGATGAAGCTGGCAGAAGGCGACCACCGTCAGGTGGAGAAACTGCTGTCTAAAGATGCCGATCACGCCGATGTGCCGGTAGCCAACTATCTGCTGGCCGCCGAAGCTGCCCAGCAGCGTGGCGATGAAATTCGTGCCAATCAGCATCTTGAACGTGCTGCTGAGCTGTCCGAAAGCAATACCATTCCGGTTGAAATTGCCCGCGCTCGTATTCAGCTGGCTCGTAACGAAGATCATGCGGCGCGACACAGCATTGACCGTCTGCTGGAAGTGGCGCCGCGTCACCCTGAAGTGCTGCGCCTGGCCGAACAGGCGTACGTCCGTACGGGTGCCTGGAGTGCATTGCTGGATATTCTGCCTGCTATGCAGAAAGCGCAGGTTGGCGATGAGCTGCATCGTGATGCGTTGCAGCAGCAGGCCTGGCTGGGTCTGATGAATCAGGCAATGGCCGATCAGGGCAGTGATGGCCTGAAGCGCTGGTGGAGCACGCTGAGCCGCAAAACCCGTCAGGACACGACCCTGCAGGTGGCAATGGCGGATCATCTGATTGAATGCAACGATCACGACACCGCACAGTCGATCGTGCTGGAAGGCCTCAAGCGTCATTATGACGATCGTCTGGTACTGCTGATGCCGCGCATCAAAAGCGGCAATCCGGAAGCGCTGGAGAAGGCATTACGCCAGCAGATCAAACAGCATGGCGCAACGCCGTTGCTGCACAGTACGCTGGGACAGTTGCTGATGCGTCATGGTGAATGGCAGCAGGCAGCAGATGCGCTGCAGCAGGCGCTGGCACAGCGTCCGGATGCGTTCGATTATGCGTGGCTGGCGGATGTTTATGATCGTCTGCATCGTCCGGAAGAGGCCGCGAAGATGCGCCGTGAAGGATTGTTGCTGACGTTGAAGAATAATCCCAACGCCTGATGCGGTTGTCAGACAGGATAAAGCCGGGCTTGCCCGGCTTTTTTGTGCCCGCAATCTGCCGCTCTATTCTTACAGGCAAAAAAAACACCTGCCAGTGGCAGGTGTAAGATCAGGTCGGTAAGACAACCGGGAGGTACCTGACTCAACGTGGTGTCTGTTAACCCTGTAAGGCTTTCGCGATACAGGCAGGCAGACAACAGGTACCTAAAATTGGCTCTGCATCATTCCCAGGTTTATGTAGCATCAGCAAACATAAGAGGTGGAATGAGCATCTACAGCAGAAGTATTGCACAAGCCGTGCCAGGTTAAGGTTTATTTTTAAAATAACTATAAATCAATGCCTTAAACAGATCGATAAGTCTGGTCATAGCGGGATATGGCATGAAGTGTCGGTATCAGGCGACAGCTGGCATTTTCTCTGTCTCTGGATGGAGACAGCAAGGTAATTCTTACGGTGATTTCAACAATAACAATGGTTTATTTGTCTGCGATTCACGACGTTGCTTAGACTATTGGTCATATAAAGCAGAGTAGCTTTGGTTGCCACGGATAAGCTCAAACGCACCGCCCGCACTCACCGCAGTGCGGGCTTCAGGGAGCATACGCCTTTCACAAAGACGCAAAAGACGCCATCCCTGGCGGGCTCAGCGCGGGCCGTCCCTGGCCCGCGATGCTTTGCTACAGGCGTATGCTCCCTTCGCTTTAAGTCTGGCAGACGCATTAAGTACTTACATAAGCTTCAGAGGGTTTACAGCAATGAAGAAGCTCAATGCGCAGGGAACACGGGCAGAGGAGGAAAGCGTCCCACCGCCCGGAAAAAAACGCCGGGAGCGTTTTTGAACAACGCGAAGCGTTGGCCCGGATACGGGCGCACCTCAGGGATGAGGTGCGTAATCGCGCGGGCCGAGCGGCCAATGGATGGCTTAAGCGACTTTCCGATCTGACCGTGTTCTCTTCGCAGGCTCGAACTCACAGCAACATTGTTCTACAGCACCCAACCCGGCCCGGCCCATATCTCCCGCAGAAATTCAAATCCACTTTTCTACAGACGAAAAAAAACCTGTCTTTTCAGACAGGTTTCTAAAAATGGTCGGCGAGAGAGGATTCGAACCTCCGACCCACTGGTCCCAAACCAGTTGCGCTACCAAGCTGCGCTACTCGCCGATTTTTTTAACTGTTTTGCCTGGTGCGAAGAGAGGGACTTGAACCCTCACGTCCGTTAGGACACTAACACCTGAAGCTAGCGCGTCTACCAATTCCGCCACCTTCGCGTTTCCCAGCAAAATCTGGGGTGGCTAATGGGACTCGAACCCACGACAACTGGAATCACAATCCAGGGCTCTACCAACTGAGCTATAGCCACCACTATTCTTAATGTTACAAGTTTAAAACCTGCAGCATTTAAATCTTTACTGCCAACCGCGGTAAATCAACCACCGAAGCTCATGCGCACAAACGATATGGCGCGCCCGACAGGATTCGAACCTGAGACCTCTGCCTCCGGAGGGCAGCGCTCTATCCAGCTGAGCTACGGGCGCGTAGCGCCGTTGCGGATGTGCATACTAGAGATAAGCGCCCATCGTGTCTAGTGCTTTTTAAATAAAAAGACGCGTTTGATTACGCTTTGTGCATTTCGTCGACAAATAGTACATTTCCACTCTCGTAATGCCTGAAAATGCGGCATTTATCAGCAATATCAGAGATCGCCGAGCCAGTGATAGCGCAAATATTTAAGCAGTTTTAATTGCCTGCGCAGGCGGCTCGGCTGCCGAATCAGACGATAGAGCCACTCCAGACCCAGCCGCTGCCAGATTTTGGGCGCGCGCTTCACATGGCCGGTGAAAACATCATAGGTTCCGCCCACGCCCATATAGAGGGCATCAGGCCAGTACGCACGGCACGCCAGCATCAGCAGCTCCTGACGTGGCGAGCCCAGCGCGACGGTCACCAGCTTCGCACCGCTGGCCGCAATCCGGGCAAACAGCGCATCCTGCTCGGCTGGCGCAAAATAGCCATCCTGCGCGCCGACAATATTTACATTCCACTGACGACGTAGCTTATCGCAGGTTTCATCCAGCACCTGCTGGCGACCGCCGATAAGAAACACCGGCGTCCCTTCACGCCCGGCGCGTTCCATCAGCGCTTCCCATAAATCAGCACCCGCAATGCGCTGCACTGACGCCTGCGGATACTTTTTACGAATCGAGCGCACGATGCTGATGCCATCGGCATACGCATATTCCGCCTGCGCTAACAGCGCGTGCAATCCTTCATCCCGCTCAGCGGTCAGGATCTTCTCCGCATTGATGGCCACTAAAATACCGCTGCGGACGCTCTGCGGCGGCATTAGAAAATTCACTGCCGACGGCATATTTTCGAAGCCATACAAATCAACGCCGCGAATACGGTACTGCGGCGTCTCAGTTAACGTTGTCATATCTTCCGTCAATCCCAGAGGTTAATCAGAGCGGGCTGTGCAACACCCGCCTGCTGCGGTCGCGAATCAAACCTGCGCGATCCAGTAACCAGAAAAGTAATTTAGCCATGCCCAGACAGGCAGCAAAAATGAGGCAGAAAAACACTACTCGTGAGCCGAACGCATCAAGACCTTCGCGGGCCAGTACGATCATGTTAAACACTGCGCCAAAACAGAAGCTTTGCAGGATGGCACCGGTATAGCGGTTCGTCTCAAGGCAGCCACGCTGATAGATCGCATCAAAGGCTTTAATAATCATTCCTACCGCAACAGCACCAACTGGAATGGCCCAGACGCCGCCCATCACCACCAGCGACCCGATCAGCGTGGGTGAAATCGCCAGCCCCGAATGGTTATTCAGCACTTCCCATGTGAAGTAGTTGGCACTGTTCAACACCGCCAGCGGTCGATCCGGCCAGAGCCAGGTCGGAATAAACACGTAGAAATCACGCCACAGAGGTGCCAGCCCCTGAAACTCAATTTTGTCGTAGTTATCCAGCAGCCGGGCGAGATTCTCCCACGGCGAGAAGGTATCACGCGTCAGATACAGGAAGGTATAGAACGCTTCATCGCCCATCACGTCGAGGTTATAACGGCGCAGCGCCAGCCAGAACATCCCTGCAATCGCCATCACACCCGCCGTTGCCAGCATCCACAGGGTGATCCAGCCACGGGTAATCCCGATAAACAGGAACAGGGCAAACCCAATGATGATATTGGCGCGGGTTCCGCCCACCAGTGCGTAGGTCAGTAGACCAAAGGCCACGGTCACGACCAGGAACAGCAGCCAGTTACGGCGCGTCGGGCGTAAAAAGTAGGGGATCAGCATCGCCGGAATAAAGAAATAGAAGAAGCGTTTAAGCGCTACGCCCGATACTTCGCTGGAGAAAATCTGGTTATAGGCGGTCAGGCGGAACAGCAGAAAACCGTTGTGAATGAAGAACACCGTCACGGTACCCAGCGCGACCAGCGCCAGAATCACACAGGTCAGGTGGGTTTCAACCCGGTTCATCTGCAGCCAGGGCTTCGCCGGCGGCGCACCCGCCGGTTTCAGCCGCACTTTATAGCTGACGTAATAAATGGCGTAAAACGCCGTGGCCGACAGTAGCGCCTCCAGCAGATTCTCAACCGGCATTACGTCCACGTTGAAGCGAAACACCAGCACGGAGGTCAGCGGGAAGCCGAAGTAGAAGGTCAGTAAGAACAGCAGTGTAAAGAACAGATGGAAGTTAAAACGAACGCGCTTAAATTCCCGCCAGGTCAGGGTCAGAATAAAAACCAGCGACAGCAGATAGACCACCAGCAGGCCGCCAAACTGCATAAGACTCATGACAACTCCCCTTCGCTGAGTTGTAACGCTGTGCGCCAGCCTGCCAGATAACCCGGCGCAAAGAAGGCGATAGCCTGTTTATCACAGCGCATCAGTTGGCGACGTGCCTCGGCGATCACCGCAGGCGACAGCGTATCTTCGCTGAACAGTACCGGAAGCTGCTGCTCTGCCACATCACGCCAGAATGGATTTTTGCGGGTCAGAACAAACGGCACGCTGGCCTGGATCAGCAGGCAAAGTGTGCCCACCCCCTGCTGACGTTCAAATATAAAATAGCCAACATGGCAGCGCGCCAGCAGCGCTAAGTAATCATCAAACGCCAGATTTTCGCGCAGCAGATTCACCTGCCCGTTCGGGAACAGCGCCTCTGCTGCGGTCTGAATCTGGCTGATATACGCCTCATTGCCCGGCGGATAACCTAATGGGACTTCGATGCGCACCTGCTCGCCAAACTGTGCGTGAATCGCTTTTAAGCCTTCAATGTGCCGGTTACTCGGATCGCCCGAGTTACCCAGCAGCAGCGTAAACGGCTCTGACGGAGCCGACTCAACGGCAGCATCTGGCATTCGGGTCGGGAAATAGAGCAGTGAACCCGGAACCCGGCGATGACGCTGCTGGTAGTGATGCAGGTCGCCACGGGTCGCAAAAACCTGTGCAACACGCCCCTGCGCTATCCGGCGCACCAGATAGAACAGGCGAAACTTCAGGCTGGGCGAATCTTCATAAAGATCGGCGCCCCAGACATGCCAGAAAAACTGTGTACGGCGCAGTTTACCGCTGAGTAATGCCAGCCAGATCCACGGGTTAAACTGACCGTGACAGAAAAACCGCTGTTGACGATTCCTGGCCCGCTGCAATACTGCCTGCGCCAGCGCTTTCTTGCTGGCGAAACACTCGATCTGTAACGCACTGAACGGAGCCAGGCTCTCTGGCTGCTGCGTCACGACCATAAAATGGCGTGGCGAAGCCGCAGGCTGCTCAACGCTGAGAACGTCGTTGAAAAAGCGCAGCACTGTAAGATTGTGGTGGGGAATATCCGATCCCAAAACGTGAATTAAAGTCATTTTTTCCGGCAGTAAACAATAAAAGCGCCACAACACAGGGCAAAGTAAGCCATATAAGTAAACATATAGGCCTGCGCCGCACCCGTCGCGCCATGTAACGGGATCAGCCAGCGTGAGAACAGGGTCAGTAACAGAAACTGGCTGATCTCAGTCAGAACGTAAAAGCGCAGCGAGGCTTTGGCGATAACCAGATATCCGAAAACATAGGCACCGACTTTAAAAACATCGCCGCATAGCTGCCAGATAAACAGATCGCGCATTCCGCGAAAAGCCTCAGAGAACAGCAGGCTGATGGCGAAGTCACGCAGCACCCAGACGCCAAAGCTGGTAACCGCCACGGCGGGCAGGACAAAGCGCAATGCACGGCCAATCTCACGCGCGATGTCGCGTTTGTTGTCGAGCCGCGCCAGCGTCGGCAGCAGCCAGACGCTAAACGTTGCGGTGATAAACTGCAGGTAGGCATCGGAAATGCTGGTCACACCCTGCCACAATCCGACCTGCGCCCAGCCCTCCTGCTCTGCCAGCAGGTTACGCATCATTACCCAGGCAACCGGCAGGGTCACGGCCGTGATCAGCGCCATCAGGGTATATTTTGCCAGATTACGCGCCAGCTCAGGATGCCACTGTGGCCGCAGCCAGCTTAGCGGCAGCGGCGCGCGGCGTTTCAGCATCAGTAGCGCAGGCAGCAGCAGCAAGGCTGGCACCAGCGCCAGGCCGATCAATGCGCCCTGATAGCCGCCCAGCCACCAGCAGAGCAGATAGCCCGCCACGCCAGTCAGACTACCGAGAATCAGCGCCAGAGCATTACCACGCGCGTCGCGATAGCCCTTCAGCAGCGCCAGGGTAAAGTTGGCCCAGGCGATGCCGAGCTGAAGAAAAGCGACAACGCGAATGACGCCCTGATAGCGGTCGTGACCAAACAGCGCGGTGCTGATGGGTGCCGCCGCCAGCAGAAACAGCAGCGCCAGCACGCCGGAAAAGCCCAGCACCATAGCCGATGCCGTGCCCACCATCGCCCGCAATTGTCCGGGCTGCTGCTGATACTGCGCGACATAGGTGGTAACGCCGTTGAAGATGCCCGCGCCCGCCAGCACACCCAGCACGGTGATCAACTGGCGGAAGTTACCCGCCTGGCCGACACCTTCAGGGCCGAAGCTGACCGCCAGCAATTTGACCACCAGCAGACCAGACACAATTTTTACCAGCGTGGACGACGCGGTCCACACTGAGGCTCTGGCTAATGACATCAGGAAAAGAAGCTCAGCAGCGAGCTGATAACCGTGCTCTGATTATTATCCGACAGGTTATAAAACAGCGGCAGGCGCAGCAGACGTTCACTTTCCAGCGTGGTAAAGCGGTCGTCGCCGACAAACTGCGAGAAACGCTCGCCGGCAGGTGAACTGTGCAGCGGAATATAGTGGAACACCGTCAGTATCTCGGCTTCTTTCATCCAGTTGATCAGCGCCTGGCGATCGTCCTGATCGCGCAGTTTGATGTAGAACATGTGCGCATTATGTTCGCAGCTGGCGGGGATCACCGGCAGACTGATGCGGCCCTGGGCGGCCAGCGGCTGGAGTGCGTCATAATAACGCTGCCAGATGCGTAACCGCTGCTGGTTGATGCGTTCAGCGGCTTCCAGTTGCGCCCAGAGATAGGCCGCCTGCAGATCGGCCATCAGGTAGCTCGATCCCATGTCGCGCCAGGTATATTTATCGACCTGACCCCGGAAGAACTGGCTGCGGTTGGTGCCTTTTTCCCGCACGATCTCGGCGCGCTCGACCAGGCTGGCGTCGTTGATCAATGTCGCGCCACCTTCGCCACCGGCGGTGTAGTTCTTGGTTTCGTGGAAACTGAAGCAGCCAATATGACCGATGGTGCCCAGCGCGCGACCTTTGTAGCGTGACATCACACCCTGCGCCGCATCTTCAATCACAAACAGCTTATGCTTTGCCGCCAGCGCCATAATGGTATCCATTTCACAGGCCACGCCTGCGTAATGGACCGGCACAATGGCGCGGGTTTTTTCAGTGATGGCCGCTTCGATCAGCGTTTCGTCAATGTTCATGGTATCCGGGCGCACATCGACAAACACGATGCGCGCGCCGCGCAGCACAAAGGCGTTGGCGGTTGAGACAAAGGTGTAGCTCGGCATGATCACCTCATCGCCGGGCTGCAGATCGATTAACAGCGCCGCCATCTCCAGCGAAGCGGTGCAGGAAGGGGTCAGCAGCACTTTTTTGCTGCCAAAACGCTGCTCCATCCACTGCTGACAGCGACGGGTAAATCCGCCGTCACCGCACAGCTTGCCGCTGTTCATTGCCGACTGCATATACTCAATTTCTGTGCCCACAATCGGGGGCGCATTAAATGGAATCATGACCTTTCCTGTAAAACCAGTAGGCGGTGCTGTCGAGCCGGGCACCGCTGCGTAAATAGAGGCGCATCGCCGTGAGATTACTGAGCTGGGTAGCCACCCGAAGCTGAACCAGCTGCCTTACCCGCGCCCAGTCCGCCGCCGCCAGCAGCAGTCGCTGACCCAGTCCCTGGCCCTGCGCGTCAGGCAGCACGCCCAGCAGACCAATACGGGCATCGCCGTCCACCGCGCGCAGCGAAACAAAACCCTGCAGCTGACCTGTGGCGTCACTGGCCACCAGGCATTGATCGTCAAACGTTCCGCGCACCGCATTCTCAATCCACTGCGCATAAAAACGGCCGCTGGCGTCTGGTGCATACCAGGGCGCGCGAAAACGACTCTGGCTGAAGAGCTGAGACGCTGCATCACGCAGCTGCGGGATTTGTGCTTCGCGCGCAATACGAATCCCCGCCTGACGTTCCGTCTCGTTAACCGCCAGCGCCAGGTCCGCTTCGCCTTCTGCCAGCTGGAACTGATGCTGCTGCAACGTATCAATCAGCGCCGTCTCGCTGGCCGCGACTTTCATCTGCATCAGCGCACAAGGATGGTGCAGCGCCTGCTCCAGCGGAATGTCACCTTCCAGCTCCAGCCGCACGGTCTCAACACCGAAGAATGCACTTTCCCAGCTAAGGGGATTAATACTGACGTGGACGGGCATGTAATAAATCCAGCAGGTATTGGCCGTAGCCGGTTTTTGTCAGCGCTTCACCTGCAGCACGCAGCTGGTCATCACTGAGCCAGCTGTTACGCCAGGCGATCTCTTCCAGGCAGGCAATTTTAAAGCCCTGACGTTTTTCCACCGTCTGCACAAACATGCTGGCTTCCACCAGGCTGTCGTGGGTGCCAGTATCAAGCCAGGCAAAGCCGCGTCCCAGCAGTTCGACCGTCAGCTCACCGCGCTCCAGATACATCTGGTTAATGGCGGTAATTTCCAGCTCGCCCCGCGAAGAGGGCTTAACCTGTTTTGCAAATTCGATAACCTGGTTGTCATAGAAATAGAGTCCGGTGACCGCCCAGCGCGATTTCGGCTGCTGGGGCTTCTCTTCAATCGATATCGCTTTGAAGTTATCGTCAAACTCCACCACACCGAAACGCTCCGGGTCCATAACCTGATAGCCGAACACCGTTGCGCCACGATTCTGTTCGACGACTTTCCGCAGCTTGGGACTGAAGCCCTGACCGAAATAGAGATTGTCACCCAGCACCAGGCAGCAATTGTCATCGCCGATAAAAGATTCGCCAATGATAAAGGCCTGCGCCAGCCCATCAGGACTGGGCTGCACCGCATAGCTCAGGCGTATCCCAAATTCACTGCCATCACCCAGCAGGCGTTCAAACTGTGCCCGATCTTCCGGCGTGGTGATCAACAGAATGTCGCGAATCCCCGCCAGCATCAGCACGGAAAGCGGATAGTAGATCATCGGTTTGTCGTAGACCGGCAGAAGTTGCTTTGATACTGCCCGGGTTATCGGGTGTAACCGCGTGCCCGAGCCTCCCGCTAAAATGATGCCTTTCATCACTGCTCCTTACGCGGGTTTATTGCGATAAGCCGAGGCGTTCGCCCTGATAGCGACCATCCAGAATGGCCTGCCACCAGGCGGGATTAGCCAGATACCATGCCACGGTTTTACGCATGCCGCTTTCAAAGGTTTCCTGCGGCACCCAGCCAAGTTCATGCGCAATTTTACTGGCATCGATGGCGTAGCGCTGATCGTGACCGGGCCGGTCAGTGACATAGGTAATCAGGTCGCGATAATGCGCCAGCCCGGCAGGTTTCTGTTCTGCGGCCAGCTCTTCAAGCAGGCTGCAGATGGTTTCGACTACCTCAATATTGCGGCGCTCGTTATGGCCGCCAATATTATAGGTCTCGCCTGGCTTGCCCTGACTGACCACCTGATAGAGTGCGCGAGCGTGATCTTCAACGTAAAGCCAGTCACGAATCTGCTGGCCGTTGCCGTAAACCGGCAAGGCTTTACCAGCCAGCGCATTGATGATGGTCAGCGGGATCAGCTTCTCCGGGAAATGGCAGGGACCGTAGTTGTTCGAGCAGTTGGTAACCAGCGTGGGCAGACCGTAGGTTCGCAGCCAGGCCCGTACTAAATGGTCGCTGCTGGCCTTAGAGGCGGCGTAAGGACTGCTTGGCGCATAAGGGGTGGTTTCGGTGAAGTAAGCCTGGCTGTCATGCAGATCGCCAAACACTTCATCGGTCGAGATATGGTGAAACAGAAAAGCCGTCTTGCGCGCGTCATCCAGGTTTTGCCAGTAAAAACGCGCGGCTTCCAGCAACTGATAAGTCCCGACAATATTGGTCTCAATAAAGGCCACCGGTCCATCAATCGAGCGATCAACATGACTTTCAGCCGCAAGATGCATCACGCAGTCTGGCTGATGACGGGCAAAAACCTGATCAAGCGCCGCACGATCACAGATGTCGACCTGCTCAAAACAGAAGCGGGGCGAATCGGCCACGCTGGCGAGTGACGCCAGATTTCCGGCATAGCTGAGTTTATCGACCACCACCACCTGATGTCTGGTTTCTGCGATCAGAAAGCGCACCAGAGCCGAGCCGATAAAACCGGCACCGCCCGTAATCAGAAAGCGCTTCATCGCCAGACACCTTTAGTGTCGACAATCCAGTTCTGCTGAACGTCGGCGGCATCAATGGCGCGGAAGGCGCGGTGATCGACCAGCATCACCAGAATATCGGCCTGTGCCAGCGCCTGCTCGCAGGAGACCAGCTCTGCTTTGTCAGCCAGCGAGTCAGCAAGCTGCTCAATGTGCGGTTCAACCACCCAGGTGGTGCCGCTGTGCCATTCGGCAATCTTCTGGGCCACGCCCACCGCCGGGCTTTCGCGCAGGTCGTCGATATTGGGTTTAAAGGCCAGGCCAAAGCAGGCGATGGTGATATCGCTGGCGCGCTTGCCGGTCTGGGTCAGGCAGTCCGCCAGCGCGGTTTTCACCTGGTCCAGCACCCACTGCGGCTTGGCGTCATTCACCTCGCGCGCGGTGCGGATCAGGCGAGCTAATTCGGGATTCTGCGCCACGATAAACCAGGGATCGACGGCGATACAGTGCCCCCCAACGCCCGCACCCGGCTGCAGAATGTTGACGCGCGGATGGCGATTCGCCAGCGCAATCAGCTCCCAGACGTTAATTCCCTGGTCGGCACAAATCAGCGACAGCTCATTGGCAAAGGCGATATTCACGTCACGGAAGCTGTTTTCGGTCAGCTTGCACATCTCGGCTGTACGGGCGTTGGTTTCAACGCATTCGCCTTTTAAAAACAGCCGATAAAGCTCGCTGGCGCGGGCGGAACAGGCAGGCGTCATGCCGCCAATCACCCGGTCATTGTTAATCAGCTCAACCATCACCTGGCCGGGCAGCACGCGCTCCGGGCAGTAGGCGACAAAAATATCGGGCGTCTCTCCGTGCTGCGGAAAACGCAGGTCGGGACGCGCCGCAGCCAGCCAGTCGGCCATCTGTTCAGTGCTGCCCACCGGCGAGGTCGATTCCAGAATCACCAGATCGCCCTTTTTAAGAACCGGCGCGATCGACTCCGCCGCGGCTTTCACAAAGCGCAGGTCGGGCTGATGATCATCTTTGAATGGCGTCGGTACGGCGATCAGAAAGGCGTCGGCGGCTTCAGGCTGCGTGGTGGCGCGCAGGTCGCCACGCGTCACGGCCGCATGCACCACCTGATCTAAATCGGGTTCCACAATGTGGATCGCGCCACGATTGATGGTTTCTACGGCGCGCGCGTTGATATCCACGCCCACCACTTTTTTTCCCTTTGAGGCAAAAACGGCTGCCGTCGGCAGCCCAATGTATCCCAGTCCAATCACGGAGATGGTTTCAAAACTCATAATTCGGCTCGGTTATCTTTTAAGGCTTGTAAAATACGACCACAGGCTTTGCCATCGCCATACGGATTATGGGCATGGCTCATCGCCTGCCAGGCAGCGTCGTCACTCAGCAATTCGCTGACGCTGGCTACGATTCTGGCGATATCGGTTCCCACCAGTCTGACGGTTCCGGCATCGACGGCTTCAGGACGCTCGGTGGTGTCGCGCATCACCAGCACCGGCTTGCCCAGTGAAGGCGCTTCCTCCTGGATGCCGCCGGAATCGGTAAGGATCAGCCAGGCGCGGTTCATCAGCCAGACAAAAGGCAGGTACTCCTGCGGTTCAATCAGAATGATATTCTCAATGCCGCTGAGTATCCGGTTAACCGGCTCGCTGACATTGGGATTGAGATGTACCGGATAGACAATCTGCGCCTCGGGATGCTGGCGGGCAATCTGCGCCAGCGCGCTGCAAATACGTTCAAAACCGCCGCCAAAGCTTTCACGCCGGTGGCCGGTAACCAGTACCAGTTTCTTATCCGGGTCGAGAAACGGATAGCGCGCCGCCAGTTGTGCGTTCAGATTACTGTCGTCCAGCACCCGATCGCGAACCCACAGCAGTGCATCAATGACCGTATTACCGGTGACGACGATGCGCGCATCGGGCAGATTCTCCTGCAACAGGTTCTGACGCGAGCGGGTGGTAGGCGTGAAGTGCAGGCGGGCAAGATGGCCAGTGAGCTTACGGTTACCCTCTTCCGGCCACGGCGAGGCGAGATCGCCGGTACGCAGACCTGCCTCCACATGCCCGACGGGGATTTGCTGATAAAAAGCCGCCAGACTCGCCGCCAGCGTCGTGGTGGTATCACCATGCACCAGCACGATATCCGGTCTGAAGTCGAGCAGGACGGTTTTCATGCCCTCTAAAATGCGGCAGGTGATCTCGGTCAGCCCCTGTTCAGGACGCATAATATTGAGATCATAGTCCGGCTCCAGCTTGAACAGACGCAGCACCTGATCGAGCATTTCGCGATGCTGAGCGGTCACGCACAGTCGCGATTCAAAAGCGGGATCCTGCGACAGCGCCTGCACCAGCGGCGCCATTTTAATCGCTTCCGGACGAGTACCAAATACGGTCAGAACTTTCACACTGTTTCTCTCAATCATGCGTGTCTGACATCAGACGCGGACGACGTGCCAGCGCCACTCCCGCGCCTGTTAATGCCCCAACGGCACCCCACATAATCATCATGAACAGACGTCGCGGACTGTCACGTGATACCGGCTCTTCCGGCGTACGCAGATAACGGTAGGTCTGGAACTGGCTGTTCAGTTTTGGCCCGGTCTGCAGCGTGGTCAGCATTGCTCTGTTCTGATCATAGCTGATATCAAATTCCGGACCGGTGGCGCGCAGGGTATCCAGCTGTCCCTGCAGAACGGGCTGGCCCAGCAGGAACAGGTCGCTGTCTGCCAGGTTCTCACCCGCTTCGCGCGTCTGTTTCTCGTTGATGCCCTGCTGGCTGGCAATCTTCAGCGCCTGCTCCAGCCGATGCTGCTGGCGCTGGAATACCGCATTAGCCACATCTTCCTGACGTTTTACCTGCGCCTGCAACTGATCGGTACGCGCCCGCCAGGCCCCTTTTAACTCATCATTCAGATGACGCGCGGCGCGCTCACTGGCGTAAGCGATGTACTGCCGCAGCAGATTGTTAGCGTCGCCTGCTGTTTCCGCTTTAAGTTTGACGTTATCGGGCAGGTTATGTGCTGCGTCTGCGGGCGTGAACAGGATGTTGCCGATCAAATCGTCGAGCAGCGCAGCATCGTTATGCGCATTGCCGGTTTTACGGTTCTTGTAGTAATCCGTTTGCTGCCAGAACTCCCGACGCGTATCCCAGGAGGCAAGCTGCATGGTGAACTCCTGATAAACCTGATCCATCACCGTCGGTGACGGTGCAGCCAGCGTCAGGGCATTGTTGCGCACATCCAGATTGGTCAGGAACTGCTGCTGCGCATAGTAAGAGCCCAGCATGTTCACCGTCGGGCGATCGGTGATCGCCGTGGTGCTCCAGACCTGTTTCAATAGCAGCGTCGCCAGCCAGGCGATCAGAGCAAACAGCAGCGCCAGCCCGACAATCCAGCGTTTGCCACGCCATAAACGGCAGCTCAGGCCGCGAATATCCAGTTCGTTGTCCACAACGTCAGCAGGCATGGCAGAGGTATCCTTTTTCAGCATCGGGTTCATTTATTTTTTGCTTCGCGATGATGGCTCAGACGACGCTTGATACGCCGGACGCGTCGCGCCACGCGCCACGCATGCTTCAGGCAGTAGCCATAAACCATAAAAGCGCCCAGGAACAGCAGCAGCATCACCCACTCCGGAATGAACGCCAGATATTCACCCAGTACACCGATACCAGCGAGGATGGCCGCCGCAACGGTAATCAGGACAAAGGCCTGACGCGAGGTAAAACCGGCACGCATAATCAGATGGTGGATGTGCTGACGATCGGCCGAGAACGGGCTCATGCCTTTGCGCAGACGACGATACATAATCGCCACCATATCCATCAGCGGAATGGCGATCAGCCAGAGTGCGGTAACGGGTGTAATGGGATGGCTCAGGCCCTGCGTCGTTTCCAGCAGAATCCAGATAATGGTGAAGCCGATCATGGTGCTGCCGGCATCGCCCATAAAGACTTTGAAGCGACGCCCCAGGAAGCCGAGGTTAAGCAGAATATAGGGCAGCGTGGCAGCAATCATCGCAAAGCACCACATCGCGAGGCTGGTCTGGCCGTCGAAGTAGAGGATGATGCCCATCGCGGCAAAGGTGACCGACGAGAGTCCGCCCAGCAGACCATCGATCCCGTCTACCATATTAAAGGCGTTGATCGCAGCCCAGACGGCAAACAGGGTCAGCACATAGCCGAAGGGCCCCACGATAAGCTCGAACGGACCCACGATAAAGCCCAGGCTGAGCAGATAGAGTTTTGCGCCAAACATCATCACCAGCGCGACGATGGCCTGTACGACTGCGCGAATTTTGACGCTGATATCGAATCGGTCATCCAGTGCGCCAACCAGCACCAGAACCCCGGCGCAGCCCAGATAGAGCAGCGCGTGTGGCAGATAGTAGTTGGTGATGGCAAACGTAAAGCAGATACCTGCGAACACGGAAATGCCGCCCACCAACGGAATCGCGCCATGATGACGTTTACGTGAGTTAGGCTTGTCAACTAAACCAATTTTTTTAGCTGCTTTTCGAGCAAAAAAGAGGAAAGCCAGGGAAAAGAGAAAAATTAAACCAAGCTCAGTACTCATAGTGAGTAAATTCACGTTAAACGCTCTCAGCTAACATCCCGCACCACAATACGCGAAAAAGCGCGCCTGGTGCTGTGTCGGATTCCGAATTCTGCATAAAGAGACAGACGAACGGTCATAAATTCGCCATCACTACCACAGTCATTATAAATGCTCCTGCCAGTGTTCAATCCTATAGCTCACAAATGAAAAACGCCACGTTGAGACGTGGCGTAAGGTCGATTTTCTGCGCATTTGAACTAAAAAAGCCGAATCTGTGGTCCGGCCTGGCAGTATCGGATTATGAACGCTTCATCATATCGAAGAATTCATCATTGGTTTTGGTCATCGCCAGTTTGTTGATGAGGAATTCCATTGCGTCGATTTCGCCCATCGGGTGAATAATCTTACGCAGGATCCACATCTTCTGCAGCTCTTCCTGAGAGGTGAGCAGCTCTTCTTTACGCGTACCAGAACGGTTGTAATCAATCGCCGGGAAGACGCGTTTTTCAGCAATTTTACGGGCGAGATGCAGTTCCATGTTACCGGTACCTTTAAACTCTTCGTAAATCACTTCGTCCATCTTCGAACCGGTATCGACCAGCGCGGTCGCGATGATGGTCAGGCTTCCGCCCTCTTCCACGTTACGTGCAGCACCAAAGAAACGCTTTGGACGATGCAAGGCGTTGGCATCCACACCACCGGTCAGGACTTTACCTGAAGCAGGCACCACGGTGTTGTAGGCACGCGCCAGACGTGTGATGGAGTCGAGCAGGATGATGACATCTTTTTTATGCTCAACCAGACGCTTGGCCTTCTCGATCACCATTTCAGCAACCTGAACGTGGCGCGAAGCAGGCTCATCGAAGGTTGAGGCGATAACTTCGCCTTTCACCAGACGCTGCATCTCGGTCACTTCTTCCGGACGCTCGTCAATCAGCAGCACCATCAGCACGCAATCCGGGTAGTTGTACGCCAGACTCTGCGCGATGTTCTGCAGCAGCATGGTTTTACCGGCTTTCGGCGGTGCCACGATCAGACCACGCTGGCCACGACCGATCGGTGATGCCAGATCGAGTACGCGAGCGGTTAAATCTTCCGTTGAGCCATTACCCCGTTCCATACGCAGACGTTTATTTGCGTGCAGCGGCGTGAGGTTTTCGAACAGAATCTTATTACGCGCGTTTTCCGGCTTGTCGTAGTTAACTTCGTTAACTTTCAGCAGCGCAAAATAACGTTCACCTTCTTTTGGTGGACGGATTTTGCCAGAGATGGTGTCACCAGTGCGGAGGTTAAAGCGGCGGATTTGGCTGGGGGAAACGTAGATATCATCAGGGCCGGCGAGGTAGGAGCTGTCTCCGGAACGGAGGAATCCAAATCCATCCTGAAGAATCTCCAGCACGCCATCACCAAAGATGTCTTCGCCGCTTTTCGCGTGCTGCTTCAGGATGGAAAAGATAATGTCCTGCTTGCGCATGCGAGCCTGATTTTCCAGCCCCATATTTTCGCCGAGAGTAATCAGCTCAGCAACCGGCGTATTCTTTAATTCGGTAAGATTCATAGTGATGGGTTCTTAAACTCGGGGTAATACTCGGAATGTTTGTCGTGAGTGGTATGGCAATTAATCCATGCCGTTAATGGCTCTTTTCGGCTCTTCCCGACGATCATCGTATGAAATGGCGATCGGTATGCAGGCAGATGTCCGAATGTGATGCCAGAGTTGGAGCTAACCGTAAGATTGCTGAACCGTTCTATCTTTATAAGGTACAGGGCGACAGGGTTCAACAAGGGAAAACTTTCAGATGCAAACTACAAGGTAAGTTCGTAATGCAGTATTGGTAACTTAGCACGCCCGAAAGCGAACGTCCAGCAGCAGGAGATAAATTCACCACTGCCAGACGTTCAGCCCTGAATTACGCCAGGTTGGCGTTCAGGAACTCTTTCAGCTGGCCTTTAGACAGCGCGCCCACTTTGGTCGCGGCGACTTCGCCATTTTTAAACAACAGCAGCGTCGGGATACCACGAATGCCGTATTTCGGTGCCGTGCCTGGGTTGTCATCAATATTCAGCTTAGCGATGGTCAGCTTGCCATCATACTCTTCTGCAACTTCATCAAGGATGGGCGCGATCATTTTGCAAGGACCACACCATTCAGCCCAGAAATCTACCAGTGTAACGCCGTCGGCTTTCAGCACGTCGGTGTCGAAACTGTCATCAGTCAGATGAACGATTTTATCGCTGCTCATGTTTTACTCCAAAGATTATGCCTGGCGAATTGGCGTAATATATACCAATGTTGGTTGACTTTATTTCATCGGATACGCTTTCGTAAAGCGATAGTAAGCTGATATTCTACCACACTATGAGCAAAACACACTTAACTGAACAGAAGTTTTCCGACTTCGCCCTGCACCCAAAAGTGGTGGAAGCCCTTGATAGTAAAGGCTTTCAATACTGCACGCCGATTCAGGCGTTAGCTCTGCCTTTTACGCTTTCAGGGCGTGATGTTGCAGGCCAGGCGCAAACCGGTACCGGCAAAACGATGGCGTTTCTGACGTCAACGTTTCATCATCTTCTCTCTCATCCTGCGGCGGAAGGTCGTCAGGTTAACCAGCCACGGGCTTTAATTCTTGCGCCGACGCGTGAACTTGCTGTGCAGATTCATGCGGATGCCGAACCCCTTACCGCCTCAACCGGCCTGAAACTGGGTCTCGCCTATGGCGGAGACGGTTATGACAAACAGCTGAAAGTGCTGGAACAGGGCGTTGATATTCTGGTGGCAACCACCGGCCGCCTGATCGATTACGCGAAGCAGAATCATGTCAATCTCGGTGCCATTCAGGTCATGGTGCTGGACGAAGCCGATCGCATGTTCGATCTCGGCTTTATTAAAGATATCCGCTGGCTGTTCCGTCGCATGCCGCCTGCTACGCAGCGTCTGAGCATGCTGTTCTCGGCGACGCTCTCTTACCGCGTCCGTGAACTGGCGTTTGAGCACATGAACAGCGCTGAATATGTCGAAGTGGAACCGGAACAAAAAACCGGCCATCGCATTCAGGAAGAGCTTTTCTATCCGTCTAACGAAGAGAAAATGCGCCTGCTGCAGACCCTGCTGGAAGAAGAGTGGCCAGATCGCGCCATTGTATTCGCCAACACCAAGCACCGCTGTGAAGATATCTGGGGCCATCTGGCTGCCGATGGACACCGTGTTGGTCTGCTGACCGGCGACGTGGCTCAGAAAAAGCGCCTGCGCATTCTGGATGACTTCACCAAAGGTGATGTGGATATTCTGGTCGCCACCGATGTAGCCGCTCGCGGCCTGCACATTCCGGCTGTGACGCACGTCTTTAACTACGATCTGCCAGATGACTGTGAAGATTACGTTCACCGTATTGGCCGTACCGGTCGTGCCGGCGCCAGCGGACACTCTATCAGCCTGGCCTGTGAAGAGTACGCACTGAACTTGCCTTCAATTGAAGAGTACATTGGCCACAGCATTCCGGTCAGCAAGTACAGCAGCGAAGCGTTGTTAACCGATTTACCGCCGCCTAAGCGTCTGCAACGCAGCCGTACCGGCAATGGCCAGCGTCGCGGAGGGAATAACGCCAATCGTCGCGGAGCTCCACGCAACAACAACCGCAAACGTTCAGGTTAGGCCACCATGCTCAGCGCGTCGTCACTTTATGCAGCGATCGATTTAGGGTCTAACAGCTTTCATATGTTGGTGGTGCGCGAAGTCTCTGGCAGTATTCAGACCGTCGCAAAAATTAAGCGTAAGGTTCGCCTTGCTGCCGGTCTGGATAAAAATAACCTGTTGTCAGCCGACGCGATGTCGCGTGGCTGGCAATGCCTCAGACTCTTCTCTGAACAACTGCAGGATATTCCCCCCGATCAGATTCGCGTGGTGGCGACCGCCACGCTGCGTCTGGCTGCCAATGCGCAGACCTTCCTCGACACCGCCCAGCAGATTCTCGGCTGTACCATTAACGTCATCAGCGGTGAAGAAGAGGCGCGCCTGATTTATCAGGGCGTGGCCCACACTACCGGCGGTTCCGACAAGCGCTTAGTGGTCGATATCGGCGGCGGCAGTACCGAACTGGCTACCGGCGACGGCTCACACGCATCCGTGTTGTTCAGCCTGTCGATGGGCTGTGTGACGTGGCTGGAGCGCTTCTTCAGCGATCGTCATCTGGCAAAAGAGAACTTCGACCAGGCTGAGCAGGCGGCCCGTGAGATGATCCAGCCGATTGCCGCGCAGCTGCGTGCACAGGGCTGGCAGGCCTGTGTCGGTGCATCCGGCACGGTTCAGGCGCTGCAGGAGATCATGGTGGCGCAGGGTATGGATGAGCGCATCACGCTGAATAAACTGCAGCAGCTGAAGCAGCGCGCCATTCAGTGCGGCAAACTGGAAGAGCTGGAAATTGAAGGACTGACGCTGGAACGGGCACTGGTGTTCCCCAGCGGCCTGTCGATCCTGATCGCTATCTTCCAGACGCTCAGCATTGATAGCATGACGCTGGCTGGTGGTGCACTGCGGGAAGGACTGGTTTACGGCATGCTTCATCTGCCGATTGACCGCGATATCCGTACCCGTACGCTGCACAACGTCCAGCGCCGTTTCAGCATTGATGTCGAACAGGCAGACCGCGTGCGTCAGCTGGCTGAGAGTTTTTTCCGTCAGGTTTCCACGCCGTGGAAGCTGGATCAGCGCTGTCGTGAGCTGCTGCTCAGCGCCTGCGCGATCCACGAAATTGGCCTGAGCGTCGACTTCCGTCATGCGCCACAGCACGCGGCGTATCTGGTGCGTCACCTCGATCTGCCTGGCTTCACACCGGCGCAGAAGAAGCTGCTGGCCTGTTTACTGCAAAATCAGAGCGGCAGCATCGATCTGGCATTGCTGACTCAGCAAAACGCGCTGCCGCCGCGTCTGGCGGAACGGATGTGCCGTCTGCTGCGGCTGGCGATTATTTTCTCCACCCGCCGTCGCGATGACACCCTGCCTGCAGTGCGGCTACTGGCAGACGATGATGCCCTGCATCTGACCCTGCCCGCAGGCTGGCTGGAGGCGCATCCGCTGCGCAGCGAACTGCTGGAGCAGGAAAGCCACTATCAGTCTTACGTCCACTGGTTGTTAACCCTGTCATAATAGCACGCGCGTGAGGCGAATTTCCTTCGCCTCACGCGAGGTTTAACTCTTCTTCGCCTTATCCAGCATCGCTCTCAATCCGGCAACCCGACTCTGCCCGGTTTTCATCCGCTCTTCCGCACTGACCACTTTGCGCTCGGTCTCCCATTGCAGATCGTCCTGCGGCAACTCCAGCAGGAAACGACTCGGTTCAGGCCGGATTAACTCGCCATACTGCCGGCGTTCACGACACAGGGTAAAGGTCAGTTCTTTCTGCGCCCGCGTGATCCCCACGTAAGCCAGGCGACGCTCCTCTTCGATATTGTTCTCATCGATGCTGCTCTGATGCGGCAGCAGTCCCTCTTCCATGCCCACCAGGAACACATAGGGGAATTCCAGACCTTTAGAGGCGTGCAGCGTCATCAGTTGCACCTGATCCAGCTCTTCATCGCTTTCACTGCGCTCCATCATGTCGCGCAGGGTAAAGCGCGTCACCACCTGCGCCAGCGTCATTGGCTCATCGATATCGCTGCCTTCGAGCATTTCAGTCATCCACTGAAACAGCGTGTTGACGTTTTTCATCCGCATTTCGGCGGCTTTGGGGCTGCCCGAGGTTTCGAACAGCCAGCTTTCGTAGTCGATGCCGCGAATCAAATCGCGGACGGCATTCACCGGCTCTCGTTCGCTCAGCTGGATAATCTCATTCAGCCAGTGGGTGAAGCGCTGCAGATGCTCCAGACCACGGCCGCTCAGCGTCTGCCCCAGACCGACATCAAAACTGGCGTTAAACAGACTCTTGCTGCGCAGATTGGCCCATTCACCGAGCTTCTGCAGCGTGGCCGGGCCAATCTCGCGGCGCGGCGTATTAACGATGCGCAGAAACGCGCTGTCATCCTCAGGATTGGTCAGCACACGCAGATAGGCGAGCAGATCTTTAATCTCCGGCCGGGAGAAGAAAGAGGTGCCGCCAGAGATGCGATAAGGGATGCGGTTCTGCATCAGAAACTTTTCAAAGGTCCGTGACTGATGGTTGCCGCGATACAGAATCGCGTAATCTTTGTACTGCGTGCGGTTAATAAAGTGATGCGCGATCAGTTCACCGGTGACCCGCTCCGCCTCATGCTCTTCGCTGTTGGCGGTCAGCACTTTCAGCTCGCTGCCCTGCCCCAGCTCCGAAAAGAGCCGCTTCTCAAAGACGTGCGGATTATTGGCAATCAGGATATTGGCCGCCTTCAGGATGCGCTGCGAAGAGCGGTAGTTCTGCTCCAGCTTCACCACCTCCAGCGCCGGGAAATCCTGATTCAGCAGCACCAGATTCTGCGGCCGTGCGCCGCGCCAGGAGTAAATCGACTGGTCATCGTCGCCGACGACCGTGAAGCGCGCACGTGTGCCAACCAGCAGCTTAACCAGCTCATACTGGCTGGTGTTGGTGTCCTGATACTCATCCACCAGCAGATAGCGGATACGCTGCTGCCAGCGCTCACGCACTTCCTGATTACGCAGCAGCAGCAGCGTCGGCAGCAGGATCAGGTCATCAAAGTCCAGCACGTTGCACGCCTTGAGATGCTGACTATAGAGGGCATAGCAGTGGGCAAAGATATTATCCTGCTGTGATTTCGCCTGCGCAGCAGCGCCCTGCGGATCGATCAGATCGTTTTTCCAGTTCGAGATGGTGGAGATAAGCTGCTGCAACAGCGTCTTATCCTCTTCCAGCCACTCTTTGGTCAGTTCTTTCAGCAGGGCGAGCTGATCCTGATCGTCGAACAGCGAGAAGTTCGACTTCATGCCCAGCGCCGCCGTTTCGCGTTTGATGATCTCCAGTCCCAGCGTATGGAAGGTTGAGATCAGCAGGCCGCGCGCCTCTTTGCGGCCCAGCGTCTGCGCCACACGCTCTTTCATTTCGCGCGAAGCTTTATTGGTAAACGTTACCGCGGCGATGTGGCGCGCCTGATAGCCACATTCACGAATCAGATGGGCGATTTTGTTGGTAATCACGCGGGTTTTACCCGATCCCGCGCCCGCCAGCACCAGACAGGGACCGGTAACAAATTCGACGGCACGTTGTTGGCTGGGGTTTAAACGCATAAAAGAAATCGCCTGATTGAATCAAAAGAAAGGGGTTTATACTGGGCGGCAATTATACACAACCGAGATACCAACATGGCGAAAACCGCGGCGGCTTTACACATCCTGGTCAAAGAGGAAGCGCTGGCAAAAGAGATTCTGGCGAAACTGGCGAAAGGCGGCAATTTTCAGGAGCTGGCAAAGAAGCACTCAACCTGTCCTTCCGGCCGTAAGGGGGGCGATCTGGGCGAGTTCCGGCAGGGACAGATGGTGCCGGCCTTTGATAAAGCGGTCTTTACCTGCCCGCTGCTGACGCCTTACGGGCCGGTAAAGACCGGCTTTGGTTATCACATTATCAAAGTGCTCTACCGCAACTAGTTACTTCTTCTGTTTCATCTGCTGCAGGACGGTGCTGCACTGATTGTCTTCGTTATCACTTGGCGAGATCATGGCCAGCAGGGCCGCTGCCGGACCGACGACCGCACCCAGTGCCACGGCAGCGGCACCGCGGGCCAGCAGTGGCCCCGCTTTCACGCCTGCATCCGGATTTTTAAAGGTGCCGCGCACGTAGAGCGGGGAGCGCAGCGTCACGATGCGGATGCCCTTGCTCTCCGGATTCACCGACAGATCCAGCCGCTCACTGCCGAAGTTCGCATTACCTGACACATTGATAATCGCGTTCTCGGTATCAAACACAAACAGGTTAGGCGTCGCCACACCATTCTGCAGTCTGAGATCGGTCGCGGCGCAGTTGATACGCACCTGGTCATCGCCAAACAGCTTGCCGACCACGTAGTTACCGACGTTGAGTCCGGCAATCTCCATCAGGCTGCGGCTGATCAGTCCATCATTCATCAGCAGCTTAAGCTGACCGTTGCTGGTCGCCAGCAGATCGGCCACTGAGTTACCAGTGCCGGTAAAGCTGGCATCGCCATTGAGCTGACCACGGCTGTTTTTCATTGCGTCCACCGTCGGGAAGAGCTGACGCAGTTGCAGCTTACGAACATGAAGGTCAACCCGGCCACGCATCGGCGATCGATCGCCCTCCAGCCGGATGGTACTGTTGAGACTGCCGCCTGCCACACCAAAGCGCAGCGGATCCAGCAGCAGATCGCCGCTTTTCAGCTGTAAGTGGGTATAGAGATCGCTTAACGGCAGGGAATTACTGTGTTCGATTCGTTTGCCGCTGAACTTCACATCGGCATCCATCACGTCCCAGTTTTTAGTCTCAAATTTATCATGCGGCAGCACGCGGTCGGCAGGCTGATTCGATTTCTCACCGCGACGGGCTTTGGCCTGCGCGGTTTTTTCACTGCCTTTGCCGGAGTCCACGCCAATCAGCGGCCCCAGATCGGCCATACGCAGCTGCTCCGAGGTCAGTTCGCCGGTCAGCGTCGGACGGGGTTTGCCCTGCGTGTAAATCAGCGAGCCATGAATATCGCTGTCGCCAATGTGTCCGTTGAATTTCTCATAGCGGTAGACCGCACCTTTTTCGCCATTGAATTTCGCAATCAGATGGCCATCAGTTTCATAAGGGGGTGTGTCAGGCAACAGGACGCCGGTCAGGCCATAGAGATTCGCCAGCGTATCGCCTGCGAAGCGCAGCCGCACGTTAAGCCCGCCGAGGTTCATCGGATCCTGCAACCCGCCCGTCACCTGCACGCGCGTGGAGCCGTTGCGCACATCGGCCTGAATCGGGAACGGGGTGTTCTGGCTGCGCAGCGACAGCATGCCGCCGATTTTGCCGTCGCCAGTGAGTTTCTCGTTGTTATAGGTGCCACTGGCTTTCCAGCCAAAGACAAAATCGCCCGCGCCCTTCTGCTGGTCATCGCCGCCGGCAATCTGCGCGTAAGGCACTGGTTTACCCAGCGGATTGACCTGCACCGTGACATCTGCACGGTTAACGGCATCGCGGTAACGGATTTGTCCCTGATCAAACAGAATATTATCCAGACGGAAGGACCACGCAGACGGCGCGGCATTCTTCTCGTCTTTGTCGCTTTCGGCCAGGGTAAAGGTCCAGTTGTTCTTTTTATCTGCAGTCTGGATCAGCCGGGCATCAGGCCGCTGCAGCTTAATCCACGGGATAAACAGCTCTTTATGTAGCAACGACAGTGGTGACAGCGTGGCATCCACACGTTGCAGATGCACCATCGTGACGTCAGGAATGTCTGGCGGATTGCCCAGCATGATATCTTCCGCGTGCACCTGCGGCCACGGAACCCAGCGCCGCCAGCCTGCCTCGTCGCGATTTCTTGCCCAGTCGATACCCAAATCTCCCCGTATCGCAAAGGGACGGTTTAATTCGGCAGAGACTTTCTGATTGATGGTGGGCTTCAGGCGATTCCAGTCAAAGGTGGCGATGACGACGATAATCACCACGATTAATAACACCAGAATTCCTGCTACCCAGCTGACTATTTTCCCGGTACGCGACATTACGCTTTCTCCTTGCACATTCACGGTCTGCGTTAAAGATAGTCGAGACGGCGAGCAACGGCATCAGGGAAGCTGGATAGTGAGATGATTCAGTTCAGAAAATGGGACAGGCCGCGAAAAGTAGTAGCCCTGGGCTGCGATAGCGGGGGACGCTTTCACCTGCTGCCACTGCGCTTCCGTCTCAACGCCTTCAACAATGACGCCGTTACAGTAGCGATTGATCAGCGCCAGCAGCATAGAAAACAGGCTGCGCCCTTCATCGGTGGTGCCCAGCAAAACAAACAGGTCGCGCGAGAGCTTGATGTAATCATAGTTGAGCTGGGTCAGCGCCGAGAAATTGGCCATACCCGAACCGAAATCATCCAGCCACAGCGCCCCCAGCTCTGGAATTTTCGCTACTTTCTCCTCCTGCGGCAGCACCTGATGCTCGGTGAGTTCAAAGCGTAACCAGGGCAGCCGGGCAATAAGCTGGCGAATAGCAGGTCGATGCTGAATGGCGAGCAGTGAGGGGCCGTCTATGTTGACCGAGGCGACCACATCATTGCGTTCAAAAAATGCAGTCCATTCTGCGAGAAGTTCAAGCTGCTCATACACGACGTTCAGGCGCTGAGCGATGTCGAGTCCGGCAAACCAGGCTTCAGGCGAGAGATTCCGTTCCGGCGCCATGGGATGATAGACGGCGGTCAGCAGTTCAATGGCGAGTAACCGACCGGTTACCCGATAGATCGGCTGAAACCGATAGCGTCGATGACATTGTTGCCAGAAGAGCGGCGTTTCCGTGTGGAGATTAAGGTCGGTTGAAGACGGCAGCCATTGGCTAATACTCTCCATCACCATGCTATTTTCCTGGTTGGTAACACGTCCCCAAAACGGGAGACTGAAGTGATTATCGTAAATGCCTGTGATAATGAGATGAATGGGGCGGCCGTATGAAAACGGAGAGTTTACCAGCCGATTCGTTAGCATAATCGGTAAAACAGGCCGAAATTAGCCGCTCTTATCGCCCGGATCGGGGCCTTTTAGCGCCTTAAGTTAAATTAAAACACCGTTTTAAAACCATTGACGTCTGCCATACCAGACGCGAGACTAAGGCGATATTTCACTACAGGTCTGAAACCATGACGCAGAAGAAAATCGCCATCATCGGCGAATGCATGATTGAGCTGTCCGAAAAGGGTGAGAACATTAAGCGGGGCTTTGGCGGCGATACCCTTAACACGGCCGTTTATCTCGCCCGCCAGGTTGATGAGCAGCAGTTACGGGTCGATTATGTTACCGCGCTGGGCACGGATTCGTTCAGCGATCAGATGATCGCCGCCTGGCAGCAGGAAAAGGTGAATACGGACCTGATTCAGCGCCTCGATAATAAGATGCCGGGCCTGTATGTGATTGAAACCGATGCCGATGGCGAGCGTACCTTCTGGTACTGGCGCAGTGATGCTGCCGCGCGTTACTGGCTCGACAGCCCGCAATCCGCAGAGATAGCCGAACAGCTGTCGCACTACGATTATCTCTACCTTAGCGGCATCAGTCTGGCGATTCTGCCGCCGGCAAGCCGTGAGAAGCTGATGGCATTGCTGGCCCGCTGCCGGGCGAATGGCTGCAGGGTGATTTTTGATAACAACTACCGCCCGCGTTTATGGGCCGATCGCGCCAGCGCGCAGGCTACGTATCGCGCCATGCTGAATTGTACCGATATCGCTTTCCTGACGCTGGATGATGAACATCTGCTGTGGGGCGAGCAGCCACTCGATGACGTTATTGCGCGTACCCGTCAGGCCGGTGCCAGCGAAATCGTCATTAAGCGAGGTGCAGACTCCTGTCTGGTCGCTATCGGCGATGCGCCGCTGATCGAGGTGCCTGCGGTACATCTGGCGAAAGAGAAAGTGATCGATACGACAGCCGCTGGCGATTCATTCAGTGCCGGATATCTGGCGCGTCGTCTGACGGGTGCCTCAGCGGAGGCCGCCGCGCAGCGCGGACACCTGACCGCCAGCACCGTGATTCAGCATCGCGGCGCGATTATTCCGGCGGCGGCGATGCCTGAGTGATACTGAAGCAGTTAGCGTCGTAAAGATCGCTCTGCGAATGCAGATGACGGAAAATGCGCCCCTGGGCGCATTTTTTTAGCTTTGGGCATTCATGCCTCTTATGCACACAGCGACTGACTGAACTGCATCTGATAGAGCCGCGCATACGCGCCGTTCTGTTGCAGCAGCTGCTGATGCGAGCCGCGCTTCACAATTCTCCCCTCTTCAATCAGCAGAATTTCATCTGCTTTTTCAATGGTTGAGAGCCGGTGAGCGATGATCAGCGTGGTCCGGTTCTGCTGTAGTGTTTCCAGCGCAGACTGAATCGCGCGTTCAGACTCGGTGTCCAGGGCCGAGGTCGCTTCGTCGAGGATCAGAATCGGGCTGTCGCGCAACAGGGCGCGGGCAATCGCGATGCGCTGGCGCTGTCCACCCGACAGCAGCACCCCATTTTCCCCAATCACCGTATCCAGTCCGTTATCCATTTTATTAATGAATTCCATGGCATGAGCCATCTCTGCCACCTTTTCAATTTCCTTGCGGCGGAAAACATCGGTGCGGGCATAAGCAATGTTGTTGGCGACCGTGTCGTTGAACAGGTGAACATGCTGAGAAACCAGCGCAATCTGCTCGCGTAGCGAGGCCAGTGAATAATCACGCAGATCATGCCCATCCAGCAAAATTTCGCCGCTGTCGATGTCGTAAAAGCGCGTCAGCAGGCTGGCGAGAGTCGATTTACCCGAACCGGAACGGCCAACCAGCGCCACGGTTTTACCGGCGGGAATCGTCAGATTGATATGCTGCAGCGCCGGGGTTTCCGCGACCGGATAGGTAAAGGTAACATCGCGAAACTCAATGTTGCCGGTGGCGCGCTTAACCACGCGTGTACCTTCGTCTTTCTCCTGCTCCGTATCCAGAATCGCAAACAGCGTCTGACAGGCCGCCATGCCGCGCTGGAACTGGGCGTTGACGTTGGTCAGTGCGGACGCATCAGCATGGCGGAAAACACCGCGCTGATGGAGCCCGCCGTCAGCGTGGCCATTACCGAGGGAAAGCTGGCCGCATAAAGCACAAAGGCGAGTGCTGAGGAGGCGAGCAGCTGAATAATCGGATCGGAGAGCGAGGTCGCCGAGACCATTTTCATTCCCTGGTGACGCATTTTGTTGCTGACCTGGCCGAAGCGGTCGGTCTCAACCTGCTGACCGCCGAACATCAGCACCTCTTTATGCCCTTTCAGCATCTGCTCTGCATGAGAGGTCACCTGCCCCATGGTGTTCTGCATATTTTTGCTGATGCGGCGGAAGCGCCGGGAGACGATGCGGATCGCCAGCGACACAATGGGAGCCAGCAACAGCAGGATCAGGGAAAGCTGCCAGCTGTAGTAGAACACCATGACAAACAGGCCAGGAATCGAGGCCCCTTCACGTACTACCGTGACCAGCGATCCGGAAGAGGAAGACGCGACCTGTTCGCAGTCGTAGCTGATACGGGAGAGCAGCGTGCCGGTTGATTGCTGATCAAAGAACGACACCGGCATGCCCATCATGTGACTGAACAGCCGAAGACGCAGGGTCATGACCACTTTGCCTGACACCCAGGAGATGCAGTAACTCGAGATATAACCGCTGACACCGCGGATCAGGATCAGCCCGATAATCACCAGCGGCATCCAGACCAGAATGCCGTGGTTATTTTTGCCAATCACATCGTCCAGCAGCGTCTTCAGTAACGTCAGCATAAACGGGTCTATAGCAGCATTGACGATCAGGGCAACACCCGCAACCAGCAGTCCCAGCCTGAAAGGAGAAATTGTCGGCCACAGGCGACCAAAGGTTTGTCTGGTGGAGAGATCGGTATCAAACATGAGATACATCTTACCGTTGTGAACAGACGGATGATGTTATGTTAAACCGCATCAACCAACAGGAAACTGCCTCGTGGTCAATGATGCTGACCATTCGCAAATGAGACTGGCACATTAATCTCAGCATCGAGGCGGAGATCACTCTGTCATTAAAAGCATTATGTCGTCTTAACAGCAAACAGCGTGATATCCGGTAAATTGCGGCTAACAAAGCGGCCCGTGCCAGCCATTTACCTTAAGCTGAAAATTAGTGGTTAATAACAGACACCCTGCGGCAATCCCCGTTAATCCCTCTTATAATTTATTGATTAAAATTAATCATTTACGCAGACAGTTCTCACTCCAGGCATAGTCCGAATCTGGTCAGATTCGCCCTTTTCGGATGGACGACCGCCTGAAAAAAGACCATCTTTTAATCAAAAGAAAGCAGGACGCTGTTCTCTCCGGCCGCGAACAAAACAATTAAAATATTCCCCGCATCAGGATCTATTTATGCACACAGAAATTATTAATATCTGGCCACACGGTGATGCGCCAGGCGCCAGCGACTCCCGCGCCGAACCGCAGATTGTCGATATGGCAAAAGAGTATGAGCCTTACGATCGCGCCGCTACCGGCGTGCGTTGCCCGGAGATGGCGATCTGGCATCCGGTCGAATCCAACGGCATTACCCTGCTGGTCGCTCCGGGCGGTGGCTATCAGCGTGTAATGATCGATCGTGAAGGCAGCGCGCTGGCGACCTTCTTTACCTCCATGGGCTATACCCTGGCGGTCATGACCTATCGCCTGCCCTACGACGGACATCACGAAGGCCCCGATGCGCCGCTGGCCGATGCACAGCGTGCGGTTCGCGTCCTGCGTGATCGGGCACAGCGTGGCCTGAACGGTAAATACATTGTGATGATGGGCTTTTCGGCGGGTGGCCACGTGGCAGCCAGTCTGGGCACGCGTTTCGCAGAGAAACTCTATCCGGTGCAGGATGGCGCTGAAAACTTCTCGCCGCGTCCGGATGCGATGGTACTGGTCTATCCCCTGATCAGCATGCGTGACGGCCTCGCCCACGAAGGTGCCAGAACCCGCCTGCTGGGTGCGTGGCCGGATCAGAAAACGATTGAAGCCTACTCAATGGAAACCCGGGTTCATCCGCTGGTGCCGCCGACGCTGTTAATCCACGCCGCCGACGATGATGATGTCTCCGTGAATCACAGCATGGCGTTTTTCGGCGCGCTGCGTGAGCACAAAGTTCCGGCAGAGGTGCATTTCTATCAGAAAGGCGGGCACGGATTTGGTATCCGTGGCGTGGCGGATTTGCCCCTCGCCAGCTGGCCGATGTTAGTGACCGAATGGCTCAGGGCAAAAACCTGACGTTACGCGGCGGGCGGAACGTCTTTGACGTTGCTATCCGGCGGACTGGCTTCATTGCTGGTCGCCGGTGCCGCTGATGGTGACATCACTTTGTCCCAGCTGTTTTGCAGGCTCTTCACGTTGGTTTCTGCTTCGCCTTCCGGCTGAATCAGAACCATCATCAGTTCCTGCGTCAGTTGCTGGCGCAGCTCCTGGTTCAGCTGTTCACGGGTCAGGCCGGCCAGGAAAGTCTGACGCAGCTTCTGATACTGCTCAGGCGCGATATCAACCACGGCGTTCTGCTGCGAGCGCAGGCGCTGACTCATCAGCACATCGGTGTCGGTACGGGCATACGTGGTAAACAGCTTGTTCAGCTCCAGCAGCTTCTGCGCCATCAGCGCATCAAACTCCTCCTGCGGTAAACCTTTATCACGCACGTTTGCCAGCTCACGGGCCACCAGATTCATATTCTGCGCCAGATTTTCATTGCGCCCATCCAGGTTGATAGAACACTGCGCACGCTGATAAAGCACACGGCAGTCAAATCCGACCTGGATGCCCTGTGCCTTGCTGTCGCTGAGTGCACGCTGCACATGCCAGAACAGCGCTTCACGGGCCAGATCGCCCTGCCAGTAACGCTGCAGATTCTGAGAGTCACGAATCGGCTGCCACGGCGTATCCCACACCAGCGACAGACGATCCTGGGTCATGTTGCTGCTGACCAGATTCACCGGCTCGTGTGGCAGCGGTGACAGGGTGGGCAGTGGCGCAGGGGTTTCACGTTTGCCGGTTAACGCCGAGAAGGTTTTGTTAATCTGTTCTGAGAGGTTACGGCTGTCGACGTTGCCTACCACGTAGAGCGTCATCGCGTCCGGGGTGTACCACTGATGATAAAAATCGCTGAGCTGGGTTAAATCAACCGGCGCACGGGGCTGTGCAGCGGGATCGTGCGCCAGCAGCGCGGAGCCTTTCAGGCGGTAGCGCCACCAGACATCCTGCGGATCTTTCGGCCAGGTCGCCACCGGATCGGAAGCGGCCAGCGCGGTGTTAACCACCTCTTCAGTGATCGCCATATTGCCTGCCGTGGCCGCCAGCCAGTTCAGCGCTTCTTTCAGCAGCTCGGGGCGGTTATTCGGCAGACTCAGATTATATTGGGTGGAATCATAGGAGGCGATGACGGGCGGCAGCGGATGCTGAGGATCCATCGCCTGTTGCCATAGCGCGCGCTGCTGCTGCGTATCGAGCGCCGTGTTATGCACCATCGCCAGACGCGACAGCAGATGGCTGAAGCCGGTCTGTTGCGCACTTTCCACCAGCGAACCGGTGTTCACCACCAGTCGCAGTTCAATGCGGTCACTGGGGCGCTGCGGTGTGGCCAGTAACTGCCAGTTAAATCCATTATCCAGCTTGCCTTCCTGCCAGGCCGGATCCGGTTGCAGCGTTTCTGCCTGGAGACCAAAGCTGCCTGCCAGCACTAATCCACCAACCAAAAGCCGAATTCTGGTGCCCTGCATGTGAACCCCTACTCAAATAATTCAAATATCGTTATCACTGGCGCATATTGCCGCTGTTATTAACGAATCGGCTGGCGCCGAATCGCGCTGTTATCCAACAACAGAGTGTTTGACCACAGGAAGCTCAGGATGTCGCGCAACGAAGTGAAAAACGTCAAAAAAAACAAGTGGGGTTCATTATGCAAATGCCCGCTGTCAGGGCAAGCGACAGCGGGCATTTGTGGGGATTTAAGTGAAATTCAATGATTAAATTGAAGATTCAGACGCTTTATTCTCCTTATTACGGCCTGCCAGCGTGTCGGTCAGCTGTTTATGATCCAGCTGATCGACCCACTTCGCGACCACCACGGTAGCCACACCGTTACCGATCAGGTTAGTCAGCGCACGGGCTTCGGACATAAAGCGGTCAATACCGAGTATCAGCGCCAGACCCGCCACCGGCAGATGTCCTACCGCAGAGAGCGTCGCCGCCAGTACGATAAATCCGCTTCCGGTTACCCCCGCTGCGCCTTTCGAGGAGAGCAGCAGCACCACCAGCAGCGTAATCTGATGGAAGATATCCATGTGCGCATTGGTCGCCTGAGCGATAAACACCGCCGCCATGGTCAGGTAAATCGATGTGCCGTCGAGGTTAAAGGAGTAACCGGTGGGGATCACCAGCCCGACCACTGATTTCTTACAGCCCAGTTTCTCCATCTTATCCAGCATACGCGGCAGCGCAGACTCGGAAGAGGAGGTTCCCAGCACAATCAGCAGCTCTTCTTTGATGTAGGCAATGAACTTAAAGATGCTGAATCCGGCAAACAGACGCGCTATCAGCCCCAGCACGATCACCACAAACAGCACGCAGGTGATGTAGAAGCAGATAATCAGCTGGCCGAGCTGCACCAGTGATCCCACGCCATATTTACCGATAGTAAACGCCATTGCGCCAAATGCCCCTATCGGTGCCAGACGCATGATCATGTTAATGATGCCGAAAATCACTTTTGAGAAATTTTCAATCACGTTGAAAATCAGCGTGCCGGTATTACCCAGGCGATGCAGGGCAAAACCAAACAGAATGGCGAACAGCAATACCTGCAGAATGTTGCCGCTGGCAAAGGCGCCAATCACGCTGTTAGGAATAATATCCAGCAAGAAAGGAACGATGCCCTGCTGTTCTGCCTGCTGGGCGTACATCGCCACGGCTTTGGCGTCCAGCGTGGCAGGATCAACGTTCATCCCGGCACCTGGCTGCACGACGTTCACCACGATCAGGCCGATAATCAGCGCGATGGTGCTGACAATTTCAAAATAGAGCAGGGCTACTGCGCCGGTCCGCCCTACCGCTTTCATACTTTCCATGCCAGCGATGCCGGTCACCACGGTACAGAAAATCACCGGGGCGATAATCATCTTGATTAATTTAACAAAGCCATCTCCCAGCGGCTTCATCTGAGTCCCTAACTCCGGGTAAAAATGGCCTAACAAAACGCCGATGCCAATCGCCATCAGCACCTGGAAGTAAAGGCTTTTAAAAAGTGAGGTTTTCATAAACAGGTGTCCACTAACGCCGTGAGGTGATGTTGTCGGATTCGTTATTGTGACTGGCGGGCAACAGAGGTGGCGCCTGACAGCAACCTGAAAATAACACTCTGTTTACGTGATTAATACAGGGTGACAAACGCCCAGGAAACCCTGGGATCGTAATTCTGAACTGAAACGCTTCAGCAAGGGGTTTTGTAACTAAAATTCTCGCAAAATCAATGAATCAGGCAATTATTGCGGCAGTGAGGAGTTTTCGATCCACGTCTGGTTGAATCGGCTCACCGGCAGCGCTTCCGCATAGAGATAGCCCTGACCGATAGCGATACCGCGCGCCAGCAGCCAGTCGCGCTGCTCTGCCGTTTCCACGCCTTCGGCAATCACCTCAAGATGAATAATCTCGGCGATGGCCGCCACGATGCGGACCATGGTGTCGTCATGCGGCAGTGCCGCCACAAAGCTGCGATCCATCTTCAGTTTGTTAACCGGCAACGCTTTGAGCTGATGGAGATAGTTCAGGTTGGAATAGCCCATGCCGAAATCATCCAGCGCCACCGCCACGCCGGTCTGCTGCAACAGTCGCAGCATCGATATCGCCTGTTCCGCATCGTCAAGCTGAGCCGTCTCTGTCACTTCCAGCACCAGGGTGCCTGGTGCGATGCGGTGGCGCGCCAGCAAAGATTTCAGATGAGAAACTACGCCGGTATCCCGCAGTTGCACCGCGGAAATATTCACACTCAGCGGCAGCATAATGCCCTGTCGCTGCCAGCCAGCCAGAATGCGGCACGCCTCTTCAAACACCCAGCGGCCAATCGCGCTAATCACGCCAATCTCTTCGGCACTGGCAATAAACTCTTCGGTCAGACCGTAACTGCCATCTGGCTGGCGCATACGCAGCAGCGCTTCTGCGCCGGTTAACGTGCCGGTGCGCATATCCACCTGAGGTTGCAGGTAGAGGGCGAACTGCTCATCGTGCAGCCCCTGCAGAATGTCATGCTCCTGCGTCAGGCGTTTCTGCGCGCGCTCGGTCAGGGCAGCGTCAAAGAACAGGATCTGATTTTTACCCTGATGACGGGCCGACATCATCGCCGAGGTCGCGCGGTCAAGCAGCTCATTCGCGCTCAGCGGCCGATCGTCGCGCAGCGCCAGACCAATACTGACGTTAGGACGCAGCTGCAACTGATGCAGGTTGACCGGCTGATTCAGGCGAATCATCAGGTTACGCGCCAGGCGCAGCGCACGGAACGGATTACTGGCGCGCTTCATTAACAGCACGAAGTCGCTGACACCGGTCTGTGCCAGCAGGGTATGGTCATCCAGCGTATGCCGAATCTTCTCCACCAGCGTCAGCATCAGCGTATCGCGCTGCTCATCGCTCAGTACGCCGTTAGCTTCCTGCAGCGTTTCAATGCGGATCACCATCAGACCCAGTGGCTGTTCAGGGTTGCACATGAACTGCTCGACCAGCGCCAGAAACAGCGTACGGTTAGGCAGATCGGTGACGGCAAAATGGGTGGTCAGCCGACTCATCTCGTCATGAATCGACTCCAGCACCTGCTGATTGCGGTTGTAGCTGCGGATCAGCATGCCGATTTCGTCATCGCGGTGGCTCTGCGGCAGGGTCAGTTTATGCGTCAGAATCGACTGCGGTGGCAGCTCCTGCAATTCCCGTGAGAGATTGCGCAGCGGATGCACCACCAGCCGGTTGATGCACCAGCTGATCGCCACGGAGAGGATCAGCGCCAGTAGCAGGTAGGTGATGATCATGGTCGAGAGCGTGCTGAGGATAAACTGGTAGACGCGCGTCGAGTTAGCCTGCAACACCAGATAGGCCAGCGGCTTCGGCATCCCGGTATTTTCCACCGAATAGAGCGGCAGGGTAATCTGCACCGGCAGCTCAAACAGGCGGGCCACCAGAAGCGGCACCGGTTTTTCCGTCTCGAAGTCGGCGTGCAGGGCCTGGAACGCATTCGGCAGCACCACATCGGCGCGCGATAAAATACCGGCTGGCTTCAGTGAATGAAGAATGCGTTCGGCCTGAGAAATATCGGCACGCAGCACCGCTTCCGACAGCGGCTGGCGGACGGTGTGTGCGATATTCTCCATCTGCTGGGCATAGTCAATCCTGCGCTGCTGCACAAAATGAAACAGTTGGATGACGATAAAGATACTGATGGTGATAACCGCAACCAGCGAAACTGTCGCCATCTGCTTTATCGTAAGTGACCGGCTTACGCGCAAAAAAATTCTCTCCCGACGATGAAAAAAGCCCAGATAGCAGACAGGACAATGCCCGCCAGTATATCCCATAAACTGACTTTTTTACCGTCTGAAAAGTCCTGCTTTTTCCCGTTCCGTGTTATTTAAAATCTGCGTAAGGGATCAGCGGCTGTGGCGGCATATCGAGATCGCCTTCCCAGCCGTCGGCAGCATAGCGCACATAGAGCAGACCATGACTCGGGGTGTAATCCTTCGCCTGCTGAATATCGACACCCGCACCAATAAACCAGTTCGACGTCAGCCGTCGCTCAATCACTGCCTGCAGCGTATAGCCCGTACCGCCGCCGGAACTGCTGGCAGAAGACGGATTACTGGCCAGGGTATAACCCGGATTAACCGGATAACGCTGCTGCGCACTGGTTTTCGAATGGGACCAGGAGACGGAGCCGCCCAGATCAAACGACCAGTTCTCTGTCCGCTGCCGCCAGGTCACCGGCACGGAAAAAGAGAGATACTGCTGCGGACTGTAGTAACCGCCCTGGCCGAAGGTGTAATCGCTGAGATCCTTCTGATAGTGCCAGAGCATGCTGTTCAGCCCGACGGTCGCACGGCGGTTGTCGCTGTTGATGAGCTTGTAGTAGTAGCCGCCCATCAGCCGCTCGCGGCTGTTATCGGCAACATTTTTACCTGTGATCTGATGCGCACTGATGTCGCCCCAGACGCCATGCGCCCCGCCCTGATCGTAACTCAGCCCGATGCTGCCGCCCGTGGCCACCACGCCACCCCAGCTTTTGCCGCCATTGGCGGCGGGATCGCGCGTCCCGGCATAGGAGAGCAGCGAACTGGCTATCGGCCTGCGTGAGGCAGTGAGTGTGACGCCGAGCTGTTTCACATCGGTTTTCCAGCTCAGCCCGCCGGTCCAGTTCGTGACTTCAAAACCCAGCGGCGTAGTACCGAGGTCAGCCGACCAGGTCGCGTTATGCCAGCCAGCGGCCAGCGCCGTACCCTCATCGCGCTGGCGGGTCTGACGACTGCAGCCGCCGGAATTCGCATCGTCACAGCTGCCAAACAGAGCGTCGATGTTGCCGTTTTGGGTGGTAAAGGTGCCTGCGGAGACATCCACCCGATCAAGACGGACAAAGCCCCGGCCATCAGCAAACGGATGTTCCGCCTGCAGCATGGTGGTGTGCGCCGTAAAATCAGAGATGCCGCCGGTGCCGCTGTTGCGTGAATAGTCCTGCTGCACCGTCAGCGTGGTCTGCTGCTGACGATAAAGATCGGCCGTGTCGCTGCGCAGGCTGCGCTTCAGCCAGTCATCCTGGGGATCGTTGCGGGTTGCGCGGCTGATATTGCCACTGCTATCGATACCGCTGGCCGTCATCGCCTGACGATAGTCTGCCAGTGCCTGTTCAGGCTGCTGCTGTGCGCCCTCCAGCCGTGCCGCATCACGAAACACCAGCGCCTTGTCCTGCGAAGGCGGCAGCGCGGCGGCGCGCTGTTTCAGATCGGTAAACTGCGCAGCAGCCCGCGTGGTTTCACCCACCGCCTGCCACGCCAGCGCAGCACGGCGATCCGCATTGACACTCGCCTGTACGGGCGGCTGTTGCGCCAGGGCCTGGCGGGCTTCGCTGTTGCGCTGCAGGGCAACCAGCGCTTCGATTCGTCCCAGCGCCGCATCGCCGTTATCCGGCTGGCGCGACAGCACCTGCTGATATTCCGCCAGCGCCTGCGGCGCTTCACCGCGTTCCAGCGCCCAGTCGGCCAGCATCAGGTCGCGCCGGCTAGAAACCGGCTGCTGCTCAAGCAGCGTCACCGCTGCCTGCTCCTGCCCGGCGGCACGCAGCGCCTCAGCCTGGGCAAAGATCTGATCCTGCTTCAGGCGGTCAGCCAGCTCGCGCATATCGCTGCTCCACTGCGCGTCGGGCAGCCGATGCAGCGTGGCCATCGCCTCGCTGTTGTTATCATTGCCTGAGAACCAGAGTGCGGTCGCATAAAGCGCAGTGGCGTCCTGAGGATGCTGCTGCGGCAGTGCGCGCATTACCGCATCCGCCTGCTGTCCGGCTCCGCTGTTACGCAGTGCGCCTGCCAGTCGGTAACTGAGCCAGACGTCATCCGGTGACAGCTCGCGCGCCTGACGATATTTCTCTGCGGCCTGCGACCAGCGCGCCTGCTGCGCCAGGGCATCCGCTTCCGCGCGCAGGCTGTCGCTGCGCAGCGTCCGGATCGTGTCGGCCAGTGCGCGCTGCTGTGCAGCAGGTAAGGTATTGATGAATTCCATCTCGCGGGCGGGCGACACCGTCTGATACAGTCCCGCCAGCCGACGCACCGCGGTGATATTAGTGCCATCCAGCCGTCGCGCGCGCTGCCAGAACTGTTCAGCCGCCGCCGTCTCTTTGCGGGCCATCGCCACATCGCCCAGGCCAATCAGGGCATAGCTGTCGCTGCTGTCATACGTTTGCGCCGCGCGATAGTGCTTTTCGGCAGCATCAATATCGTGCTGTGCCAGCGCTTTATCGCCCTGCTCAATCGCCAGCCAGTAACGGTTGCTCTGCAGCAGCGACTGCCATTTGCCGATCAGCGTGCTCTGCTGACCCGCTTTGATGGCGCGTTCCAGCCAGAGAATAGCGGCATCACGATGGCCGGCGCGGGCCTGAGTTTGTCCCATCGCGCCCATTAATTCAGCATCTTCGGGATTCGCTTTCAGCGCCCGGTTAAGGGTCGTCATCGCGTTATTCACATCGCCTGCGTCGACCAGCGCCAGCGCCCGCATCCTTTCCCGATAAGCGGGATCGGCCAGCGTCGTCTGCTGCTTCGCGAGCGCCTCTGCGCCCTGCTGGTACGCATCGCCCTCAGTAAACACGGTCAGGTAGGCTTTAAGCTGCGCTACGCTGCTGTCGCTGATCGGCTGACTGGTGATCTGCTGCAGCCAGAGGTCGGCGGCAGCGGCACGCCCGCCGTTGCTGTTTGCCAGCTTTTTCAGCTGCGCTATCGCCTTTTCTGGCTGCTGCTGATTAAATGCCATGCGTGCAATTTGTAGCTCAACCCCGATATTGCCCGGATAGCGCTGTTCCAGTGCCTGAAGCTGCTGATAAGCCACACCCTCCTGGCCGGGAAGGCGCGCCAGCAGCCGCCAGTACTCCAGGGCGGTATTGGGATCGGGGAAGATGCCGTTAAACAGCGCATCATAAGCGCTTTTCGCCTCGGTCAGTCGCCCCGAGGTGGCAAGCAGACGCGCCTGCTGCAGTTGCTGTCGTCCATCGGATGAGGTCAGCGCCAGGCCGACAGCTGATTCGCGCGTCTCTGCCGAATCAGGTGCAACCTTTTTCAGTTGATCCAGCAGCAACTGCGCGCTGGCGATATCGCCCTGGTGCAGTGCCAGCCGCAGACGTGCCGCCAGCACCTGGGGATTATCGGGATCGATTTTCTCCAGCCGATAGAGCGACTGCTGTACCAGATCGTATTTATTGGTCGACTCGCCGGTACGGACCTGGGTCAGTAGCCAGTCGACCGGCGAGACTTCCGATCCGTCAGCGGCGACGGCCATGCCCGGCAGCGCACTCAGCGCGCCGAGCAGCATGCCTGTCCGCAATAACTGAGCGTTATTCATCTTCGTCCAGTAAACGACGACGGGTAATAATTCGCATCAGACGCCATGTCATCAGCGCGAACAGCACCACCACAAAGAGCGCACAGAGTGCCAGCCAGAAGGGATGTGAAGAGAGCAGCGACCAGAGACGCTCCCACCACGGCAGATGGCCGACAAAGTAGGTCTCTCCAACGCGCAGGCTGTTGATGCCCGACTCACGGATAATCGCCGTGGAGCCTGAAATCGCCTGGCGTTTGCCGCTGTCAGCCAGCGCCTCATCAAGCAACTGCCAGCTGCGCGGACTGCCATCGGCGAGCAGCGCCACCACACTGCGCTGATCGTAAAACGGCGACTGGAAACCGATCACGGTCGCCAGCGGGCCGCGTGACCCAATAGCCGTAGTGCTTTCCGCTGCTCTTTCAGCCTCGCTCAGCGGCTGAACAGGCTGAGAAACCCTGCGCGCCGGGGTTTTCAGCCAGCTGGCGGTGGCATCAACCAGCGCCGTGATCCGGCGGTCATCCTGAAGATCTTTAGGGATGTCGCCGATCATCAGCAGATCCGCATCCTGCTTTTTCGCCGTACTCCAGTCATCGGTAAGCTGCACGCGCAGCGCCGGATAGCCGGTCTGCGCGCCCATATTGCCCAGCGCATTCAGCAGCGTACTGACCTGCTGTGCATCGGGATTGGGCTGGACCAGCACCAGCGTCTGGGCCAGATCGGCGTAGCGACTGAACGGGAAGCCCGCATTCGCCCAGCTCTGCAATGAGGGCATTTCGATGTAGTGGCGATAACCAGAGAAGTCGATGCTGGAACTGTCGTCCACCACAACATGGTGTCCTACCGGCGTCACGGTTTCACAACGCCCGTCGGCGGTGCCACCCATAAAAGTGTTGGCATAGTCAAAATCAAAGCGCAGCTGGTTTACCACGCCCAGCCGCAGCGCCGGGATCAGCAGCTCATGATTCTTGTCCATCATTCCCTGAATCAGCGGAATATGCAGCAGTTGCTGTCCGGCGGTGTTTTTCGGCACCAGCGGGTAGTCCTGAATAAACTGATTATTCAGGTTAACGGCCAGCCGTGAGCCATCCGGGTGGACAGGCGAGGTATAGCGATAGCTCAGATCCATATCGATACCGCGCGCCCGTACCAGGAAGAGATCGGGCGGCAGGTTCAGCGTCAGGCTGATCGGGTTGGGCTGCAGACCGTCGGACTGTAACTGGTTTTGATACTGCGTCAGCTCAGCAAATGTGGTGCGGCGATCGGTCCGCACCCAGTTTGGCGCATCATAGGGCTGACGCGGTGCCAGCAGTGTGACGCGGTCGACGGTCGCGCTGTCGCCGCGCAACAGCAGCTCACCCTGCGCAATCCCCTGCACCGCCGTCAGCAGATCGTCGTCGTTGCGTCCCAGGATTAGCAGCATTTTTTCATAAGGACTGTCAGGCTGGCTTACCATCGCCACGGTCGGCTTCATCACCGGCGGCAAATTTTTCAGGAAATCCGGGCGTGCATCGTTGGTGGCAAACACCACCGCATGCTGCTGTTGCGGCAGCTGATTGTAGAGCACCGGAAAATGCTGTCCGCGCCAGGCGGCTTTGCTGCCGAACCATGAGGCCAGGATCGCGGCGGCACGCTGCTGGTTAACGTCTGGCCGGGCAGCAAACACCATCGGCAGAGTCAGCGGTCGCGTGTCGCGCGTATCAAGAAAGGGCTCCGGGAAATGAGACAGGTCATTTTTCAGCGGCAGCTTTTGTAGCGTCAGATCCAGACCGCTCTCTTTGCCGATATCGAGCCAGATGGTGCTGTTAGCCGGATTTTCACAGATGTTGGCGTAGTGACCGACCAGCTCAAAGCGCACGCGGTTAAAGTCGGTGATAAAACGGGGATCGATCGCCAACTGCATCTGATTCTGTTTGCCAGGCTGTTCCGGCGTCAGGGTGATCAGGCTCACCAGCTCATCATTGAGATAGACTTTCAGCTGCGACAGCGTGGGCAGCAGCGCAGGCGACGGCCGGTAGCTGAGATTAAGCAGCGCACGTGTCACCACCTCATCACTGCGCACCCCGAACTCGATCTGCCCGCTGGGGCGCGTTCCGCTGAGCGTTATGCTGCCCGGCGGCGGCGCCAGCTTAGCAAAGCTCAGCTGACTGCTACGCAGCGGCGCGGCAGGCTGCTGCGGCAACGATTGCACCGCCGTTTCTCCGGTAGCCATGACCGGTGCACTCTCCTGCGCCACGGCACTGCTCAGCGTTGCCGAGCCCAGCAGCAGTGCAGCGACCCACCTGTTTATTCCTGTTGTCGTCATATCATCAACTCAATGCAGATTTTTTGAAGCGGGCATGCGTCCGATGCCTTGCGGCAACAGCGAAGCCAGCCAGCTTACCCCAGCGGTAAGCAGGTTAAACAACCGACGTAACTGCGGCGGGCCATATTCCGCCAGGCGCAGATAACCTTTAAAGCCGAGGATCATGATGTCGGCCAGACTCTGCACTGGCTTATCCTCCGGAAAACCGTCCTGCCACAGCGCCCAGGTATCAGCACGGGCGAAGGTGCACTGGATAAAATCAATATGTTGCTGGGTGGTCAGCTGATGCAGACGGACACCCGCCCGACGGCCAAAGACACGCTGAACCTGGCACGGAAAGCTGAACTCCTGCTGTCCACGACGCAGCAGCAGCCAGACTTTTTCATTCTCCCGCAGCGCATCCGGTTCGCGCATCTCCAGCCCCACACCGCCGTCAGAGTAGTCACGCAGCGTACAGGGCAGCATATGACCATCTTCACGTGCGATGGCAGCGGGCATGGCAATCTCTACCCGATGCGCCTCGCGGATCTGTCGAGCTTCAACCGACACCGCCACCGCGCCACCGAGAATAATCATGTTGTAAATCACCCAAATCAGGCTTACGCATACCGTCAGTATCTCGTTTGCCGGGCCATGCTGTATGCGCCAGAACGCCATCAGCACACCCGCCAGATTGAGCAGCACCAGCAGCATATAGGGCTTGGTGATCACCCAGTCCAGATGCTGCTCCTCAACCAGTCCGCCTTTGGCGGTAACGTTAAACTTGCCTTTGTGGGGATTGAACAACGCCACGGTGGTCGGGCGGGCGATATACCAGGCCAGCACCGTCTCGTAGACTTCGCTCCAGAAAGAGTGACGCCAGCGCCCCTGGATACGCGAGTTGGTGAGGCTGGTATGCAGCATGTGAGGTAAAACATAAATCGCGATTGCCAGCGCAGGCGCGTAGATGATGTAGGCGTGGCAGAGTAAAAATGCCAGCGGTGCCAGCAGGAAGACCAGCCTTGGAATGCCGGACAGGAAGTGCAGCATTGCGTTGGCATAACAGAGCCGCTGCACCCACTTCAGCCCTTTACCAAACAGCGGGTTGTCCAGGCGGAAAATCTGCACCATGCCGCGTGCCCAGCGGATACGCTGTCCGATATGCGCTGACAGGCTTTCGGTTGCCAGTCCGGCCGCCTGAGGAATGCGGATGTAGGCCGAGGTGTAGCCACGCCGGTGCAGACGCAGCGAGGTATGGGCATCTTCAGTGACGGTTTCGACGGCAATACCGCCAATCTCTTCCAGCGCGGTGCGACGCAGAATGGCGCAGGAGCCGCAGAAGAAGGTGGCGTCCCAGGTATCATTACCGTCCTGCACCAGCCCGTAAAACAGCGACCCCTCATTAGGCGTACGGCGAAACCGCCCGAGATTGCGCTCAAACGGATCGGGTGAAAAGAAGTGATGTGGCGTCTGCAGCATCGCCAGCCGGGGATCCTTGATAAACCAGCCCATGGCCATCTGTAAAAATGAGCGTGTCGGCACATGGTCGCAGTCAAAGATCGAGACGAAGTCGCTGCGGCAGTACTTTTTCAGCGCGTGGTTGATGTTGCCCGCCTTGGCATGTTCGTTAGAGGGACGCACGACATAGTTGATACCCACGCTGGCAGCAAAGTCGCGAAATTCTGGCCGGTTGCCGTCGTCGAGCAGATAGATAGTCAGGCGGTCTTTCGGCCAGTCGATGCCCAGCGCAGCATAGAGCGTCGGTCTGACAACGCTGAGCGGTTCGTTATAGGTCGGCACCAGCAGGTCCACCGAGGGCCACTGCGAACGATCCGCTGGCATAGAAACCGGCTGGCGATTAAGCGGCCAGAGCGTCTGGAAATAGCCCAGCACCAGCACCACCCAGGCGTAGGTCTCTGCTGCAATCAGTAGCAGACCAAAGATCAGGCTCAGCGGATCGTCCCAGTTCAGCGTCGAGGTATAGCGCCACCAGAGGTAGCGGCACGACACGGTCAGCGACAGCACGATGAGCATCATCGTGGGAAAACGCCCCGGTATGCGCCGTACCAGCATCGCCAGCCCCCAGAGCAGTACGACAAAAATAAACTGGGTCATCAGACCAAAGGGCTGACTGATACAGAGCAGTGCCAGCAGTGAGGCAAAGAGGGCAACGACGACGAAAAGGCTGCGTCGCATCAGCGGTGACAGGCGCTTCAGCCGCTGTTCAAGACGCGTATCAATGCTGTGGGTTTGCGAGCGGGCGACAAGATTATCCAGCCAGCGATAACCGTGGTGCCGCCAGCCAGTCAGCACGCTCAGGCGATTAACGCCGTCGCGCCCGCCCGCACCCGGTAGCCGGATCACAATCAGCCAGAGTGTCTGAATCAGATAACGCAAAATATCCAGCGGACGCGGACGCTCCGGAGAAATGTGCGGATAAAGGCGGCGGCGCTGCTGAATAACACGCTGCCAGGCCGGGCTTTCGAAACGGAGCAGCATCAGCCCCAGAACAGACCAGAACAGGTGGAGTGCACTGGCGAAGCGGGAAGCGCCATTGCCTCGCGCGGTAGTATAGCCGCTGTGCAGTGATTGCCAGGCGGGTGCAGTCAGCAGCCAGCGCAACGGGTTCACGACCTCACCCCATTCAGATTGAGCAGCAGCCAGTTTGCCAGCGTGATGATCTCTTCGCTGACTAACGCATGAGGCCGATATTCACCAACTGGCTGCTTCATCATCAGCGATTCAGCCAGCGCCTCATCGCGGTGGATCAGCAGCGGTATCAGCTCTGTCAGCGAAGCCATCCAGAGCTGATGGAGGTCCTGCTGCAGACGGCTGTTGGCATTGAACTGATTGATGATAAAGCGGGTACGTGCCGGAAAATGGCGCTGACTCAGACGTAAATGACAATTCGCATCTGGCTGAGTGACGCACAGTATACCGTCCAGTGCCGGATAGAGTGTTTCGTGCCACGGCAGGGGATCGGCGGGCAGATCGAAAATAATCCACTGATAGCGCGCCTGCAGGTCCGGCAATGCCTGGAGCAGCGGCGCGGCTACCGCCTCATTCTGGTGGGCAATAGTCAACGCATGCTGATGAGAAAGCACACCATGTGGAAGCAAATCAGGTCCATTGGGATAGCGAAGCGCGGCATGCTGCCACTCCCCGTCATCGCACAGCGCCTGCATCCAGCCACTCTCCTGCTGAGCGGGCAGATTAAAATGCACGCCGAGCTGGCTGACCGGCGAGCCGTCGATCAGCAAGACCCGCTCGCCGAGGCTCGCGAGCGCCCAGCCGAGTCCGGCACAAAGAGAGGTCGTGCCAACGCCGCCCCGCACGCCCTGAAGCGCTATCAGCGGCATCAGTCAGGTTGCTCAGGCTGGCTGGGGAGCGTTTCAGCTAACAGCGGCCAGCGCGACACAATCTCTTTCAGGCGCTCTTCACGTGCAATGTCGACATAGCGAAAAGAGTGCAAAGAAAAGGCGTCACGCAAAGCGCTAATATCATCCTGACGATCGCCCGCAGTGGCGACAGGGGTATAAAGATTTTGGTTTTTCATTACTTTTCGCCAAAAATAAAACAATGTCAGATTCAGAATGACCGCCTGCGCGTAAAAAAGGGCGTTGAAAAAAATTTCCTGAAACGCGGCATTTGCAGAACATTGTGAGCCAGCCTGTCATTAGCAATGTTCAAATTTCTCAGGTTACATCCAGGCCTGTCTATAATAAGCTAGCCTGGACTGGAAAAATAACGAATTCAATATGAAAAATTCTTTTTCGCTAGGGCTGTTGCATGTTCAGCCTGAATTAACGGCATTGCAAACCCCTGGCTGTTATTGGGTCACTTGTGCACGTCAGGATGACGCCCGCACGTTTATTCGACAGGTGATTTCACATCAGCAGGCCGTCACGCTGATCAGCGCTGATCAGCCGCCGCGTGATTTACTGACGCCCGACCCGGTCGGCGGTCCTGACCGTATCCCGCTGTTTTCTCTTTCCAAAAGCAAGCGGAGTCTGCTGCAGCTGGAAAGTGATTTTCTGCGCACGCTCGGCAGTAAAAACGGCCTGGTGATATTTAACAGCAGCGCAGCGCAATGGGATAAGCTCGATGACGCCGAATTAACGCGGTGGATAAAGGGTATGCGCCACACGCTGCATAAAAGAAAACTCACGCTGTTAATCGTGACGTCCGGCTCCACCATAATAAACCTGAGTAATAATCTTCAGCGTTATTTTCGTCAGCTGGATGGCGTGGCGCATTTGGGCTTTCAGCAGGATAGCTGGCAGTATCGAATTAACTGGTGGTATGCCGCAGAACGCCTGCTGGCCGATCGTGCAATACGCCTGGGCTGTGAAGAAGATCGTTTCTTTACGTTAAATGAAAACCAGGAACCGCTGAGCCTTAATGACGAGCAGCATTATCTTGCGGACAAAATCGTGCTTGAGGGTGCACCGCCACTTTCACGCAAGTGGCAACTCTTCGATGATAATGAGCAGGTCTGGTTACGGGCTCAACAGGCCAATGCCGCAACGGTTATTTTCAGCCTGACCCGAAGCGACCTGATCAACGAACTGGCGAAGTTTGTACACAGCCTGCGACGCGGACGCGGCAACGGCCTGAAAATTGTAGTGCGCGAGATGGGTGCCAGCCTGCGTTACAGCGACGAGCGTCTGCTGCTGGCCTGCGGGGTAAACGTTATTGTGCCGACCAACGCGCCCATGTCGCGGTTTCTGACCACGCTGGAAGGCGTTCAGGGACAGGTGTTTAACCGTCGCGTTCCCGCCAGTCTTGAGGCGTTAACCGCGTCATTGCAGCCTCTGCATGAAAAAGGCTACCTGCGGCTTGACGCCTTCTGCCAGTCAGTCAGCCAGTTGATCAGTAATACTTTGCTGCCGGAAAATGATAAGGGCCTGCTGGTGGCGTTGCGGCCGGTGCCACAGCTTAAACCGCAGCAGATCCTGACACTTTGTAAGCCGCGCCGCTTTGGCGATCTGGTCACGGTACTGGAAGATCGCGTCATTCTGTTTCTCTCCTCCTGCCGCTATAACGATCTTGATAAAGCATTAAAATATATATTTTCACTGCCTCACGACGAGCTGTTTGCAAACCGAATGGTCTGGTTCGAGGATAATCAGATTCTTGCGGAAGTCAGCAATATTAAGAAACTGACGCCCATGGCGATTCAGGATCTGACGCCGGTATCAGAGACAACACGTGCTGCCGTTGAGAGCCGGCACGAAACGCAGGAACGCTCAGCCCCCCTGCCCATCACTTTACTGCCGGAGAATGAATCCCGATGAACCTGATGGATTGGGTACAGATTGCGCTGCTGATCGTTGTTATTTTGCTGATTTTAAAGCCGGTCTGGCATCAGTGGCTGCCGCGTCGCTGGAACGGCCTGCTGAATCGGCTGTTGCCTGCTCGCGCGCTGAAGTCTGAAGGTCACTGGCAGCGTCAATCTCCAAAAACGGATGCAAAAATTAATGAAAAATGATCAACCCGCTGCGGCCCACTCTTCCCGTTTGTGGTCCTGCTGGCGCGGACTGGGCGGCTGGAACTTCTACTTTTTAGTCAAATTTGCCCTGCTGTGGTACGGCTACCTCAACTTTCATGCTTTGAGCAATCTGGTGTTTCTCGCCTGGCTGCTTTTCCCGCTGCCGTCGGTTCGCCTGCATCGCCTGCGCCACTGGGTCTCGATCCCTGTTGGCTTCGCGCTGTTCTGGCATGATACCTGGCTGCCGGGACTCAGCAGCATTCTCAGCCAGGGCGATCAGCTGGCGGGCTTCTCGGGTGCTTACCTGCTCGATCTGGCTGACCGTTTTATCAACTGGCAAATGGTGGGTGCCCTGTTTGTTCTGCTGGTGCTCTATCTGTTTATTTCGCAGTGGATTCGCATCACCGTGCTGGTTTCACTGATGCTGATCTGGCTCAACGTGCTGACCATTGCGGGTCCGGCGATGTCGCTGCTGCCGACCCGCGCGACAACCCCGCAGGTGGTGCTGAATCAGACACCGGCTGCTGCCAGCCAGGCGGCGGCCGTGCCGGATGGGCTCGATCAGTCAGCCGCGCCCACCAGCGCCAGCCTGACCGCCTGGCTCAGCCGTTTTTATGAGAGTGAGCGCAAGCGCGTCACCCATTTCCCTGACAGCCTGCCGGCTGACTCGCAGCCGTTCGACATCCTGGTGATCAACATCTGTTCACTCTCCTGGTCCGACATGGATGCCTCCCAGTTGCGTAATCATCCGCTGTGGCAGCATTTCGATATCATGCTGACCAACTATAACTCCGCCACCAGTTACAGCGGACCGGCGGGGATCCGTCTGCTGCGTGCCAGCTGCGGTCAGACTTCGCACAGCGAACTCTACAAACCCACCGATTCTCGCTGTTATCTGTTCGATAATCTGGCGAAGCTGGGCTTTAAAGAGCAACTGATGATGGATCACACCGGCGTGTTCGGTAACTATCTCAAGGAACTGCGCGAGGGCGGCGATATTCAGGCACCGCTGATGTCGCAGGCAGGCATTGCCCCGGAACTGACCTCATTCGACGGCTCGCCGGTGCTTAACGATGCGCAGCTGATGCAGCGCTGGCTTGACGATCGCAGCAAGAGCAGCGATGCACGCAGCGCCACCTTCTACAACCTGATCCCGCTGCACGACGGCACCCGTGAACTGGGCAGCACCCAGACTGCCCCGTGGAAGCCGCGCGCTCAGCTGCTGTTTGATCAAATCGACGCCTTCCTCACCCAGCTGGAGAAGTCGGGCCGCCGGGTGATGGTGCTGGTGGTGCCGGAGCATGGTGCCGCACTTGAAGGCGATAAGATGCAGATGTCAGGCCTGCGGGATATTCCCAGCCCTGCCATTACGCATGTGCCGGTAGGGATTAAGTTTGTCGGCATGAAAGCCCCGCATCAGGGACAATCCCTCAATATTGATGCACCGACCAGCCTGCTGGCGATCTCAGAAATTGTGTCGCGGGTGGTGGATGGGCAGGTATTTAATGCGCCGAATGTAAATATGTCAGTATTGACCGACAAGCTGCCGCAGACGCCGGTGGTGTCGGAAAACGACGGGGCGGTGGTGATGATGTATCAGGGCAAGCCCTGGATCAGGCTCAACGGCGGCGACTGGGTGCCCTATCCGCAGTAACGCATTATTGCCGGATAGCAGAAGAGTGTGTCAGGCGCGACTCAGCGCCTGACACACCGGGTTATCAGCTCCAGAACGGCGGCCAGCGCCGCCGTTCTGCGATTGATCAGCGCTTCTCCTGAAACGCCTGCCAGGTCAGCAGCTGCAGGCTGGCAGAGAAGTAGTTCTGATCGGCAGCCAGCTTATCGCTCAGATAGCCGGTCTCATTCAGCGTCAGGTCACGCACCGCCAGCAGACCGCCCTCAAGATGGTAAGGGGCTGGTGCATTCGCCAGCACATCGAACCAGGCGGGGGTCAGCATGCGGCTGTAACCCTGCCAGACGCGCTGAAACGGCACCAGCGCCAGACTATGCGGGTCATACCACCAGATGTTCAGCGGCACGCGAATCGCGTCATAACTGAAGCTGTTTGAGTAACCCACCGCTGGCGCAACCGACCCATCCGCATTCAGCGCGACCCAGTCCAGCGGCAGGCCGGTTTTACCAAAGCTCAGCTTACCCAGCAGATCAAAACCATCGTTAATCAGCTTATCCCAGACCTGCAGATGACTGCGCTCGCCAAACTCCCGCCACGCCTGAAACAGGAAGTACGAAGGATTCAGCACCACATAGCTGGTTTTATTGAAGCCCTGCGCGCCCGGCAGCAGGACGGTATGGCCGCCGAAGCTCGTGACATCCAGCTTGATGATCGCGCGCTGAATGCGGTCTGACTCCTGCTGGTAACTCTCCACCTGCCATTTCTGTGCGGCGCGTTGCAGCGCCCATGCCAGCAGCACATCGCCATCCGAGGCGTTATTTTTGTCGGCAACCGGGTTGTCACTGCCCGGCACATAGCGCCAGTAGAAGAGATCGGTCTGCGGATTACGCAGCTGAGTGCGTGTCCACTGCCACAGCCGATCAAAGGTGGCGCGATCGTTGTTGGCCACCGCCAGCAACATGCCATACCCCTGACCTTCGGTGTGACTGACATTGTTATTGGCGGTATCCGTGATCCGCCCTTCGGCGGTCAGAAAACGACTTTTAAAGGTATCCCAGCCGCTGGCATTGGCCTGCGCGCTGCAGGCCAGCAGTAAAACAGTGCAGATCCAGCCCATCCAGAATGGCTTACGTTTCATTTCTGATCCTATTGATATCGATAGTGCAGCATGCTGCCATCGTTGAGTTCAAGCGTCACCGGCACCATTCTGCTGCCGCCCTGGCCCTGCAACCAGCCTGAAAAAAGCCCAGCGATGACCGCACCAAACGCCGCCTGCCAGTCAGCCGGAGAATGGCGATTGTCGCCTGCCGGTAAGGCGTGATACGCAATCAGCAGCGCCTTCTCTTCCGGCTGAAGCTGCACAAAGCCCCAGTTAAACCGCGCCAGTTGCAGGTTGGCCTCGCGCTCCAGATCCTGCACGGTGCGCGACTCTGGCAAAGGATAGCGGGTCGCCAGCGATTCACCCATCCTGTAGAGAAAGGCTTCCGCCTCCTGCTGACCGGCGTTGGCGATCATCCCGTCAATCAGCACGCTGACCAGGTCAAACCAGCCCGGCTGATAAGGATGTGATACCCCCGAATGCTCACTCATTACTTCTCTCCGAACAGGTAACGCACATAGAGCCTGGCGCTGCTTTCGTTGTAGTCACCAAAGGTGTCATAACCCAGCTGGCCGCCAATCGTCACATCTTTATTGAGTTTGTAGTCCGCCCCGGCATGCAGGTTATAGCCGATGCCGTTTTTACTGCCGCCAGAGTAGTACGCGTCTTTCACGCTGTCGCTGGCAGCAAGGGATTCCAGCTCTGACTGCAGGCTGGCATCCGCCGGGAAGTACGCGCTCTTATCCTGACTGTAGGTCTGATAACCGGCTGCCCCGCCAATATTCACTTTGAGATCGTCAAACTTGCGTGAGAACTCTATCGGGAACGAGACCGACGCGTAGTTCTGCGGGCTGAAGTAACCGCCCTGCCCGTAGCTGAAGTAGCTGAGGTTTTTTGAGAAGTCCATCCACGCCAGACTCATGCCCACTTTCAGCTCGCGGTCGTCCCTGTGGAACGGACGAACATACGCCCCGGCGGTCGCCTGCAGATTGTTGTTGCTGGCGACATTTTCACCAAGATAGCTGTAAGCGCCGCCGCCAGCGTAGAAGCCCGCATCGCCATTATCGTAGCTTAACAGGGCGTTCGCGCCGTTCTTCGTGACACGTCCCCAGCGTTTGCCGCTGGCTTTATCTTCTGCGCCGACGTAAGAGAGCAGGCTGTCGGTAATCGCGCGACGCTCACCGGTCAGGATCAGCGTCAGGAAGTCGGTGAGTTTCGGTGACCACTGCACACCCCCGACCAGCGTACTGAGATCCTGGCCCAGCGGCGTACTGCCGATATCTACTTTATAGCTGTCGCCCTTCAGCGCCAGATTCAACTCGACGCCAGAAGCGGTCTGCGAATCGGTGGTCGCGGTGGGCAGGTCATTCACCGTCGCGCCGCCTGCGGCCACAACGCGGCCCTGGCTCAGCGCATTGGTGCCGAAACGACGCCAGGCATCGGCGGCGCCACTGCCTGCCGTGAGTGAGACCGGCGTGGCGGTAAAGTCGAGGCGTGCCGTTTCAAACGGCACGGTAGAGAAGGTCAGCGGCGCTTTGGCTTCCGTCAGTTTGCTCAGGCCCGACTCGCCGTCGCGCCCGCGCACCTGCACCATGCCCTGACTCCAGGTAGCCGTTTTCTCCTGTAGCGAATCCATCATGGTGTTAACGTCATGCAGAACCTGTGACTGCTGAGAAACCGTTGTGCTGCCCGCAGCCGGTTCGCCCTGTGATGTCACGCCAGCAGTCTGGCCCGCCGGTGCGGCCTGCCACGGCAGCACGGTGCCGTAGCTGGACGGTGAGCGTCCCACTGGCGAGGTGGTGCGGTTGATAAACGGATTGTCCGCCAGCGCCAGGCCGCCCACGGTCGGCACACTGCCAGACTGCGCGCCCTGCAGGCCAGTCAGTTGCCCGCGTGCCGAACGCAGATACGCCATCGCCTGTGAATGGTTGCCATTGGCTTCGGCGACACGTGCCAGCAACAGCAGACGATCCGGCGTCTGCGTGGTGGTGTTAAGGCCGCGGCTCAGCTCGTTAGCACGCGGCACATTGTTCTGCGCCAGCGCGACGTTGATGGCCCCGACGCGCGCATCCTGGGTCGGCGTATCCTGGGTCATCAGGTAGTCATAGACTACGCCCGCATCCCGGTTCATCTTGCCGTCCTGATAGAGACGGGCCATCGCGAACATCAGATCGCGGTTCTGCGGATCCTGCTGCAGCGCGCCAATCAGCTTGTCATAAGCCACCGCGTACTGACGCTGCTGCCGCAGGCGATCCACTTCGTTAATCAGATAACCGTTGCGGATACCGGCGAGCTGGGTCGGGGTACTGCGCGCCTGCAGCTCCGGGTTGCTGAGGAAGCGCTGCGCCTCACTGCCGAGGCCCGCCTGATTCAGCACCGCCATCTGCGCGGCATAATCGCCCGCATTGCCCTGCACGCCACGCTGCAGGTTCGTCCGCACCACCGACACCGCGCTGCTGAGATCGCCCGCCTTTGCCAGCTTCTGCGCCAGGTTTCCGGCATCCACCGGATTAGCGGGCGGCGTGACCGTGAGCGCTTTCAGGGTATTGGCGGCGGCGGCCGTCGCGCCCTGCGCCAGGTACTGATCGGCGGTGCTCATCTGCAGATTGAAATTCACCCGCTGCGCCAGTTCACGCATCGCCGCCGTCTGCGCATTGGCAGGAATGCGCGCCAGCAACGCGCTGGCCTGCTGCCAGCCACCGCTTTCGCTGGCGTTCAGCGCACCGGCATAGAGTTCGCTGGTGCTGGCCCCGTTGCGCATCACCGGCTGCATCACGTTGGCCGCCAGCAGCGTATCGCCCTGCTGACGATAGAGCCGGGCTAAATCGAGCCGCAGCCAGCCATCAGAGGGATAGCGCTGAATACCCTGCTGCAGCGTCGCGATAGCAGCGGCGTTGTTACCGGCCGCCAGCTGACGCTTCGCCTGCTGACGCAGCGCATCCGCTTCATTGGCCCGTGGCGTGACGCTCTGACGCACACTGTCGGGCAGTGCCCCCAGCAGCGTACTGGCTTCGGCACTGCGATTCTGCTGACGCAGAACGTAGAACAGCCCTTCTTTGGCGCTGCGGTTATCCGCATCACTTTGCAGAATGGTGCGATAGATCTGCTCCGCCTGCTCAGGCTGATTGGTGCGGCGCAACACGTCGGCGCGGAACAGCCTGGCGGCCAGCCCTTTTTCACCGTCAGCCTGCACCAGCGGTTCGCTTAAGGTCAGCGCCTGCGCGCTGTCGCCGTTTTTCAGCGCCTGCTGCGCGCTGGCCAGCTGCGCATAAAAGCGGGCATCGTCGGCCTGCAGCTGGCGTGAGGAACCCTGATCGCCGCCCTGCTGAGCAGAGCGTTGCAGATAATCAGCCGCTTCCTGATAACGTCCGGCTCGCTGGGCCACATAGCCCATGCCCGCTAGCGCATCGGCATCCTGGGGATTGGCTCCCAGCACTTTTTCAAAGCTGGTCTGTGCTCCGCCGACGTCACCGCTGTTCAGCGCACTGAATCCGGCTCCTTTTTCTGCGCCACCGACATTTTTACGGTAGTAGTCGATGACGGCGGAGTCCTGCGGATGACGCTGCTGCCAGGTCTGATAGAGGGCCGCGTCTGACGGCTGCGGACCGAGCCATAGCAGCGCCTGGCGCAGTGAACGATCGGCATCCTGATTACCACTCGCCAGCGAACTCAGCACCTCAATGCCTTCGCGACGGGTCGGTTCCTGATAAGTCAGCGCCTTACCCAGCGCCAGCCGTGCGCCGGTGTCCTGCGGATGCTGAGCCGCAAACTGCCGCAGCGCCTCAACCGCCTGCGGCAGCAGCGTACGGTCACCCGCCATCGTAAGATAATATTCTGCCGCGACGCTCGGTGGCGGCTCATTACCGCTGAAGGTGTTGCGCCAGGTCTGTAACGCCACCGGAATGTTGCCGCTGCGCGCCTGCTGACGCGCCAGCGAAAGCTGCGCCTGCGGAATGGTCTGCATCTGGCGCGCATTATCCAGCTCGCTCAGGTGCGGATCGCTGGGGGAGACCTGGCTGAGACGGGCGCGATACTCCGTTGCGGCAGCCGTGTCGCCACCCTGCTGTGAATAGAGGGCCAGCAGATAAAGCGCCTGAGTGTTGCCGGGTTCAACCATCAGCACCTTTTGCAGCGAGGCTTTCGCCAGGTCGTCATGCGCTTTCTGATGCCAGTAGGAAGCCTGATCGAACAGGGCCTGCAACGCCGGATTAGCGCTTTCCGCCGCCAGCAGCGGTGGTGACAGGGCCAGGGCGCTGCCCAGCAGTAACGCTTTACGGATACCGGCACTTAACAGATTTTTTTTCATTATTATTGTCCTTACTTCCTGCCGGAATCATGGCTCTGCTTTGGGTTCAGACGCCGCCAGGCATGACGCTTCAACATCACCCAGGCCGCACTGCCCACCAGCGCAGAGAGCAGCATCGCCGCCACCGCCAGCAGCACCGAGTGCTGGTTGGCATACCACACCACCATCATGTACCAGGGCATCTCGCCGCTGGGGAACTGTGCACCGACGCGGAAACTACGAATGCCGTTTTCATCGGTGATAATCGCGGTGTCGCCACGCACTGCGGCGTTAATCTGCGCCGAACTTAAATCATTGTGCAGTCGCAGCAGCTGATCGTCGCTGGTTGCCACCGTCATCACCACCAGCCGATCGCGATTCCACGGCGACCGGTAGCTGAGAAAGCCCCGCCACGCTTCGTTGGAAGAGAAGTAACGATCTGCATCCAGCTGCTGACGACTCCAGTCGCCGGTCAGCCAGCCGCGTAATTTTTCCAGCGTGTCCGGCTCTTTCACCCCAAAGGTGCTGCTGGTGGCATCATAAGGTGACGCCGCCAGCATCGCCTGATTGAAAGCGCTGTTGCCGGTGGTGCTGACTGCCAGCAGATCGCTCTGCTGGATGCGCGCCAGATGGGTGCCGCCAGTGGGCAGACCAAACAGCACCTGATTCTGCGTCAGCGCTACGCCGGTCGCGGTTCCGGCCCGCGCCGCCAGATCCAGCAGCGTCGACAGCTCGGCATTACTGGGTGTTTCCGGCAGCAGCAGCGTGGTCTGGCCAAAGTCAGCCAGCCGCGAGAACGGGAACGAGGCACCGACAAAGTATGAGAGGTTCGGCAACATGCTGAAGTGGCGGGTATGGCTCAGATCGATCCACGAGTCCTCTTCAATCCGGCTCTTGATATTGTTGTTCAGGAGCACGCCGCAGGGCGCATCGGCGCGCGGTTTGATATTGAAGTAGAGCGCCAGCTGGTTATCGCCATAGATCAAATAGGGCTCGAGATTCAGCTGATACTGTTCCTGACGTGCATCACCGCCTAAACGATGCCAGGCGTTCTCCAGCAGGCCAACTTTGTTGACCGTCAGGTTACGCAGGAAAGTGCCGTTGAGCATGACGTTAAGGAACGAGTTGTCCTCATCAATCCAGCTTTCGGACGGGAAACGATAGTGCAGATTAACCGGCACCGTGTCGCCATCCCACAGGAACAGATCAGGCGCGGCGCGGAAGTTCACCCGCAGCGCATCATGCCAGATGCCGCTGCTGGTCAGGCTCTGGTCTTTACGCAGCAGTTCGCTCAGGCGGACCGGGCGGTCAGTGTTAATCCAGCGTGGCGCATCGTAAGGTTTGCGGTTGCCAATGGTCTGTACAGGAACCTGCAGCTGGCTCTCATCGGTGGTAAAGGGCTGGGTTGTCAGACGGTTCGCCGCCTGACGCAGCTGATCGTCATTGTTACCACTGACCAGCAGCAATTTGTAAACCGGGTTACTGGGGTTATCCACCACCTGCAGCATCGGGCCATGACTGGCCGGGAACGTCAGGGTGCCGATTCGATCGCCAGGATGACCAAACAGGATGCCGTTGTTTTCCGGCAGTTCGCCACGCACCACCGGGAACCGGATGCCGCGATAATCACTCTGAATGCCAAGCCAGGAAGCGACCAGTGCCGCCGCGCTGACCGCATCAGGTGAGACGTTACTGGCAAAGCCCATCGTGATGGTGGATGCCGTCATCCGCTGCGGATCCAGGAACGGACGCGGGAAGTTGCGCAGACGGGTGCCGATATTGAGCTTCTGCCCTTCAAGGTGCAGCGCGGTATTCGGCAGAATGGTGACCTGATACTGCTGCGCGCTCTCCTTCTCACACAGCAGCTTGTCCGCATCGTTGATTTTAAAACTGAGGTTGTTGTTCGACACCACCATCGCCGCCGGAATATCCAGCTCATAATCACTGACGTCGCTGTCCGTAGCACCCAGCGGCAGCGTACCGAGCGGCTGACCATTCAGCATCAGCTGCAGCGAAGTATTGCGTGCCGCCAGCGCGGCTGAGACGCGCAGCGTCAGATTCAGTCGCGCATTGGTAATCACTTCATCGCCGGGCAGGGTAAAGGTGATGCCCGACTGTAACTGGCCGCCGGTCAGCGTGATACCGCGCGACTGGCCCATCTGGGCTACGGAGATGACGCTGCTGATCGGCTGATTGATAGCCGCCGTGATCGGCATCTGCGGTTCTGCAACAGGCGCAGTCGTCTGGCCTGGCGCGTAGGGCAGCGCACTGGCGGCCGCTTCCAGCGCGGGATCGGCACTGGTCAGCCCCTGCGGCAGCGGCACCGCGGAGAGCGCGCTGCTGTCCTGCGTCACAGCGCCACTGCTCGTCACCGGTGCGGTGGCCGGCGCGGCGGAAGAAGCCTCGCCATTCGCTGACGCCTGAGGCGCTGATGTTGCCTCACCCGCTGGTGCGTAAGAAGAGTTGGTTGACGGCGGCGTGGCATCCGGTACTGCACTCGGTGGCGCAGAGGCCGGTACAGATTCTGCGGACTGAGTCGCCGCGGCTGCGGATGGCACTGACGGCGTTGCTGACCCACCACCACTCACCGGGGCCGTCACCTGCGCTGAACCGGCATCTGGTGTGGCAGTGTTATTAACAGGCGTTGCAGGTGGCGTCGCCGGAACCTGATTTTCCGCTGGCACACTGACAGTGGCATCAGCTGACTGTGTGGTTGCAGCGGCCTCAGGCGATGCCGGAGCCGCACTGTTTACCGGCGCACTGACGGCGGCATTAGCAGATTGTGAGGTTCCAGCGGCATCAGACGATGCCGGAGCCGCGCTGTTTACCGGCGCACTGACGGCGGCATTAGCTGATTGTGAGGATCCAGCGGCCTCAGACGACGCCGGAGCCGCGCTGTTTACCGGCGCACTGACGGCAGCACCAGCTGGCTGGCGGGTTGCAGCAGCCTCAGGTGGCATCGGTGCCGCGCTGTTTACCGGCGCGGCACTGCTGTTATCAATCGCTGTCGGCGTTTCCGCGCCAGCGGGCGTCAGCCATAACGCGGCGGTCAGTGAACTGGCCAGCAACGTGTGCGTCAGGATCTTCATGCCGCGCCATCCTCTTTCGCCGCCGCGGCAACCGGGTCGACTTTTTTACGTTTATCGTGGCGACCTTTCCAGGTCAGCCAGAACAGCTCAAATACGGTGCGGATAATGGTGCCCAGCGAAATCAGCGGGTTGTCCTGCTTATATTCCGGCTGGATCCAGGCATCCGCACGCGCCAGTACCACCCGCACCAGTTCGCGACGGCGCGCCAGCGGCATCGCCTCAAAGCGCAGGCGGATGCTCTCGTCATCGCCGGAAATCTTACTCACCGGGATGGTGATCGCGCCGGATTTCAGCAACAGATCAATCTCTTCAATTTCATCCGTTTCATGACGGCCATCCGGCGCATCGAGTTGCGCACCGCCCATCGACAGGTTACTGGTCAGCGTGCGTGATGAAATGCCGCTGGCGTAGTGAATAATCGCCGGGATTTGTACGTCAACGCGGATGGTTTTACGCACCTGTTTGGTTTCGCGCGCTACGGCAATCGCCGCCATCAGAATGATCAGGCTGAAAATCGCCCAGCCGACGTTAAGCGCAATAACGTAAGGGTCGACGCCAAAATAGTCATGCATCACCGCACGTACCACGCCCGCGACAATCCCGATGCCCAGCAGCAGCGCCACAATGACGTGCGGACGCACGATGTGGAAATCGAAGAAGCCCTGATCCAGCACGCCGCCTTTATCGGTCACGTTAAACTTGCCATGTTTCGGCGACAGCAGCGTCAGGATGGTCGGGATCACCAGATGGAAGCACATTACCGTCTCATAAATCTCACCCCAGAAGGTGTAACGGAAGCGGCCATTCATGCGCGAGTTAACGTAAAGCGACATCACCAGGTGCGGCAGCACATAGGCAAAAATCAGCGACGCCGACGAGTGAATAATATTCAGATTAAACAGCAGGTAAGCCAGCGGCGCGGTCAGGAAGGCGACGCGTGGCAGGCCGAACTGGAAGTGGAGCATAGCGTTGAGGTAGCAAAGACGCTGCTGCCACTTCAGGCCACGGCCAAACAGTGGGTTATCGACGCGGAAAATCTGCGTCATACCGCGCGCCCAGCGGGTTCGCTGGATGATATGCAGACCCAGACGTTCGGTCGCCAGACCAGCCGCCAGCGGGATCGACAGGAAGGCTGAGCCCCAGCCCAGGCGCTGCATTTTCAGGGCGGTGTGTGCATCTTCAGTGACCGTTTCAACGGCAAAGCCGCCAATCTCTTCCAGCGCCGAACGACGGATTACCGCACAGGAGCCGCAGAAGAAGGTGGCGTTCCAGTTATCGTTACCCTGCTGCACCGGGCCATAAAACAGCGCGCCTTCGTTGGGAATGCTGCGCGCAGCGCGCAGGTTGCGCTCAAAGGGATCGGGCGAATAGAAGTAGTGCGGCGTCTGCAACAGCGCCAGCTTCGGATCTTTCAGAAACGGTCCCACCGTCGCCTGCAGGAAAGTGCGGGTTGCCACGTGGTCGCAGTCGAAGATGCAAATCAGCTCACCTTTGGTGATTTTCATCGCATGGTTGAGGTTACCCGCTTTGGCATGTTTGTTGTCGTCGCGGGTGATATACCCGACCCCGACATCCGCCGCAAAGCGGGCAAATTCGCTGCGTTTGCCATCATCCAGCAGATAGATTTTGAGTTTGTCACGCGGGTAGTCGATACACTGCGCCGCCAGCACGGTATCGCGCACCACATCCAGGCTTTCATTGTAAGACGGCACATAAATATCGACCGTCGGCCACAGACGAGTATCGTCCGGCAACGGCTCAATGGTGCGCTTTAATGGCCAGGTGGTTTGCAGGAAGCCGAGAATTAAGATCAGCCAGACGTAAAGCTCCGCCAGATATAAGCCAATCCCTAATATCGCCTCGACTTCGGAATTAAAGTGCAGCGTCTCAGTGGTGCGCCACCAGATATACCGGCTGGACATCAGGGCAGAGAGAATCACCATCACCACGGTTATTTTGCGGCTCTTGCTGAAACCCAATAAAAACATCATGCCGATGCTGATCAGACCAAAAATATACTGTTTCTGGCTGTCCATTGGCGTAATGATGATCACCGCGGCAACGGGTGCAAGCACCAGCAGCAGCAGGTAAAACCCGATTTTACTCATGATTCACCCTGAGAAGAGCTGTGTAAGTCAGTCGCCTGCAGTAGCCGACTAAAAATGATTTGTGCGGATGGAAGCCTGAACTTCGCCATTTCCCACGGTGATATTCAGAATGCTGCTGACCCGTTTGGCGATCAGTTCAATATCAAATGCCGCTGCTGAGGCAGGACTGAAATCATATACGGACTGCTGGGAAGCATTGGCTTCACCCACACTTTCATCACGGTGAACCACGCCCAGTAAATTATCGCCCAGACGCTGCTGCATAAATGCAGTGACATCGCGATTAATATTCCGGCGATTATCGCACTGGTTCAGGATAAAATAGTGTCCCTGCTTATTATTGAGCGGTTTCCCGGTCATCCGGTTCTCTTCAATCTGCGGTAATAACGACACAGAAGCGGTATCCGCTAACATCACCACTAAATGCATATCGGCCAGCGCCGTCATTGCTTTAAGGGCCGGGCCCGGACCAGGCGGAAAATCAGCGACAATGACCAGACCGGGATAATTAAGTACCGTATCAAGACCACGCTTAATAAAGTGGGGATCTTTCATCAGGTTCTCTTCGAACCGTTCGCGCTGTGGCTCGGTAACATCGCCATAAGGCAGGACAAAGATATTGCCGCCAGTGGTGAGGATCGACTGGCTCCAGTCCGCCTGCTCTTCTGAGCGCGCCACAAATCCGCGACCATCATGCAGCGGCACGCCAAAGTGAAGACGCAGTGCATTCTGCACATCAAAATCAATAGCCAGAACTTTGCTACCGGAACGCGCCAGACTCCAGGCCAGATTCGCCGCCAGCGTGGTTTTCCCCACGCCTCCCTTCGGCGAGCACACACAAACTAACGGCATAGCGCAATCTTCTCCAGTAACGGTTTGAGTAAAGTTTCTTTCGGCAGATTCGACGGTTCGCTGTCACGCGAGCGGAACAAGGCACTAAACCGTTCCGGTTCAGAATGGGGTGTGACAGGCGTGAGGGCGGGCTTTAAATTCGCCGCCATGGCGGGCCGGACGGGCTCAGAATGTGATACAGCAACAGGCTCAGCCGCAACCCGTTTTTGCGGCGGCGGCGGTGGCGGAAACAGTGATGAAGGGTCACGTTCAGCCGTGCGGGCTGCGGGCAGGCTGCTGCCTGACAGACTATCGAGAATTGAGCTGCGGGCTGATGTCGTCGGTTGCGCACTGAGTGTGGCGGGCCTTGCCGGTGCCTCAGGCGGTGGCGCGGTGAATTCATCCCCGCGCAGCGGCTGAGGCTGCGGCAGGTCGATTCGCTGACCGCCACCTAGTGAAGTCTGATGGTCCTCTTTCGCCAGCTGGCGAATCAAAGCCCATTTACTGTGTTCCGCCGCTTCCTGCGCCTGACCAGACATATCTTTAAAGTCGATGTCGAGCGTTTGCGTTTTCTCTTTAAAACGCTGCAAATCATCGTAATTATTCTTCATTGGCCGTGGCCTGCAACAAGGGAGGAATTTTCCTGGAATATAACACATCCCTTTAATGTCAGTCAGAAAAACCTGATTACAAATAAAGCAGATTCAATAAAATAGTTTAATCATAAAGATTCACTTACAGCGGAATAAAGCCAATATAAGATGATTAACCCCTATAATTAATAAGTGATGTTTAAGTTAAATTAATCTGCGATGTTTCAATAATTTTTAAGACTTAGCCGCTCTGACAACCACTGGCACAACCAGGCGGGACACGATAAGCGCAATGTTAAGCCGCAATCGGGCTGCCGCAGGCGCAAAAAAGCCTGATCGCTGTCATAAGGGATGGGGAGTGTTTATCTTTTTTCGCTGCGAATATTGCCAGCAGAAAAACAGGTTAAATCTGATAACGGAAAAAGACGGGAAATAACCAAAACGTGATGGCTGGTCCGCCAGCGGTGCGGTTTACAGCGGAATTGAGATAAAAAAAAGCGCCAGAAAGGCGCCTTTGGCTGAGAAGAGAAGTGAGAACGCAGGGAGTATGACACTACCTACTCAGAAGCACAGACGGTTAACCCTCTTCAGGAGAGGGGAGCATACACCTGGAGCAAAGCAACGCAGGCTACGGAGGCGTTTTGCGTCTTTGCGAAGGGCGTATGCTCCCTGAGCTATCACTGAATCAACGGCCTGAGCCGCCAATCCTCAGCTGACCTTTTCTGCCACACCCACCGGCTGGTTCTCATCCTGATCGACCGCGAAGCAGGCAATCTCCTGGCCACCGTAGTTTTTCAGCTTCGGCTGTAACTGCACACAGGTGCCAAAACGTCGGTGGCAGCGCGCATTGAAAGCACAGCCTGGCGGCGGATTAAGCGGGCTGGGCAGCTCGCCGGTCAGCTTAATACGCTCACGACGGTCGTCCGGATTCAGACGCGGCGTCGCTGACAGCAAAGCCTGGGTATAAGGATGGCGCGGGTTGGCAAAAATCGCCTCTTTACTGCCCTTCTCGACGCAACGGCCGAGATACATCACCATCACCTCATCGGCAATGTGCTCTACTACCGACAAATCGTGCGAGATAAAGACGTAGGAGAGACCCATATCCTGCTGCAGATCCATCATCAGGTTCAGCACCTGAGCACGCACCGAAACATCGAGCGCCGAAACCGGCTCATCGGCAATCAGCACGTCCGGATCGAGCATCAGCCCACGCGCGATGGCGATACGCTGACGCTGACCGCCTGAGAACATGTGCGGGTAGCGATCGTAATGCTCGGTTTTCAGGCCCACTTTCGCCATCATCTCCAGCGTCTTCTCGCGGCGTTCCGCTTTGGTCAGCTGGGTATTGATGACCAGTGGCTCCTCCAGAATCTGGCTTACTTTTTTACGCGGATTGAGTGAGCCATACGGGTTCTGGAATACGATCTGGATTTTCTGACGACGCAGCTTCTGCGCCTGGGGATCGTGCTTCAGCAGATCCTGACCGTGCCAGTAAAGCTGCCCTTCTGTCGGGGTTTCAATCATCGTCAGCAACCGGCCCAGCGTGGATTTACCACAGCCTGACTCGCCGACGACCGCCAGCGTTTTGCCGCGCTCCAGATTAAAAGAGACGCCATCCAGCGCTTTGACCAGACGCTCCTGACCAAACAGCCCCTTCTTCACCGGGTAGTGTTTTTTCAGATCAATCGCCTGCAGCAGGAACTGATCTTTCGTGGTTTCATGACTCATAAGTGGGTCTCCCGGCATCATCCAGAGGATAGTGACACTTGGACTGACGTCCTGGAATGGTGCGCAGTTCCGGTTCTTCCTGGCGACAAAGGTCAGTCGCATAGGGGCAGCGTGGGTTAAGCAGACAGCCAGCCGGGCGGTCATATTTGCCCGGCACTACGCCAGGCAGTGACGCCAGACGCGCTTTATCAGCCGCAAACTCCGGCAGCGCGCGCAGCAGCGCCTGGGTATAAGGATGGCGCGGCGCTTTGAAGATATCGGTCGCTTTCCCGCTCTCCACAACCTGTCCGGCATACATCACGATAATGTGGTGCGCCGCTTCTGCCACTAACGCCAGATCGTGCGTAATCAGGATCAGCGCCATGTTCTCCTGCCGCTGCAGATCCAGCAGCAGTTCAATAATCTGCGCCTGAATGGTCACGTCGAGCGCCGTCGTCGGCTCATCGGCGATCAGCAGCTTAGGCCGGCAGGCGATCGCCATGGCAATCATCACACGCTGGCTCATACCGCCCGACAGCTGGTGCGGATAGACATCAAGCCGTGACGCCGGATCGGGAATGCCGACCTGATTCAGCAGGTCGATTGCCCGCTGACGCCGGGTGCGTTTGTTGCCGCCCTGATGCACCTTGATCGCTTCCATAATCTGGAAGCCCACGGTGTAGCAGGGATTCAGGCTGGTCATCGGGTCCTGAAAAATCATCGCCACTTCAGCGCCCACCAGCTGGCGGCGCTCGCGTTCAGAGATGCGTTTCAGATCGCGCTGGTTGAACTCCAGCTTCTCCGCCATCACTTTGCCGGGGAAGTCGATCAGCCCCATGATCGCCAGTGAACTGACCGATTTACCGGAGCCGGACTCGCCTACGATACCGACGACCTGGCCCTGCTCAACCTGATAACTGATGCGGTCAACCGCACGGAACGGTGCTTTATCGTCGCCGAAATGCACCGATAGTTTGTCTACATTTAATAACGCCATCTCGGTGCCTCTTTACTGCTTGAGTTTCGGGTCGAGGGCATCACGCAAACCGTCGCCCATCAGGTTAAATGCCAGCACGGTAAGCAGAATGACCAATCCAGGGAAGGTCACGACCCACCAGGCACTTTGCGCATACTGCAGAACGTCGGAGAGCATGGTGCCCCACTCCGGCGTTGGCGGTTGCGCACCCATACCGAGAAAGCCCAACGCCGCCATATCGAGAATGGCGTTGGAGAAACCTAATGACGCCTGCACGATCAGCGGTGCAAGGCAGTTAGGCAGAATATTCACAAACATCTGGCGCAGCATACCGGCACCGGCCACGCCGGAGGCGGTCACATAGTCGCGGTTCACTTCCACCAGCACCGCCGCGCGGGTCAGACGGATATAGTGCGGCAGCGCCACAAAGGTCAGCGCGATAGAGGCGTTAACGATCGAGGGGCCAAAGATGGCGACCAGCACCAGCGCCAGCAGCAGGCTTGGCAATGCCAGCATGATATCGACCACGCGCATGATGATGGCATCGACCACGCCGCCGAGATAACCGGCCAGCAGGCCGAAGATCACGCCGAAAATCAGCGACAGCACCACCACCAGACAGCCGACCAGCAGCGACAGGCGCGCACCGTACATCAGACGCGACAGCACATCGCGGCCCACGTCGTCGGTGCCCAGAATGTAGCTCCAGTTACCGCCCTCCTGCCAGACCGGCGGATGCAGCAGCGCATCGCGGAACTGCTCAGCAGGCGCATGCGGGGCCAGCACATCGGCAAAAATGGCACACAGCAATACAATGATGATGTAGACCAGGCCCACGACGGCGCCTTTGTTACGTTTGAAGTAGTGCCAGAATTCCTGGAATGGGGTCATCGGCTTGGGTGCAACGGTAACGCTGCCGGGATCAACAACAGACATGATGCCCCCTTATTTCTTGTGACGTATGCGCGGGTTAACCACGCCATACAGCAGATCAACCAGCAGGTTGACCACAATAATCAGTACCGCGGTCAGCAGCACACCGCCCTGCACCACCGGATAGTCACGGCGCTGCAACGCTTCAATCAGCCAGCGCCCCAGACCCGGCCACGAGAAGATGGTTTCGGTCAGAATCGCCCCGGCCAGCAACGTGCCGACCTGCAGGCCGATGACCGTCACCACCGGCAGCATGGCGTTACGCAGTGCATGCACCACGATTACGCGCATCCGTGTCAAGCCTTTGGCGCGCGCCGTACGGATGTAATCTTCACCCAGTACTTCGAGCATTGCCGAACGCGTCATTCGTACAATTACCGCCAGCGGAATGGTGCCGAGCACGATGGCGGGCAGGATCATGTGCATTACCGCATCGTGGAAGTCGCCCGGCTCACCCCAGAAGAAGGTGTCGATCAGCATAAAGCCGGTCAGCGGCATGCTGTCATCCAGGAAGACGGTGTCGCCGACCCGCCCGGAAACCGGTGTCAGGTTGAGCTGCACCGAGACCAGCATGATCAGCATGATGCCCCACCAGAAGATCGGCATGGAGTAGCCGGTCAGTGAGATGCCCACGGCAGTGTGATCGAAAATTGAACCGCGTTTTACCGCCGCCAGCACCCCAACCGGGATACCAATGGCCACGGCAAATATCATGGCGCAGATGCCAAGTTCCAGCGTCGCTTTGAAGCGCGGAACAAACTCATCCCAGACAGGGATGCGGCTCTTGAGTGAAATGCCCAGGTCGCCATGTAATACGCCGTTAATGTAGTTCAGGTACTGTTTCCACAGCGGCTGATCCAGACCTAACAGCGCCATTAACTGTGCATGACGTTCAGGAGAAATACCGCGCTCGCCGGCCATGATCAGCACCGGATCGCCGGGGATCATGTGAACAAACGCGAAGGTGAGTAATGTAATACCGATAAACGTTGGGATGACAAGGCCCAGACGTCGGAGTATGAACTGCAGCATAATCCGGGTTCTCTCTTGTCCGCGCGACCGTCGCCGCGAGGGTTGTTATTGCTTACATCTGACGATCGGGTAGGCCCGACCGCGACGCAGACAGGCTGCGCCTCTACCGTTTCCAGTAAAACAGGGAGATAAAGCCGGGGCGACACGCAGTCGCCCCGGAAAAGGCGACAATTATTCTTTAATGTCTACCTGAGCAAAGTAGTGTCCGCCCAGCGGATCGACTTTGTAACCGGAGACTTTTTTGCTGACCGGTTCGTATACCGTTGAGTGCGCGATCATCAGCGCCGGTGCCTGGTCATGCATTACAACCTGAGCCTGCTTGTAGTACTCGATACGCTTCGCCTGATCGGCGGTGGCGCGAGCGGGCTGAATCTGATCCTCGAAGGATTTATCACACCAGCGCGAGTAGTTAGAGCCATCTTTGGCCGCTGAGCAGCTGAACAGGGTGGCCAGGAAGTTATCCGGATCCCCATTGTCGCCGGTCCAGCCCATCATGACGGTCTGGTGCTCACCCGCTTTGGCGCGCTTCAGGTATTCGCCCCACTCGTAGGTCACGATTTTGGCTTTGACGCCAATCTTCGCCCAGTCGCTCTGAATCATCTCAGCCATGCGGCGAGCGTTCGGGTTGTACGGACGCTGAACCGGCATTGCCCACAGGTCGATGGAGAAACCGTCTGCCATGCCCGCTTCTTTCAGCAGCGCTTTGGCTTTTTCAGGATCGTAGGCGTAGTCTTTTACGTCGTCGTTATAGCCCCACATCGTTGGTGGGATCAGGTTTTTAGCCGTCTGGCCTGCACCCTGATAAACGGCGTCGATAATCGCTTTTTTGTTGACCGCCATGGTCAGTGCCTGACGCACTTTCAGGTTATCCAGCGGTTTTTTCTCAACGTTGTACGACAGATAGCCGACGTTCAGGCCAGCCTGCTCATACAGGTTGATGTTTTTGTCCTGCTTCATACGCGCAATGTCAGCCGGGTTCGGATATGGCATGACCTGACATTCGCCCTTCTGCAGCTTGGCGTAGCGCACCGACGCATCCGGGGTAATGGAGAAGACTAAGCGATCGATTTTTGGCTTGGTGCCCCAGTAATCCGGATTAGCTTTGTAAAGGATGCGCGAATCTTTCTGATACTGCAGCAGCTGGAACGGGCCGGTACCGACCGGGTTCAGGTCGACGTTTTGCGGGGTGCCCGCTTTCAGCATGTTGTCTGCATACTCTTTCGACAGAATCGAGGCGAAGTCCATGCCGAGGTCAGCAAGGAACGGCGATTCAGGGCGGGTCAGCACGAAGCGAACGGTATTCTCGTCCACTTTTTCGATTTTGCTGATCAGCTTCGGCATGTCCATGCCTTCGAAGTATTCGTAGCTGCCGCCGGAGACGCCGTGGTAGGCGTTGTTTTTATCCAGCTGGCGCTCAAAGGTGAACACCACATCATCCGCGTTGAAGTCGCGCGTCGGTTTGAAATCTTTGGTGGTCTGCCACTTCACACCTTTACGCAGGTGGAAGGTGTAGGTTTTACCGTCTTCACTGACATCCCACTTCTCTGCCAGCGCAGCGTGCAGTTCGGTGGTGCCGATAGTGAACTCAACCAGTCGATTGTAGATCTGACGTGAGCTGGCATCGTAGGTGGTGCCCGAGGTGAACAACTGCGGGTTAAAGCCTTCCGGAGAACCTTCAGAACAGTAAACGAGGGTTTTTGCCTGAACACCGGCGGCGACAGTCATAGCAATCAGGCTCAGACCGACCTTCAGCATCCCGGATTTAGCCAGGGAGTTGATCATGCTTTTGCTCCATTGTGATGTGATGTTGTGTGTATTGCCCGACCTCTGATTTTTTTATGCGGTTCAGGCGTACCACCGAACAGGTGGTTAACGCGCGCTGCGTTTTTTATGTTTTTTCTGACGCAGATTGTGCATTCAGAAAATTCCGTAACTGCGCGTTTATTGACGCATCAATTTGTCAACAGTTGCAAAGAACGTCAATACAACGGTTACTTATTTACACAGAGTGTGAGGAATAGCATGCAACGGTAATAAAAACCGTTTCTGTCTGAAAGCCATACAATACACAGCGTAGCTGGCCTGAATTCCGTGCATTGTGCTGGATAGCAGCTCTATCGCTAGTGATTCTCACCGCTAAAAAACTTAAAACTTTTACCGGCAAATGTTGAATAACTGAACGATTCACCGTGCGTTATGACGTTCAACCAGCGGAATATGCTGGGAAAGAAGCATAAGAAATCAGCATGTTGCCGCTTTCGGTCATAAGAAGAATGTGTCGCGAATTATGATCGTAACTCTTACAGGGCAAGGCCTGACAGCGGGAAAGGGGTAACAATAACGGCGGCTAAGCGAAATGCGCGGCGGATGGAGTTTACTGGAACTTTCTGGAAGGCAGCGAGGCGGGCAACAAAACAAAATGTGGTAAGCGGGAGTGGCGTTAAGATCGAGATCTGCTTCGGGAACACGGGCAGATCGGAAAGGCGCTTAAACCATCCCTGGACGCTCGGCCCACGCCGTCCCTGTCGTGGGACGCTTTCCTCCTCTGCCCGTGTTCCCTCCGCCTTGTGTTTATGCGCTGCGGTCAGATTCCCAGGGTTTAAATCTTTCAGCCGTCTGAAGTGTTTCTGTAAGTTTCAAATGCGTCTGCCAGACGTGAAGCGAAGGGAGCATACGCCTGCAGCAAAGCATCGCGCCGCCCGGATAAAAACGCCGGGAGCGTTTTTGAACAACGCAACGCGTTGGCCCGGCAACGGGCGCACCTCAGGGATGAGGTGCGTAATCGCCATCCCTGGCATGCTCAGCGGTCAGATTGAGATCTGCTTCAGGGATACGGACAGAGCGGAAAGGCGCTTAAACCATCCCTGGACGCTCGGCCCACGCCGTCCATGGCGTGGGACGCTTTCCTCCTCTGCCCGTGTTCCCTCCGCCTTGAGTTTATGCGTTGCGGTCAGATTCACTCGGGTTTAAATCTTTCAGCCGTCTGAAGTACTTCTGTAAGTTTCAAATGCGTCTGCCAGACGTGAAGCGAAGGGAGCATACGCCTGCAGCAAAGCATAGCGGGCCATGGATGGCCCGCGCAGAGCCCGCCAGGGATGGCGGTTTTGCGTCTTTGCGGAAGGCGTATGCTCCCTGAAGCCCGCACACCGCTAATTTTTTTGCCTGCCCATGACTTTTCTACAGACGAAAAAAAACCTGTCTTTTCAGACAGGTTTTCTTAAATATGGTCGGCGAGAGAGGATTACTCTGCTCTTCGAGCAGCGCCCTCCGGGCCGTTGCTGAAGCAACGTTGTCTCGCTACGCTCGGCTCAAACCTCCTTCGGAGGTCCTCATCCTCATTTTCTACAGACGAAAAAAAACCTGTCTTTTCAGACAGGTTTCTTAAATATGGTCGGCGAGAGAGGATTCGAACCTCCGACCCACTGGTCCCAAACCAGTTGCGCTACCAAGCTGCGCTACTCGCCGATGGGGGCGCATGTTACTGCTACCCCCGATCAGCGTCAACCGCTTTTTATGCTTTTGCCGCCAATCGCCTGGAAAGCACGCGGTTACCGGAAATTAACCACCTGCCCTGCCCTTTTCGCTCACTATTACAGCGCTTTAGCCTGACCTTTAGCCGGTGCCTGACACCAGTTGTTGGCCGGGTTAATGCCGCCATCTGGCGAGGTATAACCCAGACAGCCCAGAATGGTATCGAACAACTCAACGTGACGATGAGTCCGGCCCACACGTTGTTGCGCCTGCAGGCGCTCGAAGTTGCTGCGGTTCTGACTATCTTCCAGATACTTATCTGACGCCCAGACCATCATCGGCACACGGAACTGCTCCGGCGGTGCCATCTCACGCGGCGTACCGTGCAGGTGCATATTTTCGCTGATCGACTCACCGTGATCAGCAGCATAGAAGACGATCGCCTTCTTATCACGCAGCTGATCCAGCACGCTATCCAGCATGCTATCGACATACAGCACCGAGTTGTCATAAGCGTTAATCAACTGCGCTTTACTACAGGTCTCATCGACGCCCATACACTCCGGCTGATACTTCGCGAAGCTACGCGGATAACGCTGTGAATAAAGATAGTGCGAACCTTTGGTGTGCAGCACCACCAGATGCTTACCTTTCGGAAAACGATCCAGTGACGCTTTCATCTCCGGCACCAGCAGCATGTCATCGACCGCTTTGCCCTGATTGCGCTTCTCTGAACCAATCTGCTCACGGAAAGCAAAGTTGTTGGCATTGACGTTGTCGTAGAACCAGACTTCACTCTGCATCGCAAACAGCTCAGAGGTGAAGCCCAGCTCTTTCATCACCGCAAACACATTCTGCTCTTTCAGCGTGCGGCCAGGGTTATCCATGGTACCGCCTTCGCGTACGAACATGCAGCGCAGCGACAGCTTCGTCGCGGTATCACAGGACTCGCCGCGGAACGCGACCAGGTTCTTCTCTTTCGACAGCTTAGGCGTCGTGTCGCGCTCATAACCCAGCATTCCCATGTGATCCCAGCGGGTGGTTTCGCCAATCACAAACACCACATAGGTATCGTCCAGACCGGCAGGCGCAACGTAGGTAAACTTCTTCGCCGGATCCAGCAGCTCCTCGCTATTTAGCGACTCATCCACGCGGGTCCAGGCAAACAGTCCCACAGCCGCCAGCCAGTTGGAAGGAAGATACGAGTGGGCGACCACACCGCCGTAGCTCGGCAGATCGATGTTAGTGATCTCTTCATTATGCTTCTGCAGCTTGTCGAAATAACGGATCGGCAGCCAGACCAGGGCTACGCAGAGCAGCATAATCAGGGTCGGTTTCAGGCGCTGCCCTGGCGTACGCAGCTGCTCATTCAGCGTCATGCTCAGCCTGTTGCGCCAGATCATCAGCAGCGGCAGCGCGCTGACCAGAACCATCCACAGGATGAAATGGTAGCCAACCACTTCTTTAGAAAGATCGGTATCGGTCGTCATCACCGACGCCACAATGCCGTAGCCAATTACAACGTTAAAAAACGCCATGTAATAGGCGGCGGCAACAGAGATCAGAACAATCATCGTGGCCAGCACGCGATAAAACCACTTTCCGCCCAGCGACAGCAGACGCATCAGAAAGAACGTCAGCAGCACAATGGCCACGACCTCGGTGACGGCAGTGAGCCAGTTCGTTACGGTGGATTGCCTGAGAAAACCGTCAAAACGACGATAGAAAATCGGTAAGTTCAGTAAGATACCGAGGTAGAGCGCCAGCAGTAGCGATAACTTCTGCTGAGTCAGGGTTTTAATATAATTCATGAAAAAAGGAGTTTCTCCGGTGTGAAGCGCTTGACCAAATCTTTTATGTGACTGCCGAAACGCGGCAGAGTTCGCTGAATAAGCGGACCGGACAAGATGAAGGAAAATTCTGAACGGATTTACTGGCTATAACGCGAGGTGGCTCAGTAAAACATGGCCGCGGTTGATAGACCAGAAAATAATCGTTGTCGACCGGATTAGCACATTTTTTGTACATGGCGGAGAGTGACTGTTGGCTGGCTGACGCAGCAAACAGCAGGAGAGAGGATGTGATGAATGAAAAATGCGGGCCTGATGGTTCAGGCCCGCGGCACGCTTAGCGAATGATGTTCAGCGTAACGTCGATGTTGTTGCGGGTAGCGTTTGAGTAAGGACAAACGATATGCGCCGCATCAACCAGCTTCTGCGCTTCTGCTTCATCCATCTCTGGCAGATGAATATTCAGGGTCGCTTCGATACCAAAGCCATCAGGGATAGGACCGATACCGACTTCACCTTCAATCCACGCATCTTTTGGCATCGCGATTTTGTCGCGGCCAGCAACAAACTTCATCGCACCCAGGAAGCAGGCAGAGTAGCCTGCAGCAAACAGCTGCTCAGGGTTAGTCACTTCGCCGCCTGCACCGCCCATCTCTTTTGGCACGCCCAGTTTAACGTCCAGTACACCGTCAGAAGAGGTTGCACGACCATCGCGACCACCGGTTGCTTTGGCTTTGGCGCGGTAAACCACTTGTTCTAAAGACATGACATTTCTCCGTTACGCTATTTAATCGCCTGCTACTTATTTAACCGTAATCAGGCGGTGAGGTTCAACGGATGCAGCGCATCCGTCGGCAATATTTATCGTGATTGATTCAGGTTATCACGCAACCCATCGAGCTGTAATTTCAGCGCCAGCAGGGCATCATCGTCACAGGCTGTGGCACATTTAACCGCTTCAGGAATCGCTTCAGCCTTAACGCGCAGCGCGCGGCCAGCCTCTGTTAGCGTTACCGCAACCTGGCGTTCATCCTGCCGGGTGCGCTGTCGGTTAATCAGACCTGCGCTTTCCAGCCGCTTCAGCAGTGGCGTTAATGTTGCCGAATCTAAAAAAAGCTGCTCGCCAATCTCTGACACCGTGACATCATCTTTCTGCCACAACACCAGCATCACCAGATACTGCGGATAGGTAATGTCGAGCTGGCTCAGCAACTGTCGATAGACTTTATTCATCGCCAGATTGGCAGAATAAAGCGCAAAACAGAGTTGCTGATCGACCAACAGTGGCATCGTTTTCACTTTTTTGTCATCTTGATCACAGTTCATGATGATTAATATAGATAGCGCACTAGATAATTGCAAGCAAACTTTTTTGTCAGGAGAAATAGCATGCAGGATTCACTGGAAGAACAGGCGCGTCGTTTCGCCACTGAGGCACATGCCGGTGCCGGTCAGCGCCGCAAATATACCGATGAGCCTTACATTGTTCATCCGGCTGCGGTAGTGGAGCTGGTGCGCAGCGTCACTCATGACGATGCCATGTTAGCCGCCGCCTGGCTGCACGACACCGTAGAAGATACCTCTGCCACGTTGGGGGATATCGAAGCCCGGTTTGGTGCGCACGTGGCCAGCCTGGTGGAGATGCTGACCGACAGCACACCCACAGCGGCAAAAAATCGGGCGGCCCGTAAACTGGCGCACTTTCGCCATACGGCCAGCGCCAGTCCTGAGGCGCAGACGATCAAACTGGCTGACATCATCGACAATACCCGCGCGATTGTGCGTTTTGATCCTGACTTTGCTCGGGTCTATCTGGTGGAAAAACAGATACAGATTGCGCTGCTGAAGGAGGGTGATGCGCAGTTATGGCAACAGGCGTCAACGATCATTGAAAGCGGCCTTGCCCAACTGCGGGAGCCTCCCTACAACGTGCCAGCGAGCTGGTTTGTGAAACAGGCCGCTAAATACAGCGAAATGCGCGCATAAAAAAACCCGCCAGCGGCGGGTTCTTCTCGTGATGCCTGATTATTCAAGCAACTGCCGTCCCAGATAGGGATTGGCATGCAATAACTTCATTAATTTCTGCGCCGTCGCGGAAGGACGGGTACGCCGCGCTTCCCAGCTTTTCACGGAAGAGACGCTCACGCCCATCACTTTTGCAAATTCATCAACCTGCATGCCGGTCATTTCACGCAGACGCTGCGGCTCTGGCTGGGCGGGTTGCTGACGCTGAATAAGTAACTCGGCGGCGCGATCATCACGTGTCAAAACAATCTGCTCAAGGCTGCTGAGCAATTCAAACATCGGGTCTTTTAATTCCATAGAGAACTCCTTAAAAACTCACTATGAAGCACGTGAAAGTAGAGAGGTACGAGCCTGAAGTCAGGACTCTGAAACCGGGCCTGTTTCAGGCTGGATCCCGCAAGGGTTTGTTTTTGTTATGAGAAAAACCATTACGGGACACAGCCTGCGGTGCACTGCTTTAATGATGTCAGGTCAATGCAACAAATGCCGGGAGACTAAGTATGGATAGAGACCTGACTATTTGCCGCGCAATTTATAATTATTTTTTTCACTATGGTTTGCCGGAAATGTTCCAGCACCTCTAACCTGCTGAGGCAGTTGATTTTTGTGCTGGCATAGTGCGCAAAAAAATCAAATGGTGTTTGCGCTTTATGTGGATGCCATCAAGCTTTTCTCTGGCATATTCTCATTTCTGTGAAGCACTACACCCCTTTACCTTGTGATTGCAAAATATACGCCAATGGTTTACTTCCTGAACACTTATATTCACGGTTCTGATTAATTTAAGAATAGTCCTGGTTAGCGCCTGAACCCTGGCGCGCGGCGGCTCACAGTGCAGTGCGGAGAAATCTTTTACTCTTAACGCCCCTGCATCGTCAGATGAATCAACAGTCATCCTAACGAAACGGCTGACGCCTCATAACGGTGCAGCTGGCGGCTAAAAACGAGCCCTTTGCGCGCTAAACGTGCAGCTGTGGAATCACGTGCTGATAACGGGAAAATTCACTCCTGACCTCTCTAAGGAAAAGCGATGCGTGAAACAGATTTTAACGTCGGCTACCCCTCTCATCGCGTGCCGATGATGGGCCGCAATGCCGTCGCAACCTCGCAACCGCTGGCGGCACAGGCGGGTTTACGGATGCTGCAACAGGGTGGGAACGCCGTGGATGCGGCTATCGCCACCGCCATCGCCTTAACCGTGCTGGAGCCGACCGGAAACGGCATCGGCAGTGATGCGTTTGCGATTGTCTGGGACGGCAGCGAGCTGCATGGCTTAAATGCTTCAGGTCGGGCGCCCGCCGCCTGGCGTCCCGAACGCTTTGCCGCTCTGAGCGCGATGCCTGAAACCGGCTGGGAGTCTGTCACTGTGCCGGGCGCCGTCTCGGCGTGGGTGACGCTGGCGCAGCGCTTCGGCACCTTACCGCTGACCACCCTGGCGCAACCGGCAATTGACTATGCGCGCGACGGCTTTCCGGTCTCTCCGCTGATTGGTCAGCTGTGGCAGCGCGGCTATGACAAGCTGCGGGATCAGCCTGGTTTCAGCGACTGCTTTGCGCCGCAGGGCCGTCCACCGCGTACGGGCGAACTGTTCCGCAACCCGGCGCAGGCCCGCACCCTGCAGGAGATCGCTGAGACTGGAGGCGAAAGTTTTTATCGCGGCGCACTGGCGCAGAAAATGGCGGCCTTCGCCCGCGAACATGACGCGGCGCTGACGCTGGAGGATTTAAAAAACCATCGTGCTGACTGGGTTACCCTGCTGTCGCATCCGTTTGCTGGCGGATCGGTGCAGGAGCTGCCGCCGAATGGTCAGGGGATCGCGACCTTAATTGCGCTCGGCATTCTGGAAGCGTGGGAGATCAATCGCTATGCACCCGATTCACCGCAGTGGCTGCATCTTTCTATTGAGGCGATGAAACTGGCGCTGGTTGATCTGGACCGTTATGTCACTGACGAGGATCACCTCGAATTTCCGGCTGAATTACTCCTGAGCAAAGAGTACATCCGCCAGCGGGCAGCATTAATCGACCCTGATAAAGCAGGAGATTTCCGCTTTGGATCACCGCAGCAAAGCGGCACGGTGTATGTCGCGGCAGCGGATGCCAGCGGCATGATGGTCTCTTTCATCCAGTCCAATTACATGGGCTTTGGCTCTGGCGTGGTCGTACCCGATACCGGCATCAGCCTGCAGAACCGTGGCGCAGGCTTTTCACTCGACCCGGAGCATCCCAACGTTGTGGCGGGCGGTAAGCGGCCTTTCCATACCATCATTCCGGCCTTTGCGCTGGATCAGCAGGGCCAGCCGCTGATGGCGTTTGGCGTGATGGGCGGCCCGATGCAGGCGCAGGGACACGTTCAGCTGGCGCTGCGGATTATGCTGCACCGGCAGAATCCGCAGGCCGCGATCGATGCGCCGCGCTGGCGCGTGGTACAGGGACGTGAGGTGGTGTTTGAATCCACTCTCGATCGCAATACCCTGAGCACGCTGCGCCGTATGGGGCACAATGTGGTGCTGGAAGACCCTCTGAGTAACTACAACTTTGGTGGCGCACAGGTAATCGTACGCGATCCGCAGGGCTTCTATATCGCAGCCAGCGAGAGTCGCAAAGATGGTCAGGCGGTAGTGTTTTAAGGCCGCGCCAGCGCGCGTCATGTCGCTAAGCGTGCCTTTCAGCTACACGCTTTGCCCGCAATGGCAGGCAAAGCAGCTTGCCCTGACACGCAGACAATCCCGTTCTTTAACCGGCGTTTAAGAAAGCGTCTGTTTCACAGGTGGTTTCACATTGTGCCGTGATGCGGGTTTGTTCTATTCTTTAGGCCATTCTTACCTGGACATCCGACAGTATCACCGACAGGAGTTGAACCCATGGCTTCAGGACTTACACGCCTTATGGCACGCGGCGGCATGATGCTCGCTGGCGCGCTGATTGTGCTGCAACTCACCGCGTGCGGTGATAAAGAAGGCGAGCAGCGCAAAGCATTTATCGATTTCCTCCAGAACACCGTCATGCGCAGCGGCGAGCATCTGCCCAGCCTCAGCGAGAATCAGAAGCAGAGCTTTGGCAACTTCGCCAGCGATTACGCCATCATGTATGGCTTCTCACAGCAGGCGAACAAGGCCGTTGAGCAGGGTATGCGTCCGGTGGTGGATGAGCTTTCGGCCATTCGCGTTCCGCAGGATTATCTTAGCCGTCGTGATTCCCTGCGTCAGGCGAACAGCGCACTGGTGATCGTTACCCAGCAGATTGAAAGCGCAAAAATGCAGGCGGACAGCAGCAAAGCGGCCCTGAAGCAGCCGGATGACCTGAAAAAAGTCTATGACACCGCCTACAACAAAGTGGTGACGGTGCCTGCCAATCAGCTGATTCCGCTGCTGCCAAAACTCCAGGCGCTGAGTCAGGGTGCCGTACAGGCCGGCGATTTCCTGCAAACGCAGGGAAACCGTGTCAGCTTCAATGATGGTGGCGTGCAGTTCCCGACGCAGGATCAGGCTTCACAATATAACGCGCTGATGAGCACTTTATCAGCCAATTCGCAGGCACTTCCTCAGGCACAGGCTGCCGTCCAGGGTGGTCTGCAGTAAAACCGTTTAACGGGCAGGCGTTATTCGTCTGCCCGGCTCATTCCCCTTTTCATCTCTCTTCCTGTCACCTGGATAATGAAGTGTGATCTGGCGCATTTTCGACCAAAAATAGTTTGTGATCTAAGTCACATTTATATAACAAATACCCTGCCGATAAGTGTGATTCATCTCACAGATAACCTGCCAGTCCGGCCAGAATCCAGGCAAAACGATCATTAATGCCGAAAAAAATGTGATCAAAATCACGCAAACCACCCCTTCCACCACCCTCAATCAGTGACACAGATCACACTTGCTCCATGCGCTACGCAGCGTCTAATTCGCGTGATAGAGTCCGCGTGCATACAGTAATACCACCGGCTTTGCGTCGGGGTGGCTAAACAAAAACAAGCGCGCTCTCCTATTGCAGCGCGTCTCAATAAGGGGTGGGTTTATGTCCTCATCAGTGAAGGTCAAAGTACAGAGCTTTGGTCGCTTTCTGAGTAATATGGTGATGCCGAACATCGGGGCGTTTATCGCCTGGGGTATCATCACCGCACTGTTTATTCCAACTGGCTGGATCCCTAACGAAACGCTGGCAAAACTGGTTGGCCCGATGATCACCTACCTGCTGCCTCTGCTGATCGGTTTTACCGGTGGGCGTCTGGTGGGCGGCGATCGCGGCGGCGTGGTTGGCGCGATTACGACCATGGGTGTGATTGTCGGTGCAGATATGCCGATGTTCCTCGGTGCGATGATTGCCGGTCCGCTGGGCGGCTGGGCAATTAAGTCGTTTGACCGGGCGATTGACGGCAAAATCAAAAGCGGCTTCGAGATGCTGGTTAACAACTTCTCGGCCGGTATTATCGGGATGATCCTGGCACTGCTGGCGTTCCTGGCAATCGGTCCGCTGGTTGAAGGTCTGTCACACATTCTCGCCGCGGGCGTGAATCTGATGGTGCAGAACAACCTGCTGCCACTGACTTCCATCTTCGTGGAACCGGCGAAAATCCTGTTCCTGAACAACGCCATTAACCACGGTATTTTCTCACCGCTGGGTATCCAGCAGGCGAGCGAAGCGGGTAAGTCGATCTTCTTCCTGATCGAAGCCAACCCGGGTCCGGGTATGGGCGTACTGATGGCCTACATGTTCTTTGGCCGTGGCAGTGCTAAACAGTCTGCGGGCGGTGCGGCGATTATCCACTTCCTCGGCGGCATCCATGAGATCTACTTCCCGTATGTGCTGATGGCCCCTCGCCTGCTGCTGGCGGTTATCCTGGGCGGTATGACCGGCGTCTTCACGCTGACCGTGCTGAACGGTGGCCTGGTCTCTCCTGCCTCACCAGGTTCTATCCTGGCCGTGCTGGCAATGACGCCAAAAGGTGCCTACTTCGCCAACATCGCCGCTATCGCTGCAGCCTTCGCCGTCTCCTTCGTAGTTTCCGCTATCCTGCTGAAAACCAGCAAAGTCAAAGAAGATGACGATATTGAAGCCGCGACCCAGCGCATGCATGAGATGAAAGCGCAGTCTAAAGGCCAGAGCACAGCAGGCGGCGCCGTCGCCAGCGATGCCATGAGCGTCGAGCTGCATCACGTGCGTAAAATCATCGTGGCCTGTGACGCCGGTATGGGTTCCAGCGCCATGGGTGCAGGCGTGCTGCGCAAGAAAGTGCAGGACGCCGGTCTGAGCAATGTGTCGGTAACCAACACCGCCATCAACGCCCTGCCGGGTGATGTCGATCTGGTGATTACGCATCGTGACCTGACTGAACGCGCGATTCGCCAGGCGCCGCATGCCCAGCATATCTCGCTGAATAACTTCCTCGACAGCGCGCTCTACAGCACCCTGACCGAGCGTCTGGTGGCGGCGAACCGCAGCGACGTACATCGTGAGACGGTGAATACCGCGCTCTCAGACAGCTACGATGAAGGCAATGCGCACCTGTTTAAACTGGGCGCGGATAATGTCTTCCTCGGTCTGACCGCCAGCAACAAAGAGCAGGCGATTCGCTTTGCCGGCGAACAGCTGGTCAAAGGTGGTTACGTTGAACCTGAATATATTGATGCGATGCTGGCGCGTGAAAAACTGACGCCGACCTACCTCGGTGAGTCGATCGCAGTGCCACACGGCACGGTTGAAGCGAAAGATCGCGTGCTGAAAACCGGCGTGGTGTTCTGTCAGTATCCGGCAGGCGTTCTGTTTGGCGAAGAGCCGGACGATGTGGCACGCCTGGTGATTGGTATTGCGGCCCGCAACAACGAGCACATCCAGGTGATCACCAGCCTGACCAACGCGCTGGATGATGACAGCGTGATTGAGAAGCTGGCGAATACCACCAGCGTCCAGGAAGTGCTGGATTTGCTGTCAGGTAAGCCTGTAATCGCGTAATTTATAGCAATTATTTTCCCTGGGGCGGTCATGCCCGTCCCGATTTCCTGGGGCGGGTTTGCCCGCCCCATCGTCATTTGATATGGGTCAAAAATTATGAAAGCGTTACATTTCGGAGCAGGAAACATTGGTCGCGGCTTTATCGGCAAATTACTGGCTGATGCAGGTATCGAACTGGTTTTTGCTGATGTGAATCAGACGGTGCTGGATGCACTGAACGCGCGTCATGAGTATCCCGTTCATGTGGTTGGCGAGCAGGCCAAAGTGGAAACCGTTAAAGGCGTCAGTGCGGTCAACAGCACCAGCGATGAGATCATCACCCTGGTGTCTGAAGTCGATCTGGTCACCACCGCCGTGGGTCCGCAGATTCTGGAGCGTATTGCCGGCAGTGTGGCTAAAGGGCTGGCAAAACGCAGCGACAACGGCAACACCCGTCCGTTAAATATCATCGCCTGTGAAAATATGGTGCGCGGCACCAGCCAGCTGAAACAGCACGTGCTGAAAGCCTTGCCGGAGCAGTATCACGCCTGGCTGGAGCAGCATGTCGGCTTTGTGGATTCCGCTGTCGATCGCATCGTGCCCCCGTCTGAAGCAGGCAGCACCGATCCGCTGGAAGTGACCGTTGAGACCTTCAGCGAATGGATCGTCGATAAAACTCAGTTTAAAGGCGACCTGCCGACCATTCCGGGCATGGAGCTGACTGATAATCTGATGGCCTTTGTTGAGCGTAAACTCTTTACCCTGAACACCGGTCACGCCATTACCGCCTACCTCGGCCAGCTGGCCGGTCACCAGACCATTCGCGACGCCATCCTCGACGAAAAAATCCGGGCCGTGGTGAAAGGCGCAATGGAAGAGAGCGGCGCGGTGCTGATCAAGCGTTACGGTTTTGACGCGGAGAAGCATGCGGCCTACATCCGGAAGATTCTGGGTCGTTTTGAAAATCCGTATCTGAAAGATGATGTGGAGCGCGTGGGCCGTCAGCCGCTGCGTAAACTCAGCGCGGGCGATCGCCTGATCAAGCCGACGCTGGGCACGCTGGAGTATGGTTTGCCGCACGCCAGCCTGGTGCAGGGCATTGCCGCCGCAATGCACTATCGCAGCGATCAGGACCCCCAGGCGCAGGAGCTGGCTACACTGCTGGCTGAAAAAGGCCCACAGGCGACCCTGGCTGAGATTTCAGGGCTGGATGCTGACAGCGAAGTGGTGGCTTCTGTGGTGAGCGCCTGGCACGCTATGGCATAATGCGCGCGTGTTAGTGATGCAAGCCGGGCGCAGTTCACCTGCGCCCGACGGCGGTATTGAACCCATGCAGGCAATAATGGAAGAGAAGCAGGCTTTTGAGAACCGGGTGCTTGAGCGCCTGAACGCCGGTCGTTCGGTGAGAAGCTTTCTGATCGCCGCCGTTGAGCTATTGGCTGAAGCCGTCAATCTGCTGGTGCTGCAGGTGTTTCGTAAAGATGACTATGCGGTGAAATATGCGGTAGAGCCGCTGCTGCTGGGCGATGGTCCTCTGGGCGAACTCTCGGTTCGCCTGAAGCTGATTTACGGACTTGGCGTCATCAGTCGCCACGAATATGAAGATGGTGAACTGCTGCTGGCGCTGCGCGAAGAGCTGAATCACGACAGCGGCGATTATCGTTTTACCGACGATGAGATCCTGGGCCCGTTTGGTGAGCTGCACTGCGTCACCGCCTGGCCACCTGCGCCGGTGTTTCACACCGACGATGCTGAGCTGCGCAGCATGCAGCAGCAGCGCTATCTGCAGATGGTGCGATCCACCATGGTCCTGTCGCTCACCGAGCTGATCGCCCGCATCAGTATGAAGCAGGCGTTTAAAAAGTCCGGTAGCTAATCCTGTCAGGCGTCATCACGACGCCTTTTTCGTCTTAACCTGGCCGGGAATATACGTCAGATTTGGTGTATCCTTGGCCTGTTTTCCTCAACGAGTTGTTGTCATGAAAGAGCAAGAAAAGAACGAAATTAAACTTCTCAGCGATAAGCTGGACGCACTGAACCGCAAAGAGCCGCAGTTACTGGAATCAGGTGATGTCGAGAAACTGGGCGCGTTGCTGAAAGAGAAAGAAGCGCTGGTCATTGAGATCGAGCGTCTGCGCGGTCAGCGGGTTGAAAAACTGAGTGCCGAAGCGCAGAAGCTGCAGAAGATGGGCTTCAGCCGCGAAATTACTAAAAAAGAGCAGGCAAATCTGGGTGCGCTGAAGAAAAGCGTGCGCGGCCTGGTGGTGGTGCATCCAATGACCGCGCTGGGACGTGAGATGGGTCTTAAAGCGATGACGGGCTTCGCTAAAACCGCATTCTGACGGGTCGATCAGGCAGCAGCCTGATCGACATCGGCTTTGCGTTCGCCGGCGGCGGCATAAACCTGCTCCGCCAGCGCATCCAGCAGTTCATAACGGCGGCGATACTCTGCCCGCTTCTTACTGGCAATCTCCTCCAGCGTTTTACGCGGCAGGCTCAGCGGCAGCGTAAACATCCCATCCCTGCGCGCTTCACCACTCAGCGACAGCCAGAATTCACTGTAGCTGGCAAAGAATTTATCCCCTTTGCTGTGGCGATAACGCAGGCTGCGAAATACATGGGTCTCATCGCCTACTGCCTGAATACTTTCCACGCCGCACTGCTTCGCCACAATAAATACCGCTTCCATTAACAGGCGTTTCGGGAAGAGACCGTGAGCCGCTTTGGTCGCCTCGCGGATCATCTCATTATTAATATGTTTCCGCGGCCCCTGTAATCCGCCAATTAATAAGGTGCGCTGGTTATTCTCGTTAAGAATCGAAAATGAGAGTGAAGCAATAATTTCGTCGTTATAACGCAATACCAGTGTCACTTCCCCTTCACGATCAAAATAACCGGAACTGCAGGAGAGTAAAAAAGCTTCGCCATTTTTTCCGGTCAGCGCGGCCAGCGGATTTTCTGAAGCGCTCTGCAGCAGCTGACGCAGCACAGGATTGTCGAGATTGTTCATCAGCGTGTAGTGGTCGAGAATCGCCTGCGCACGCGCAGCAATGCTCATGCCTGAACGCAGATAGGGCCGGTGCAGCTTGGCTGGCAGCAATCCCTGAGTGCTCATCAGCAACGGGAGTTGCGGCAGATGCGACAGTGCATCCAGATAATGCAGCGTGGTCAGCGGCGATATTAAGGTTCTTAACACAAATTTCAGACGAAAACGTTTACTGTTCCAGAGTTTATCCGGAATGTATTTGCCACTGATTAACTGGAAAAAAAGTGAAGCAGAGGATTCGGTCGTATTTTCGTGAGTAGTTATAATTGACATAGTCAGCGACACACAGTGAGTTAAGCAGGAATGTCACTGAACATAACATAGTCAATATCAACAGAAAGTTAATGTGGAATAACATTAAAACCGATAATTGACGATTTTCATTTCATTTTGGCAATGCACAAATTAAGGACAAAAAAAACCGGCGAAATAGATTTCACCGGTTTTATCTTCATTACGTTTACGTTTGGTTAACTTATTTAGCAGATGCGAAGCGGGCTGCCGCTTCGTCCCAGTTAACCACGTTCCAGAACGCTTTGATGTAGTCAGGGCGCTTGTTCTGATATTTCAGATAGTAAGCGTGTTCCCACACATCCAGACCGATGATCGGGAAGCCAGAAACGCCGGCAACCGCTTCACCCATCAGTGGGTTGTCCTGGTTTGCGGTTGAAACCACAGCCAGTTTGTCGCCTTTCTTAACCAGCCATGCCCAGCCAGAACCGAAACGGGTGGCGGCAGCTTTCTCAAACTCTTCCTGGAATTTTTCCACGCTACCGAAATCTTTCTCGATAGCCGCTTTCAGGTCGCCCTGCAGCGTGGTGCCGGTTTTCAGGCCTTTCCAGAACAGGCTGTGGTTAGCGTGGCCGCCAGCATTGTTACGCAGTGGGCCTTTTTTGTCTGCTGGCAGCTGATCCAGTTTGGTGATCAGCTCGTCTACCGGCAGATTAGCAAATTCAGTACCTTCCAGCGCTGCGTTCGCGTTGTTCACGTAGGTCTGGTGGTGTTTAGTATGATGGATCTCCATCGTCTGCTTGTCGAAATGCGGTTCCAGTGCGTCGTATGCGTAAGGCAGGGATGGCAGTGAATAACTCATGTTCTTCCTCTCCATTTAGTGTGAGCAGCACGACGAATTCGGGACGTGCCGCGTAAGCAGTCGAATCATTATAGTTAAATTCATGTAGCGTAAAAGGGTAATCAATGCCCTATTAACCATAAGGATTTGCGAAACCCGGCAAAAGCAACCCATTGTTTTTTCAGTGTGCTGCTGCTGACTCAGCCTTTTCTGACTTATCCGACAGCGCACGCGGCGCGCTTAAGCCAGGGCAGCAGCAAGCACGCTGCCTGCCCGGATGCCGCGTCTGCCCTGCCCTGTGCCTTACTGACCCAGCTCGCGCAGTGAGTTGTCGAGTGCGCCAACCAGCCAGTCGATGTCGCTTTCCTGGAAAGCCAATGGCGGACGCAGTTTCAGTACATTCCCATACGGGCCAGCGACCGAGGTCAGCACACGATGTTCACGCAGCTTCTCGATCAGGTTCAGCGCCAGGGTTTTATCCGGCGTTTTGCTGTGACGATCGGTGACCAGTTCAAAGCCGATAAACAGTCCGGCACCGCGCACGTCGCCCACGCACTCATAGCGATCCATCAGGGTCTGCAACTCCGCCAGCAGCTTCGCGCCGACCACGCGGCTGTGTTCCTGTAATCCCTCTTCGGTGATCACGTTCAGCACTGCCTGCGCCGCCGCCATCGCCACCGGATTACCACCAAAAGTATTGAAGTAGGGAATCGAGTCACTGAAGGCGGCCAGCACGTCGCTTTTTGCCAGCAGCCCGGACACCGGAATACCATTGCCCATCGGCTTACCGGTGGTAATCACATCAGGCACCACATCGTGGCGGCCAAAGCCCCAGAACGCATCGCCGGTACGGCCAAAGCCAGGCTGGACTTCATCAGCAATAAAGATACCGCCGTTGGCATGCACCACATCGACCGCCTTTTTCAGGAAGCCGCGCGGATTCGGCAGCACCCCGTCCGAAGAGAAGATCGAGTCCGCCAGGAAACCAGCAAATTTAATGCCATGCGCCGCCATATCATCAATCTGCTGCTGAATCTGATCAGCGAACCAGTCACCCAGGTCCGGCGCATCCACACGATACGCATCCGGTGGCATCACCAGCCGCGTGGTAGGTGCCAGCGGCTGTCCACTACCCAGCGCCGGAGAAGCGCCAGAGGTCAGCTCACTGGTGCCATGATAGGCCTCTTTACTGACGATAATTCCGGTACCGCCGCTGAAAGCGCGCGCCACGCGGATCGCCAGGTCATTGGCTTCCGACCCGGTGCACATGTACATCGCGCGATCGATCGCCGCAGGCGTGGTCGCCAGCAGCGCTTCGCTGTAGTCGAGTATATTTTCATGCAGGTAACGGGTGTGGGTGTTCAGCATTTTCATCTGCTGCGTCACCGCCTCAATCACGGCCGGATGGCAATGGCCGATGCTCGCCACGTTGTTGTAGACGTCGAGATATTTATCGCCCGCCGCGTCCCACAGATATTGCCCTTCACCCCGCACCAGATGAACCGGTTTGCGATAGAACAGGCGATAGGATTCGCCAAGCACTTTGCTGCGTTTATCGGTCAGTTTGCGCGTTTCGCTGTCGAGCGCATCAGCATGTTCGGCGCGGAAACTGTTGGTATCCATAATGGTGGAACGCGTGGCCATAATGACTCCCGTGACAAGGATGAAGGAGGAAGAGCTGACCCCTGTATCATGCCTGCCTGAATCTAAAATGCAACCAAATACACAAATACAATAAAACACACATGACGCTGGCCGATCCCCGCGCTAAGCTTCCCTCTGATTCAGACGGCATCTTTCGCGTCAGTGGCGTATCATCCGTGCTCTTCGCGCTTTATAAGGAAACCGCTATGCTGCAGGAAACGCGCCTTCATCGCATCCGTGCCTTACTGACCCGGCTTAATCAGGTCAGTACCGAACGTATCATCAGGGAGCTGGGGGTGTCTCGCGAAACCGCGCGCCGCGATATCATTGAGCTGGAAGCGTTGGGTCTGGCGCGTCGCGTTCACGGCGGATTAGTGGCGATTGAAACGGCGGCTGAACCGCCGCTGACACAACGCCGCAGTACGCAGACCCGCGAGAAGCGCGCCATCGCCCGCGCCGCTGCACAGTTGCTGCAGCCGGGACAGACGCTGTTTCTGGATGCGGGCAGCACTACTACCCTGCTGGCAGAGGAGCTGCACGCCCTTTCCGGCCTGACGATAGTCACCAATAGCCTGCAGGCCGCGCTGGCGCTGAGCGCCGGAGAAGAAGATCGGCCGCTGAATAACCAGATTATTTTGCTGGGCGGGATGATGTCAGCGGGTGCGCACCAGACGCGCGGCGAAATCACCGTAGGCGAGATCGTCCGCTATCGCGCCGACGTCGCGCTGCTGTCGCCGGTCGGCATTGAGGCGAATCGGGGTGCCAGCAGTTTTCATCCGCACGAAGCGGCCATTGCCAGAGCGATGGTGCAGCAATCTGCAGCCTGCTATCTGCTGGCCGATCACACCAAACTGGGCGTGGTCAGCCGCACGGTTTACGCGCCGCCGCAGACAATCTCTCTGCTGATTACCGACAGCGGCGGCGACAACGGTGCCGCCCTTGAAGCATTGCAGCAGACGCTGCCAGAAGTGATGGTGGTTTAACGCAGTCGCTGAGGATGGCTGTAGACCGTGGCGCGGCCAGGTTTACTGAAGCCGACCAGCGTCAGATTGCAGCGCTCAGCCACCTCAACCGCCAGGCGGGTCGCGGCTGAAACCGCGAACAGGATCTCGACGCCGCACATGGCGGACTTCTGCACCATTTCATAGCTGGCGCGGCTGGAGACCAGCACCGCACCCGGTCCCCACTCAGCCTGACTGCGATACCCCAGCAGCTTATCCAGCGCCACATGGCGACCCACATCTTCACACCCACCGGCCAGCTGGCCATCGGGCTGAATCCACGCGGCCGCATGGGTGCAGCCGGTTTTCTGTCCGACCGGCTGATAATCTTTCAGCTGGCCCAGCGCCCGATCCAGTTGCTCCAGCGCGAAGGTCTGGGTAAACGGCAGCGGAGAGAGCGGCTTGCCAATCTGATCCAGCTGTTCAACGCCACACACACCGCAGCCGGTCCGGCCTGCCAGCGCGCGACGCTGCGCTTTCAGCGCCATAAAACGGCGGCTGGAAAGCTCAATCTGAACCTCAATGCCGTCACAGCCCGGCACGATGTCCATGCCGAAAATGTCGCCCGGCGCGTCGATAATGCCCTCTGACAGCGAGAAGCCCAGCGCAAACGCCTCCAGATCTTTGGGCGTAGTCATCATCACCACGTGCGAGATGCCGTTATAGACCAGCGCCACCGGCACTTCATCCGCCAGCCAGTCATCCTGCGCATCAGTCAGGTCTTTACGCTGCCACACCTGCGTCCTGCTGACGCCGGCCTGAATTGTTAAATCTTCGCCTGAGTCAGGCTGGATAGCTTTCAAAAAGTATGACCTGTTGTTAATAAATTATGTAATTCAGTGCCCGAGTCGGCAGAGCACTGACGCGCTCTGATTCTGCCTTTTAGCCCCATTCAGCGCAAATAAACAGCGGGGCAATTCATGCGGTTTTCTCCCTCAAAAGGCGTAGCCGCGCCTGCTGGCGGACACAATGCGAATAGTTCTCTTTTACGCGTTAACATCAGTAAGCATAAAACAACAGTAATTATCTGCGCCGTCTGAAAATCTGCTTGCAGCACAAATACACCACCGAGGATTTTTAACAAAATTGAGAAAAAGAATTACTAATGACTAACGTGTTGACCCTGGTCAACTTACAGTCAACCAGGACTGCTATTTTGCAAGGCTTCGCAATGGAGCCAATAAAGAAGAACGATAAAATGCAGATTAACAGACGGAGTTTTTTCAAAATCTGTGCTGGCGGGCTGGCAGGCACCAGCGCGGCATTACTCGGTTTTGCCCCCACCACAGCGTTAGCCAGCGTCAGAGAATTCAAACTCATTCGTGCCAGAGAAACACGCAATAACTGCACCTACTGTTCAGTCGGTTGCGGCATGCTGATTTACAGCCTGGGCGATGGCGCAAAAAATGTCCGTGCCTCGATTTACCATATCGAAGGCGATCCTGACCATCCGGTCAGTCGCGGATCGCTCTGCCCGAAAGGCGCAGGCGTGCTCGACTTTATTCACAGCGAACAGCGTCTGAAATACCCGGAATACCGCGCTCCGGGTTCCGATAAATGGCAGCGCATCAGCTGGGATGAGGCGTTTGACCGCATTGCCCGTCTGATGAAGCAGGATCGCGATGCTCATTTCCAGACCACAAACGCCGCTGGCGTGACGGTAAACCGCTGGCCGACCACGTCGATGCTATGCTCTTCTGCCGCCAGTAATGAGACCGGCCTGCTCGATCAGAAATTTGCCCGGGCGCTGGGTATTCTGGCACTGGAAAATCAGGCGCGCCTGTGTCACGGACCGACCGTAGCGGCGCTGGCCCCGAGCTTTGGTCGCGGTGCGATGACCAATAACTGGAATGACATCAAAAACGCCAACGTGGTGATGATCATGGGCGGCAACCCCGCCGAGGCGCATCCGGTTGGCTTTAAATGGGTGATTGAAGCCAAAACCCATAACAATGCGCAGGTTATCGTGGTCGATCCGCGCTTTAACCGATCTGCAGCGGTCGCCGACTTCTACGCACCCCTGCGAGCAGGCAGCGACGTGGTGTTCCTGATGGGGGTGATCAACTATCTGCTGCAACACAATCAGATTCAGCAGGAGTATGTTCGCGCCTTCACCAACGCAGCACTGATTGTCAGCGAAGGCTTCAGCTTCAGCGACGGTTTGTTCAGCGGCTACGATGAGGAAACCCGTCAGTACGATCGCCAGAGCTGGCACTATGAGCTGGATGAAAACGGCCATGCGCGACGCGATGAGAGCTTCAGCCATCCACGCTGTGTACTGAACCTGCTGAAAACCCACGCCAGCCGTTACACCCCGGAAATGGTGACGCGGATGTGCGGCACTTCGCAGGACGCCTTTATTACGGTGTGCGAGCAGCTCGCCTCCACCTGCGTGCCTAATCGCACCGCAACCATCCTCTATGCGCTGGGCTGGACCCACCACACCAACGGTTCGCAGATTATCCGCACGGCGGCGATGATCCAGCTGCTGCTGGGCAACATCGGTATGCCAGGTGGCGGTATCAATGCGCTGCGCGGTCACTCCAACGTGCAGGGTTACACCGACCTCGGCCTGCTGGCGCAGAGCCTGCCGGGCTATCTGCCGCTGCCGTCCGAGAAGATGACCACGCTGGCGACTTACCTGCAACAGGCCACGCCGGTGGCGGCGCTGCCGGACCAGGTCAACTACTGGCAGAACACCGACAAGTTTTTCGTCAGCCTGATGAAGAGTTTCTATGGTGATAACGCCACGGCGGAGAATCAGTGGGGCTACGACTGGCTGCCGAAGTGGGACAAGGCTTATGACTGCATGGCGCAGGCGGAGATGATGGAGCAGGGCGCGCTGAACGGCTGCCTGATTCAGGGCTTCAACCTGCTGGCCGCCTTCCCGGACAAAAACAAAGCCGTTCGGGCCCTTTCGCATCTCAAATATATGGTGGTGATCGATCCGCTGCGCACGGAAACCGCCAGCTTCTGGCAGCATCATGACGAATTCAACGACGTCGATCCATCGACTATCCAGACCGAAGTATTCCGCCTGCCCTCCTCCTGCTTCGCCGAAGAGTCGGGTTCGGTGGCGAACTCGTCGCGCTGGCTGCAGTGGCACTGGGCAGCCGCCGAGCCACCTGCTGAAGCGCTGCACGACGGCAAAATCCTCGGCAATCTGTTTATGCGTCTGCGCGCGCTCTACCGCCTGGAAGGCGGTGCAGCCCCTGAGCCGCTGATGGCGATGCGCTGGGACTACCACGACCCGTTCAATCCTGAGCCGGAAGAGGTGGCGAAGGAGAACAACGGGCAGGCGCTGGCCGACATTTATGACGCCAGCGGCAAACTGCTGCTGAAAAAAGGTCAGCAGCTCAACGGCTTCTCTGAGCTGCGTAACGATGGCACCACTGCCAGCTCCTGCTGGATCTACAGCGGCATCTGGACGCCGGAAGGCAACCAGATGGCACGACGCGACAACGCCGATCCGTCGGGACTGGGGGCCGTCTCAGGCTGGGCCTGGGCCTGGCCCGCTAACCGCCGCATTCTTTATAACCGTGCCTCCGCGGATGCACAGGGTAAAGCCTGGGATCCGCAGCGCCGCCTGATTGAATGGGATGGCACACGCTGGCACGGCATCGACGTACCGGATTACCCGGTGACGCTGTCGCCGCAGAAGCAGGCCGGTCCGTTTATCATGCAGCCCGATGGTCTAGGCCACCTGTTTGCACTCGATAAAATGGCCGACGGCCCGTTCCCGGCACACTACGAACCGATGGAAAGTCCGCTCGCCGACAATCCCCTGCATCCGCAGCAGCGTCACAGTCCGGTGGTCCGTCTGTTCAGTAGCGACGCCGCGCAGCTGGGTGAGGCCGCCGACTATCCCTGCGTCGCCACCACCTACTCCATTACCGAGCTGTTCCGCCACTGGACCAAGCATGCCCTGCTGAATGCAATCGCGCAGCCGGAGCAGTTTGTCGAGATCGGCACTGAGCTGGCAGAGGAGAAAGGCATTCAGGCCGGAGACAGCGTCAAAGTCACGTCACGTCGAGGCTATATCAAAGCCAAAGCAGTGGTCACACGTCGTCTGCAGCGTCTGATGATTGACGGCAGGCCGGTTGATACCGTGGGCATTCCCTGTCACTGGGGCTTTGAAGGCACCACGCGTAAAGGTTTCCTCGCCAATACGCTGACGCCTTCGGTTGGCGACGCCAACTCGCAGACCCCGGAGTACAAGGGATTTTTAGTGAAAGTTGAAAAAGCGTAACGGCAGATGACTATGGCTTATCAATCACAAGATATTATCCGTCGCTCTGCGACCAATGGCTTTACCCCACCGCCGCAGGCGCGCGATCACCAGCGCGAAGTGGCGAAACTTATCGATGTCACCACCTGTATCGGCTGCAAAGGCTGCCAGGTCGCCTGCTCTGAGTGGAACGACATCCGCGATGAGGTCGGCCACAACATCGGGGTTTATGACAATCCCACCGACCTGACCGCCAAATCCTGGACGGTGATGCGCTTTTCCGAAGTCGAAGAGAACGGCAAGCTGGCCTGGCTGATTCGCAAAGATGGCTGCATGCACTGCGCCGATCCCGGCTGCCTGAAAGCCTGCCCGTCGGCAGGCGCCATCATTCAGTATGCCAACGGCATCGTCGATTTTCAGTCGGAGCAGTGCATCGGCTGCGGCTACTGCATCGCGGGATGCCCGTTCAACGTGCCACGGCTGAATAAAAAGGATAACCGCGCCTACAAATGCACCCTGTGCGTGGATCGCGTCAGCGTCGGTCAGGAACCCGCCTGTGTGAAGACCTGCCCGACCGGTGCCATCCATTTCGGCAGCAAAAGCGACATGCTGACGCTGGCGGAGGAACGTGTGGCGGAGCTGAAGTCACGCGGGTTTGCGCAGGCTGGCCTCTACAACCCGGAAGGCGTGGGCGGCACCCACGTGATGTATGTGCTGCATCATGCGGACAAGCCTCAGCTCTATCACGGCCTGCCTGCGAATCCGGGCATCAGCCCGACCGTGACCTTCTGGAAGGGGATCTGGAAACCGCTGGCAGCGGTCAGTTTTGCCGCGACGTTTGCCGCCTCAATCTTCCACTATGTTGGCGTTGGCCCGAATCGCGTCACTGAAGAGCACGACGACAACGACGATCAGCCTGAGGAGCATCAATAATGAAGAAACCCGATCATCTGGTGCGCTATCGCGCACCTGAACGCATCAATCACTGGATCGTCGCGATTTGCTTTGTCATGGCCGCGTTAAGCGGATTAGGGTTTTTCTTTCCGTCGTTTAACTGGCTGATGCAGATCTTTGGCACGCCACAACTGGCGCGTATTCTGCATCCTTTTGTCGGCGTGGTGATGTTTGTCGCTTTTATGCTGATGTTTTTACGTTACTGGAAACACAACCTGATTAATCGCGATGACCTTTACTGGGCCAGAAATATTCACCGGATTGCGCTGAACGAAGAGGTCGGTGATACCGGTAAATATAACTTTGGTCAGAAGTGTGTGTTCTGGGCTGCTATCATCAGCTTAGTATTGCTGCTTGCCAGCGGCATTGTGATCTGGCGACCATACTTTGCTGATGCCTTTGCCATTCCGCTGATTCGTCTGGCGCTGGTTGTGCATTCGGTGTCAGCGGTGGCGCTGATCATCGTCATTATAGTGCATATTTATGCTGCATTGTGGGTCAAAGGCACACTGACCGCGATGGTGGAAGGCTGGGTCAGCGCCGAATGGGCCAGACAGCATCATCCTCGATGGTACCGTGAGCAGCGTAATCCGCCAATAAAACAGGAAAAACGCCCCTGATGAGTATTCGCATAATCCCGCAGGACCAGCTGGAGAAAGGCGAAAAGACAACGGCGGAGATGATTCCGCCGTTACTTTTTCCACGGCTGAAAAATTTATACAGCCGTCGTGCCGCGCGACTGCGCGACCTGGCGGCGAAAAATCCACTCGGCGACTATCTGCGCTTTGCGGCGGTGATCGCTGAAGCGCAGGAGATTGTGCTGTATGACCATCCGCTGCACATCGACCTGCATGCCCGACTGACGCAGAGCGCCAGCGAGGGCAAGCCGCCGCTGAACATCCATACCCTGCCGCGCGATGCACACTGGCAACGGCTGCTGCACTCGCTGATTGCCGAGCTGAAACCGGAGATGAGCGGTCAGGCGCTGGCGGTGCTGGAGAATCTGGAGAAGGCGTCCGCCACCGAGCTGGAAACCCTGGCCAGCGCGCTGTTTACCGGCGAATATGCCCAGGTCAGCAGCGATAAAGCCCCCTTTGTCTGGGCGGCGCTTTCGCTCTACTGGGCGCAGATGGCAGCCCTGATCCCGGGCAAAGCACGCGCAGAGATGGGCGATCAGCGCCAGTTCTGTCCGGTCTGCGCCAGCATGCCGGTCGCCAGCGTAGTGCATATGGGCAGTCATGAAGGTGCGCGCTATCTGCACTGCAATCTGTGCGAAAGTGAATGGCACGTGGTGCGCAGCAAATGTACCCAGTGCGAACAGTCCCGCGATCTGCATTACTGGTCGCTCGACAGCGAGCATGCGGCGGTGAAGGCAGAGAGCTGCGGCGACTGCGGCACCTACCTGAAGATGCTCTATCAGGAGAAAGATCCGGCTATTGAACCGGTGGCCGATGACCTGGCGTCGCTGATACTCGATGCAAAAATGGAGCAGGAAGGCTTCGCACGCAGCAGTCTCAATCCCTTTATGTTTCCTGGCGAATAGTCACTGAATCCGGAGAACCCGATGAAACTGATTGGCAGCTATACCAGCCCGTTTGTGCGTAAGATTTCGATTATCATGCTGGAAAAAGGCATTACGTTTGAATTCGTTAACGCATCGCCTTACAGCGATGACAGCCACGTGCCGCACTACAATCCGCTGGGCAAAGTCCCGGCGCTGGTCGCTGACGATAAGCAAATCTGGTTCGACTCCAGCATCATCGCCGAATTTCTGGAACTGCGCGGCGCGGAGCCGGCTCTGCTGCCTGCCGATCCGCTTGAGTCACTTAACATCCGTCAGCTGGAAAAGCTGGCGGATGGCGTTTGTGATGCCGCGCTGGTGATCGTGCGTGAGCAGATGCGACCGGGTGATTTGCAGTCGGAAGAGGTGCTGCTGCGTAATCGTGAAAAGATTCAGCGTAGTCTCGATATGCTGGAAGCAAAGGCCGCCGAGGGCAAATGGCTTAACAACGGTCAGCTTAATCTGGCGGATATCGCCACCGGCTGCATGATCGGCTACCTCAATTTTCGTCGCGTGGTGCCCAACTGGTGTGTCGAACGTCCGGCATTGGTTAAGCTGGCGGAAACGCTGTTTGAGCGCGAGAGCTTTGCGCGGACGACGCCGCCTGCGGCGTGATGGGTGCGGTGGCTGGCAGCTGTCAGTTTCATACCCTGCGGAGTCACTCTCTCAGAAATCGGATATTTACAGATGGCGTTGCGAGTATCCGGTTTTCAACAACGCGCCAGCGCATTTTACCAGCGGTTCAGCCACGGTCATTACCGGACAGGGTAAAAACCATATAGATGAGAGAGGAATAGAAAGATTTTCAGCACAACTGAAGCGGAGACAATCCACTCCATCTGCAGACGTCAGCCAGAGCTGAGCATTAAGACAGGTGCTTTGAGTAAACACGCTATCGGGAGGCCCTCCCGGCCTGAAAAATCCCATAAAAAAAGGGACGATTGCTCGTCCCTTTTTCGCACTACGCTAAGAGGATTACTGCAGTAGCGAGATATCCGCGACCTGCAGGAACAGCTCACGCAGTTTTGACAGCAGCGTCAGGCGATTGACCCGCACTGCCTGATCGTCGGCGTTCACCATCACTTTGTCGAAGAAGTTGTCTACCGCGGTACGCAGCTGGGCCAGTTCGACCAGCGCATCCTGATAGCGGCCTTCAGCAAAGTAAGGTTGCAGCTTGCTGCTCAGTGCGGTGACAAAGGTCGCCAGCTGGATCTCTTCGTTCTCTTTCAGCAGCGATGCCTGCACGCTTTCATTCAGCGTTTCGGTCGACTTTGCCAGTATGTTAGAGACGCGCTTGTTCGCCGCTGCCAGCGCTGCAGCGGCTTCCAGCGTACGGAAGTGCGACACTGCTTTCATACGTGCATCAAAGTCAGCCGGACGGGTCGGACGACGCGCCAGAACTGCCTGCAGCGTATCGATGCTGTGACCCTCTTCCTGATACCAGGTGCGGAAGCGACCCAGCATAAAGTCGATCACATCATCCACCACGCGAGCGTTGCTCAGCTTGCTGCCATACAGACGCACCGCTTCTTCGGTCAGCGTTTGCAGGTCGAGCGGCAGGTTCTTCTCAACGATGATACGCAGCACGCCCAGCGCCGCACGACGCAGTGCGAACGGATCTTTGTCGCCTTTCGGATGCTGACCAATGCCGAAAATACCGGCCAGCGTATCCATTTTATCGGCAATCGCCAGCGCACAGGCGACCGGGCTGGATGGCAGATCGTCACCGGCAAAGCGCGGCTGATACTGCTCGTTCAGCGCAACCGCCACATCTTCGGCTTCGCCGTCGTGACGCGCATAGTGCATGCCCATCACGCCCTGGGTGTCGGTGAACTCGAAGACCATGTTGGTCATCAGGTCACACTTCGACAGCAGGCCCGCGCGGGTAGCGTGATTCACATCGGCGCCAATTTCACCGGCAATCCAGCCCGCCAGGGTCTGAATGCGATCGGTTTTATCGCGCAGCGTGCCCAGCTCTTTCTGGAACAGCACCGTCTCCAGACGCGGCAGATGATCTTCCAGACGTTTTTTGCGGTCGGTATTAAAGAAGAACTCCGCATCGGCCAGGCGTGGGCGTACCACTTTCTCGTTGCCGGAGATAATCTGGCGCGGATCGCTGGATTCGATGTTGGTGACGAAAATGAAGTTCGGCATCAGGTTGCCGTCATTGTCGTAAACCGGGAAATATTTCTGATCGCCTTTCATGGTGTAGACCAGCGCTTCCGCAGGCACCTTGAGGAATTTCTCTTCAAAGGTCGCGGTCAGGACGACCGGCCACTCCACCAGCGACGTCACCTCTTCCAGCAGGCTGTCGCTGATATCGGCGTTACCGCCTAAGCGACGTGCGGCCGCTTCGGCATCAGCTTTAATCATCGCTTTGCGGACCTGATAGTCGGCAATGACCTGGCCGCGTTTTTCCAGCACATCCGGGTACTGATCGGCGTTGTCGAGCGTGATTTCGCTTTCACCCATAAAGCGGTGACCACGAATAACGCGATCTGACTTAATGCCCAGAATAGTGCCAGGAATCAGCTCATCGCCCAGCAGCATCGTCACGGTGTGAACCGGACGAACGAATTGCACATCGCTGTCGCCCCAGCGCATCAGTTTTGGCACGGGCAGCTTGCTGAGTGCGGTCGCAATCATCGCCGGCAGTAGTGCCTGAGCCGCTTCGCCTTTGACCTGGGCGCGATAAACCAGCCATTCGCCTTTATCGGTGGCGAGGCGTTCAGCCTGATCGACCGTAATGCCGTTGCCACGCGCCCAGCCTTCTGCGGCTTTGGTGGCGTTGCCGTCAGCGTCAAACGCCGCAGCGACCGCCGGACCGCGCTTCTCCACTTCCCGATCGGGTTGTGAGGCGCTCAGGTTTGCGACTTTCAGCGCCAGACGACGCGGCGCAGCAAACCAGCTGACCTCGCCGTGGCTCAGGTTGGCGGCATCCAGTTCAGCGGTAACCTGCGCGGCAAAGGCTTCTGCCAGGCTGCGCAGGGCTTTTGGTGGCAGCTCTTCGGTGCCGATCTCCACCAGGAAAGTTTGTTCAGTCATGGCTGCCTCTTACTTTTTGTTATTGCACATCGGGAAGCCCATTGCCTCACGAGAGGCGTAGTAAGCTTCAGCCACGGCTTTGGTCAGGGTACGAATGCGCAGAATATAGCGCTGACGCTCTGTTACCGAGATCGCTTTGCGCGCATCCAGCAGGTTAAAGCTGTGCGCCGCTTTCAGAATGCGTTCGTAGGCGGGCAGTGGCAGCGGTTTTTCCAGCGCCAGCAGATGCTGCGCCTCTTTCTCGTACTGCTCGAAGCAGGTAAAGAGGAAATCGACGTCGGCGTATTCGAAGTTATAGGTGGATTGCTCCACTTCGTTCTGATGGAACACGTCGCCGTAGGTAGTTTTGCCCAGCGGGCCATCGCTCCAGACCAGATCGTAAACGCTGTCGACGCCCTGAATGTACATCGCCAGACGCTCCAGACCGTAGGTGATCTCACCCGTTACCGGCTTACACTCCAGGCCGCCAACCTGCTGGAAGTAGGTGAACTGCGTTACTTCCATGCCGTTGAGCCACACTTCCCAGCCGAGTCCCCAGGCACCCAGCGTCGGGTTTTCCCAGTTATCTTCTACGAAGCGAATGTCATGCACCGTCGGATCCATACCCAGCTCTTTCAGCGAGCCAAGGTAGAGCTCCTGAATGTTGTCCGGTGACGGTTTGATGATTACCTGGAACTGGTAATAGTGTTGAAGACGGTTCGGGTTTTCACCGTAGCGGCCATCGGTAGGACGGCGTGATGGCTGCACGTAAGCGGCAGCGATCGGCTCCGGGCCGAGTGCGCGCAGACAAGTCATCGGGTGTGAAGTGCCAGCGCCCACTTCCATGTCCAGCGGTTGGACAATGGTGCAGCCCTGACGCGCCCAGTAATCCTGCAAGGTCAGGATCAGCCCCTGAAAGGTTTTGGTATCAAACTTTTGCATGTTAAGTGTGCACGCGCTTCGGTTAGATTAAAAAAAGAGGCCGACAGTATACCCTTTGACCGCGCGATGTGCAGCCGTAAATCCCGGACGGTTCCAGCGCGTTTTCATGGTAATTTCGGGGGCCGGCATACAGATGGCTCCGAATCCTGCTGGCAGCGGTTGTTGCTCTGGTCGCATTTGACTACCCTTTTGCGCACGGAGCTATGCGCAAGAGGACGCCATGCCGCAAAAGATTTACTGGATCGACAATTTACGCGCGGTTGCCTGCCTGATGGTGATCGTGATTCACACTACTACCTGGTATATCACTGGCCCGATGGCGGTAACGGGTACCACCTGGGATGTGGCGAATCTGCTGAACTCCGCATCACGCGTCTGTGTTCCGCTGTTCTTTATGATCTCCGGCTATCTGTTCTTCGGTGAACGCAGCGCCCAGCCGCGCCATATGCTCCGGCTGGTGCTCTGCCTGCTATTTTACAGCGCGGTCTCGCTGGCCTATATCACCTGGCTGACGCCGATCAGCGAAGGACGGTCGATCCTGAAGATGCTGCAGAAGCCGGTGTTTTATCACCTCTGGTTCTTCTTTGCGTTGATTGGCCTCTATCTGATGTCGCCGCTGATTCAGGTGAAAACCGTGCAGGCACGCTATGTGGCGCTGCTGGTGCTGGTGCTGGCGGTGCTCGCTAATCCGAATACGGCCAGCCAGTCGCTGGGCCCGTTTCATTTTCTGCCGGTGAATCTTTATGTCAGCGGGGACAGCATTTACTACCTGCTTTATGCGCTGCTGGGACGGGCGATCGGCACAATGGACACGACCCGGCGCGGCCTGACGCCGCTGGCGGCCGGGCTGTTTATCGCCTGCGTAATTGGCATTACGTTAGGGACGAAAAAGGCGCTGATCGTCAACGGAGCGTTTAACGATACCTGGTATCTCTACTGCGGACCGCTGGTGTTTATCGCGGCCATTAGCCTGCTGATTGTGTTTAAAAACAGCCTGAATCAGCGCACGCTGCCCGGTTTTACGGTGATTGCACGCTATTCACTGCCGATCTACGGCTTTCACGCGCTGTTCATTCACTATCTGCGTACGCATCACTACGATGATATGTCGCGTCCGTGGCTCGACCTGCCCTGGGTGTTCGGGCTGACGCTGGGCGGCAGTCTGCTGCTGGGGATGGCGCTGAAACGTGTCGATACCCGTCACTTCGTCAGTTGATCGGTTTCCCGCTGGCGGGCGCGTCGCAGCTGGCGCGCCGATGAAAATCCCGCCGCCAGCGCCGCTTTTTCGGCCGATTCCCCCTGCTGCTGACGCTGGCGCGCCACGCCAACCCGCAGCTGCTCATGGTATTCCCGCACGCTGATCCCCAGATGCTGACGAAACAGCCGCGCCAGATGGCGGCTGCTGACGTGGGTGCGCCCTGCCAGCTCGGTCAGCGTCCAGCCGTGTTCAGGATGGGCAATCATCAGATCCTGTGCCCGATGAATGGCCGGATGCATATGATTGCGGTAACGCAGCCAGGGTGAAAGCTGCGGATCGTCCCCGGCGCGGCGGAACCAGACCACCATTTCCCGCGCCACCGCCAGCGCGGTAGGCGTATCGCAGAGCTGCTTCACCAGATGCAGCGCCAGATCGATGCCCGCCGTGATGCCCGCGCTGGTCCAGATATTCTCATGCCCGACAAACACCCGATTCTCCTGCACCCGTGCGCGCGGGGCGGCTGCTTTCAGGCGGGCGATCACATCATGATGGGTGGTGCAGGGCACCTCATCCAGCATGCCTGCCTGCGCCGCCAGCAGTGCCCCCGAGCAGACGCAGACCAGCATAAAGGTCTGCGCGCGCAACGCGGCGTGCTGGCGCATCAGCCAGTCGCGTGCTTCTGCGGCTTGCTGTGTGGAATAACAGATCTGTGAGTCAAAGACGCCCGGCACCACCAGCAGGCTCCCGGCGGGCAACTGTTCCGGTAAAGGTTCGATGCCGCCAATAGTCATGCCGGTGGAGCAGACCACCTCCGGCTGCGGGCCGATGTAGCGCAGCGTAAAGCGATCGCCCGCCAGCTTCAGCGTCTCGGCAGGGCCGGTCAGATCCAGCGCCATGACACCGGGCAGAGTTAAAAACCAGACGGTATGCGTCATGCTGGCTCGCTACACCAGATCCCAGCCGCGGGCGCGCCACAACGCAGGCAGCTGCGCCATGTCGTCGAAGCGCGTCACCAGCGGATGGTCCAGTTCAGGGTTGTGCGGGTCAGCGCAGTAGTAGTAGACCGGAATGCCGGCGGCGATACCGGCGCGGGCACCCGCTTCGGAGTCATCCACCAGAATGCAGCGCTCAATCGGCACCTGCATCTGTTCCGCCGCGTGATACATCAGTTCCGGATCGGGCTTCCAGTGCAGAATGTCATAGCCGCTATAAAGGTGCTCCTCAAACAGCGGCAGCATGCCGGTTAAGCCCAGAGAGTGCTGCATCTTTTTTACCGTCCCGTTTGAGACCACGCACATCGGCACTTTGATCTGCTCAACCAGCGCTTTTGCGCCTGAGATCGGCTGCAGTTGCTGATCAAACAGTCGCGCGACTTCCGCGCGATAGGCAGTTTCCACCTCTTCCATCGGCAACGTCACCTGATGTGCATCACCCACATCACGAATGATGTCGTAGAGTTTGACGCCCTTATACTTTTCAAACATCTGCTGCAGCGACAGCTCGAGACCATAACGGGCAAAGGTGTTGACGTAGGCCTGGGTGCAGAGCAACTCACTGTCCACCAGCGTGCCATCGCAATCAAAAAAGACGCATTCAACTGACATCAGACTCTATCCTTCGATTCAGGGGGGTGCTCCACACTCTACCGCACTCAGCGCAGATTGCGAGACTGGCAATCGGTTGCGAAAAATCATTGTATTGCCCCGGTAAAATCGCCAGGATACGCGCCGATGATTTTTTCTTCTGGATGGATGGCATGAGCAAGCAAGGCGTTTTGCAGCGCATCTTCAGGCTGCAGGAACATGGCACCACGGTGCGCACCGAAGTGATCGCGGGTATCACCACCTTTCTGACGATGGTCTATATCGTCTTCGTCAACCCGCAGATCCTCGGCGTCGCCGGCATGGATACCCAGGCGGTGTTTGTGACCACCTGTCTGATTGCCGCCTTCGGCAGCATTCTGATGGGGCTGTTTGCCAATCTGCCGGTGGCGCTGGCCCCCGCAATGGGCCTGAACGCCTTCTTCGCTTTTGTGGTGGTCGGGGCGATGGGCTATTCGTGGCAGGTCGGTATGGGCGCGATCTTCTGGGGCGCGGTCGGCCTGCTGATCCTGACGCTGCTGCGGGTTCGCTACTGGATGATTGCCAATATCCCGCTGAGCCTGCGCGTTGGCATTACCGCCGGTATCGGTCTGTTTATCGCCATGATGGGGCTGAAGAACGCCGGTATTATCGTGCCGAATCCCGATACCCTGGTGGCGGTAGGCAACCTGACCTCGCACAGCGTGCTGCTGGGTGCGCTGGGCTTCTTTATTATCGCCATTCTGGCATCACGTAATATCCACGCGGCGGTGCTGATCTCAATGGTGATCACCACCGGTATTGGCTGGATGCTGGGCGACGTGAAGTTTGTTGGCCTGTTTTCAGCGCCGCCGTCGATTACGTCGGTAGTGGGTCAGGTTGATATCAAAGGCGCGTTTAACATTGGCATGGCAGGCGTGATTTTCTCGTTTATGCTGGTCAACCTGTTCGATTCGTCCGGCACGCTGATCGGCGTCACCGACAAAGCGGGACTGACCGATGAAACCGGCACCTTCCCGCGGATGCAGCAGGCGCTTTATGTCGACAGCATCAGTTCGGTGAGTGGCGCGCTGGCGGGCACCTCATCGGTGACCGCCTATATCGAGAGCACTTCGGGCGTGGCGATTGGTGGCCGTACCGGCCTGATGGCTGTGGTGACCGGCCTGCTGTTCCTGCTGGTGACCTTCCTGTCACCGCTGGCCGCGATGGTGCCCTCCTACGCTGCCGCGGGTGCGCTGATTTATGTGGGCGTGTTAATGACCGCCAGCCTGTCGCGCGTGCGCTGGGACGATCTGACCGAAGCGGTTCCGGCGTTTGTGACCGCCGCCATGATGCCCTTCAGCTTTTCCATCACCGAAGGGATTGCGCTGGGGTTCATTGCTTACTGTGTCATGAAGCTGGGTACCGGCCGCTGGCGTGAGATCAGCCCCTGCGTGGTGATTGTTGCGCTGCTGTTTGTGCTGAAGATTGTCTTTATCGACGCGCACTAAGCGCAGTCAGAGCCGCAACCCACCGGTTGCGGCTTTTTACATTTCAGGATGCAGATTGCGCTCGCTGGGCAGACTGGTCAGCCGCAGGGCATGAGGCCCGATGTTGGGCTTACCCATCTCAATTTCACGTAATGCACGCCATTCAAAGTCGTTATCCATCTCCCACAGGTACAGCCGCTGCGTCGCAGACGACAGCGCACACGACCAGACCAGCATGGGTTCCGCATCACACACCACCTGAATGTCGGGATAGAGTGACGATCGCAGCCGACCGGCACCCGGCAGCAGGCGCAGCGAATCCAGTCCCCGATCGCCTTCTCCCGTCAGCTTGAGAATGCTCTGGCGTAACGTCCAGATCTGCGTCACCGCTTCCATGGCATCCTGCTGGGCATTAATCCAGGCGATTTCGCCCGACGTTAATCCCTGAATCAGCTGCGCCTGCGTCTGACGGCTCCGCGCATGCACAATCTCCATATCCAGACCGGCACGTCCACCCTCTTCGGCCAGCAGTACACCCACCGTATTGCCCGCATAGGCAATGCTGAAATCGGGCAGATCGCTGTCAGCAAATACGGGACGTCCGTTGCTCTGGATAATCAGGCGTGGCAGCTCTTGAATACCATAAACGCGCAGCATCAGCTGTGCCAGCAGGGTTCGCGCGGCAAGGAAACGTCCACGGCGTTTGTCAGCGAACTGCTGTGCCGTGTCGGTAATCGCCTGGGGAATGCACATCTCTTTAGCCGGGAAGCCGGGATCGCCCGTCCAGCGTACAAAATGACCAGCCATCTGTCGCTCCGTGAAAATGGTCAGATAATCATCAGAAACATTGTAGGAATTTTCCTACCTTATTGCACTCAGCAACAGCACAGATTGGGTTAAATTCAGAATAGGATGATCAGGCAGCACAGGCTGGCGGGAATGGATCAGAGTTACGCGCCGCGAACCGAATCGCGACGCGGGCCGCATCAGGCGAAGCGGCTTGCCTGCTCAAAACTCAGACGCGGCAGGCGCGGATGCAGTTTTGATGCCTCACCGTAACCGAGGTTAATCAGCAGGTTAACCTGATACTGGCCGTTGGGGAAAAAGGCATCATTGACTTTGGCCGGATCGAAACCGGACATCGGACCGGCATCCAGACCCAGCGAACGGGCTGCCAGGATCAGGTAACCCGCCTGCAGGCTGCTGTTACGGAAAGCCGTCTCTTTCGCTGCTTCCGGGCTGCCGGTAAACCAGCTGCGCGCATCTGCATGCGGGAACAGCGCAGGCAGCTGCTCATAGAACTCACGGTCCCAGGCCACGATCACCGTAACCGGCGCGCTCATGGTTTTGTCCAGATTGCCGGACGAGAGGGCCGGTTTCAGCTTCTCTTTGCCTTCCGCTGAGGTGACGAAAACAAAACGCGCAGGCAAGCAGTTCGCCGAGGTCGGCCCCAGCGCCGTTAAGGTATAGAGCTGTTCCAGCAGGGCGTTATCGACCGGCTTATCCTGCCAGTAACTGTGGGTGCGGGCGTCATTAAACAGCGTATCCAGTGCGGCAGTGTCGAGCGGTGTACTCATGCAACTCTCCTTTTTCAGGCAAAAATTTCGCCTGACGGTGTTCACGTAGTGGGTTTGCGTGCGGCCCGACACGGCGGGATGAAGCGGGATTCACTCACCGCGATCATAGCCGCACGTCAGATCGGCGCATCTACCGTTATACGACAACGCGGTGCCGCCGCAAAATAACATATCAGCAAGAATCAACGCAGAGGCGGGAATAACAGGGGAGGCAGCGAGACGGGAAATCAGGCCTGACAGCGCGATGCCGCCAGGCCCGGAAAGCTATTTACCAATACAGAAGCTGGAGAAGATACGGCCCAGCAGATCGTCAGAGGTGAATTCACCGGTGATCTCGCTTAACGCCTGCTGAGCAACACGCAGCTCCTCCGCCAGTAACTCACCGGCCCGGGCACCGAGCAGCTGTGCTTTCCCCTGCTGTAAGTGTGTGGCCGCCAGCTCCAGCGCCTGCAGATGGCGACGACGCGCCAGGAAGCCACCTTCCATGTTGCCCGCGAAGCCCATGCTCTGCTTCAGGTGATCCCGCAGCGCATCGACGCCCTCGCTGGTGCGTGCCGACAGGCGAATCAGTGAGTGACCGTTTACTTCTGTAAGGCCCAGCGCTTCCCCGGTGACATCCGCCTTATTGCGCACCACGGTAATTGGCAGCTCCGGCGGCAGACGGGAGACAAAATCGGGCCAGATAGCCGCCGCTTCGGTGGCATCGGTGGTGGTGCCATCTACCATAAACAGCACGCGGTCAGCCTGTTCAATCTCCTGCCAGGCGCGCTCAATGCCGATGCGTTCGACTTCGTCGCTGGCCTCACGCAGACCGGCGGTGTCGATGATATGCAGCGGCATGCCATCTATATGAATATGCTCACGCAGTACGTCACGGGTGGTGCCCGCAATATCCGTAACGATAGCGGCTTCACGGCCTGCCAGCGCATTCAGCAGGCTCGATTTGCCCGCATTAGGCCGGCCCGCAATCACCACCTTCATTCCTTCACGCAGCAGGCTGCCCTGACGCGCTTCGGCACGGACCGCATCCAGGTCCCCGATCACCGTATTCAGCTGTGCTTCAATTCGGCCGTCAGAGAGGAAATCGATCTCTTCATCCGGGAAGTCGATAGCCGCTTCGACATAGATGCGCAGGTGAGTGAGCGCTTCCACCAGATGATTGACGCGGGTGGAGAACGCGCCCTGCAGCGAGTTCACGGCCGAACGCGCCGCCTGCTCAGAGCTGGCATCAATCAGGTCGGCAATCGCTTCGGCCTGCGCCAGATCGAGCTTGTCGTTCAGAAACGCACGCTCAGAGAACTCACCCGGCTGAGCGATACGCACGCCCGGCAGCGCCACGATGCGCTTCAGCAGCAGATCGAGAATTACCGGGCCGCCGTGGCCCTGCAGCTCCAGCACATCTTCGCCGGTAAATGAATTGGGGCCAGGAAACCACAGCGCAATGCCCTGATCCAGCACGCTGCCGTCGCTGTCAGTGAACGGCAGATAATCGGCGTATCGCGGCTTAGGCAGTTTACCCAGCAGCTGGCGGGCGACCTCTGCCGCCTGGGCACCGGAGACGCGCAGAATGCCGACGCCGCCGCGTCCGGGCGGTGTTGCCTGGGCAACAATGGTATCGCTGTGGCTCATAAATTTTCTCTCGCTACAAAAAACACAGGCGGTCGCTTTGACCGCCTGAGAATAGACTATTTTAGAGCGGGATGGCTCCCGCGCTGGATCGCTTACGCTTTCTTCTTGTCGCGGCTATGCAGACCACGTTTTTCCAGGCCGCGATAAATCAGCTGCTGCTGGAGAATGGTTACCAGGTTGCTGACGATGTAGTACAGCACCAGACCTGACGGGAACCACAGGAAGAACACGGTGAAGATCACCGGCATGTAAGTCATGATCTTCTGCTGCATCGGATCGGTCACGGTGGTCGGTGACATCTTCTGAATGAAGAACATGGTGATGCCCATCAGAATCGGCAGGATGTAGTAAGGGTCCTGCGCTGACAGGTCATGGATCCACAGAATGAATGGCGCATGACGCAGTTCAACTGAGCCTGACAGCATATAGTAGAGCGCCAGGAAGATTGGCATCTGAATCACCAGCGGCAGACAGCCACCCAGCGGATTCACTTTCTCTGCTTTATACAGCGCCATCATTTCCTGGCTCTGCTTCTGCTTGTCATCACCCAGACGCTCACGCATCGCCTGAATCTTCGGCTGCAGCATGCGCATCTTAGCCATCGAGGTGTACTGCGCTTTGGTCAGCGGGTACATGATGCCGCGCACGATGAAGGTGATCACGATAATGGAGAAGCCCCAGTTACCGATGAAGCTGTGGATAAATTTCAACAGCTTGAACAGCGGCTGAGAGATAAACCACAACCAGCCGTAATCCACGGTCAGATCAAGGTGCGGCGCAATCGCGGCCATCTTGTCCTGAATTTCCGGGCCGACCCACAGCGTTGCACCCAGATTCTGCTGAGCGCCTGCAGCGATGGTGACCGGTGCAGATTTATAGCCAATCGCTGCCACGCCGTTACCCAGGTTGCTGGTGTAAAGGGTGTTGGTGCCTTCAGTACGCGGAACCCATGCAGTCGCAAAGTACTGCTGCAGCATCGCCACCCAGCCATTGCTGGTGGTTGCGTTCAGGTTCTCGTTGTCCGCGATGGTGTCGAATTTATACTTCTCATATTTCGACTCGCTGGTGGAGTAGGCCGCGCCACGGAAGGTGTGCAGAGCAAAGTTGTTGCTGCCGGTATCGCGATGCTTAGGCAGATCAATCGTCTGCTTCAGCTGGCCAAACAGTGACACTTCCAGCGGCTGCTGAGTGGTGTTGTTGACATGATAATCGACATTAACGGCATATTCGCCACGCTTGAAGATGAAGGTTTTGGTGTAAACCACGCCATTTTCAGCGGTATAGGTCATCGGCACACGCAGTTCGGACTGGCCATCAGCCATCTCGAAGTGATCCTGCGCAGTGGTGAACAGCGGACGCGCACCGTTGTTCGGGTTATCCGGACCATTACGACCGGTTAAACCACTCTGAGCCTGATAAAGGAACGCTGGCGTTGTTTCAAGCAGCTGGAACGGCTGGTCTGAACCCAGTTTGTCCGGGAAAGTCAGCAGCTGTGCCTGTTCAACATCACCGCCGCGGGTGTTGATATTCAATGACAGGACATCAGTCTTAACGGTGATCGTCTGGCCCTGACCGCTGGCCGGTACACCCTGACTGGCGGTATCACCCGCTACGCTGTTGGTGCCCTGTGTGGTCTGCGTCTGCTGTGGCTGCGGAGCGTGGTCCGTCTGCCAGGCTTGCCAGATCATAAAGGTCACGAACAGAAAAGCGATGAGAAAGAGATTGCGTTGCGAATCCATCGTTAATGTTCTCTGGTATCAAAGGTTTTTGGCGGCACAGGATCGTCACCACCCGGGTTCAAAGGGTGGCATTTTAATACGCGTTTTAATGTCAACCAACTGCCTTTTATCAGGCCGAACCTGCGTAACGCCTCAATTCCGTAATGAGAGCAGGTCGGGTGAAACCGACAGTGTGGTCCCAGTAATGGACTGATACCGCGTTGATAGACGCGTATCAGGACGATCAGGAGCCGCGCGCCAGGCGACAGTGACGACGCCATAATTTCTCCAACGCTTCCGCCAGCATACGGTTATCCAGATCGGCAACCCCCTTCTTCGCGACCACCACGAAGTCCATCGACGGCAGTTCATGTTGACGCAGACGAAAGCTTTCGCGGGTCAATCGCTTGATCCGGTTGCGTTCATGAGCGCGTTTCACATGTTTTTTAGCGACGGTGAGACCGATGCGGGGATGCCCCAGCGCGTTAAGGCGGCCGAGAATAGTAATTTGCGGCGTGCCAGCCCGTTGTGGCTGCTGGAAGACGAAAGTGAAATGAGTGGGAGTTAACAAACGTAACTCCCTGGGAAATGCGAGCTTACCCATCAGGGCTTGCTTTATTACTTAGAAACGGTCAGACGAGAACGGCCTTTAGCACGACGACGTGCCAGAACCTGACGACCATTTTTTGTTGCCATACGAGCACGGAAACCGTGTGAACGGTTGCGCTTCAGTACGGACGGTTGAAAAGTGCGTTTCATGGCGGTTTCTACCTAAACTTGAAAATTTTCACTGGATGACGCGTTTCGGGCCAGTAAATCGACCTACGCCTCAATGTGTCTTTAATAAAGAGGCGGGATTGTAATAATTGTACAGTCCCGAGTCAATTTACTTCGCGTGTTGTCGTGCCTGAAAACCCGCATACAGCCCGCTGAGACCCGACGTTGCGCCTTACAGCATAATGTCGGGTGAAGGATTATACGGGCTCCGTTCCAAAGCGCAAGGATCGTACGGGATCTTATTGCGATCGGCTTGCCGGATCCTGGGGATAAAATGAGATGTCGCCCGAAAATTTAGCGCATTGCGCCAGATCCCTGCTGGTTTTTCCCGCAACTGGCGTAAACTTCTTTGCGCGTCTCCGGCCTGTGGATAAAAAGGATCAAAACTGTGTAGAAAGGGAAGATCTCTGTCTCGCTTTGCGCTATGATCCGCCCTTCCGCTGACGATCCTCCGGTGATTGCAGGACGGGAAACCGCTGATAGCGGTCGCAGGCGCTTTCTTAGCGTCTGTGTCAAAAATGAACGTTTCTTAGAGTAACGCCTACTATTCTTTTCGAATTTGTACGAGTGGAGTCCGCCGTGTCACTTACGCTTTGGCAACAGTGTCTTGCCCGTTTGCAGGATGAGCTTCCTGCCACCGAATTCAGCATGTGGATCCGTCCACTGCAGGCTGAGTTAAACGACAATACGCTTGCCTTGTATGCTCCAAATCGCTTCGTACTCGACTGGGTCCGGGACAAATACCTTAACAGTATCAATGCACTGCTGAATGAATTCTGTGGTCCGAACGTGCCTGCGCTGCGTTTTGAAGTGGGTACGCGCCCGGTTCAGCAGCCAGCGGCAGCGGTCAGCCAGCCGGTGATGGCCAGCGTCAGCGCGCCCGTCATGCCCGTGCAGAGTCACATCCGTCCGGCCCCAACGCAGATCCTGCGTCCCAGCTGGGATAATGTCCCGGCACCGGCCGACGTCACCTATCGCTCGAATGTGAATAACCGTCATAACTTCGATAACTTTGTCGAGGGTAAATCCAACCAGCTGGCGCGCGCGGCGGCACGTCAGGTGGCGGATAATCCAGGCGGCGCTTACAACCCGCTGTTTCTGTATGGCGGCACCGGTCTCGGTAAAACGCACCTGCTGCACGCCGTAGGCAACGGCATCATTGCCCGTAAACCCAATGCAAAAGTGGTTTACATGCACTCCGAGCGCTTTGTGCAGGATATGGTTAAAGCGCTGCAGAACAACGCGATTGAAGAGTTCAAACGCTATTACCGTTCTGTCGATGCGCTGCTGATCGATGACATTCAGTTCTTTGCGAATAAAGAGCGGTCGCAGGAAGAGTTCTTCCACACCTTTAATGCCTTATTAGAAGGCAATCAGCAGATCATCCTCACCTCGGATCGCTATCCAAAAGAGATCAATGGGGTGGAGGATCGTCTTAAGTCACGTTTCGGCTGGGGTTTAACGGTGGCGATCGAGCCGCCTGAGCTGGAAACGCGCGTGGCAATCCTGATGAAAAAAGCAGATGAGAACGACATCCGTCTGCCGGGTGAAGTCGCCTTCTTTATTGCCAAGCGTTTACGCTCTAACGTGCGTGAACTGGAAGGCGCGCTGAATCGCGTGATCGCCAATGCCAACTTTACCGGCCGGGCGATAACCATCGACTTCGTGCGCGAAGCGCTGCGCGATCTGCTGGCGCTGCAGGAAAAGCTGGTCACCATCGATAATATTCAGAAGACCGTGGCTGAGTACTACAAGATTAAGGTGGCGGATCTGCTCTCCAAGCGCCGTTCGCGCTCGGTAGCGCGTCCGCGCCAGATGGCGATGGCGATGGCAAAAGAGTTGACGAACCACAGCTTGCCAGAAATTGGCGATGCTTTTGGGGGTCGCGACCACACAACGGTGCTTCATGCCTGCCGCAAGATTGAGCAGCTGCGTGAAGAGAGCCACGATATCAAAGAAGATTTCTCTAATCTCATCAGAACATTATCTTCCTGACGCTATGAAATTTATTGTTGAACGTGAGCAGCTGCTGAAGCCGCTGCAGCAAGTAAGTGGCCCGCTGGGCGGTCGTCCGACACTGCCGATCCTTGGAAACCTGCTGCTGCAGGTAACGGAAGGGTCGCTGTTACTGACCGGTACCGATCTGGAAATGGAGATGGTCGCGCGCGTAGCGCTGACGCAGGCGCATGAGCCTGGCTCCACCACCGTGCCAGCGCGCAAATTCCTCGATATCTGTCGCGGATTGCCCGATGGCGCAGAAATTACGCTGGCGCTGGAAGGCGATCGCATGCTGGTTCGCTCTGGCCGCAGCCGTTTTTCGCTGTCGACCCTGCCCGCCAGTGACTTCCCGAATCTGGACGACTGGCAGAGTGAAGTTGAATTCACCCTGCCACAGGCGACCCTGAAACGGTTGATCGAAGCGACGCAGTTCTCGATGGCGCATCAGGATGTGCGTTACTACCTCAACGGCATGATGTTTGAAACCGAAGGGGAAGAGCTGCGCACTGTGGCCACTGATGGTCACCGTCTGGCCGTTTGCTCCATGCCGATTGGTCAGGCGCTGCCGAGTCACTCGGTGATTGTGCCGCGTAAAGGCGTGATTGAGCTGCTGCGTCTGCTGGATGGCGGCGAGAATCCGCTGCAGGTTCAGATTGGCGGCAGCAACATCCGGGCGCACGTCGGTGACTATATCTTCACCTCTAAGCTGGTTGATGGTCGTTTCCCCGATTATCGCCGCGTACTGCCGAAGAATCCCGACAAAGCGCTGGAAGCAGGCTGCGATCTGCTCAAACAGGCGTTTGCCCGTGCGGCGATCCTCTCGAATGAGAAGTTCCGCGGCGTTCGCCTCTATATCACTGAGAATCAGCTGAAGATCACTGCCAATAACCCTGAACAGGAAGAAGCGGAAGAGATGCTGGATGTCAGCTATAACGGCACGGAACTGGAGATTGGCTTCAACGTCAGTTATGTGCTGGATGTGCTGAACGCGCTGAAGTGCGAAAACGTCCGCCTGCTGCTGACGGATTCGGTGTCGAGCGTGCAGATTGAAGATGTAGCAAGTCCCGCAGCGGCCTACGTCGTGATGCCCATGCGCTTGTAGGTGTTACATATCGTCCTGGTGACGGCGATATCGGGCAAACCTGCTTCGCCGTCAACGCACTGGATTGTGTTATAAGGCAAACCCATTCATCCCGACTATTGCCCTTCACGCTGGATTGATTCATGGCTTTAACCCGCCTTCTTATCAAAGATTTTCGTAATATCGAGCAGGCTGACCTGCAGCTGGCACCCGGCTTTAATTTCCTGGTGGGCGTCAACGGCAGCGGCAAAACCAGCGTTTTAGAGGCGATCCATACGCTGGGGCATGGCCGCTCGTTTCGCAGCCTGCAGGCGGGCCGCGTGATCCGTCACGACGAGGCAGCGTTCGTACTGCACGGACGACTGGAAAGCAAAGAGCGGGAAATCTCCGTCGGGCTGACCAAAAACCGGGCCGGTGACAGCAAAGTGCGCATTGACGGCAGCGATGGTCACAAGGTCGCGGAGCTGGCGCAGCTGCTGCCGATGCAGTTAATTACGCCGGAAGGCTTTAGTTTGTTGAATGGCGGCCCCAAATACCGCAGAGCCTATGTGGACTGGGGCTGTTTCCATAACACGCCGGGCTTCTTTAACGCCTGGAACAACATGCGCCGCCTGCTTAAGCAGCGAAACGCGGCGCTGCGCCAGGTTTCACGTTACAGCCAGATTCGTCCCTGGGATCAGGAGCTGGTTCCGCTGGCGGAACAGATCAGCCAGTGGCGGGCGGAATACAGTGCGGCGATTTCAGCGGAGATCACTGCCACCTGCGCCCAGTTTCTGCCGGAGTTTGAGCTGCGCTTTTCCTTCCAGCGTGGCTGGGACAAAGAGAGCGACTACGCCGAACTGCTGGAACGTAATTTTGAGCGCGATCGCGCACTGACCTATACCGCCAGCGGCCCCCATAAAGCCGATTTTCGTATTCGCGCTGAAGGGACGCCGGTCGAAGATTTACTCTCACGCGGGCAGTTGAAACTGCTGATGTGTGCATTGCGTCTGGCACAGGGCGAGTTCCTGACAAGCCAGAGCGGACGCCGCTGTATTTACCTCATTGATGACTTTGCTTCTGAGCTGGATGAAAGCCGTCGGCGCCTGCTGGCGGACCGGTTAAAAGCCACTCAGGCTCAGGTGTTTGTCAGCGCCATTTCTGCCGGACATGTAATCGACATGACCGACGAAAAGGGCAAGATGTTCCGCGTGGAACAGGGTAAAATAGCGGTTCAACCTGAAGATTAAAATGAGCGAGAAACGTTGATGTCGAATTCTTATGACTCCTCAAGTATTAAAGTCCTGAAAGGACTTGATGCGGTACGCAAACGCCCGGGCATGTATATCGGCGATACCGATGACGGTACCGGTCTGCATCACATGGTATTCGAGGTCGTGGATAACGCAATCGACGAAGCGCTCGCTGGTCACTGTAGTGACATCGTAGTCACTATCCATGCGGATAACTCCGTCTCGGTGCAGGATGATGGACGCGGTATTCCAACCGGTATTCACGAAGAAGAGGGCGTTTCCGCCGCTGAAGTGATCATGACCGTGCTGCACGCGGGCGGTAAGTTCGACGATAACTCCTATAAAGTCTCCGGCGGCCTGCACGGCGTGGGCGTCTCTGTCGTTAACGCCCTGTCGCAGAAGCTGGAGCTGACCATTCGTCGCGAAGGCAAAGTCCATCAGCAGATTTACGTCCACGGCGTACCTGAGGCACCGCTGGCGGTCACTGGTGATACCGACATCACCGGTACCCGCGTGCGTTTCTGGCCAAGCTATGAAACCTTTACCAACGTGCGCGATTTCGAGTATGAGATTCTGGCAAAACGCCTGCGCGAACTGTCGTTCCTGAACTCGGGCGTGTCGATTCGCCTGGAAGACAAGCGTGATGGCAAAACCGACCACTTCCATTACGAAGGCGGTATCAAGGCGTTTGTTGAGTACCTCAACAAAAACAAAACTCCGATTCACCCTACCGTGTTCTATTTCTCTACCGAGAAAGATGGCATTGGCGTGGAAGTGGCGCTGCAGTGGAACGACGGCTTCCAGGAAAATATTTACTGCTTTACCAACAACATCCCGCAGCGCGATGGCGGTACGCACCTTGCCGGTTTCCGCGCAGCGATGACGCGTACCCTGAATGCCTACATGGATAAAGAGGGTTACAGCAAGAAAGCCAAAGTCAGCGCCACCGGTGATGATGCGCGTGAAGGCCTGATCGCCGTGGTTTCGGTAAAAGTGCCGGATCCAAAATTCTCCTCACAGACCAAAGACAAACTGGTCTCGTCAGAGGTGAAATCGGCGGTTGAGCAGCAGATGAATGAACTGCTGGCAGAATACCTGCTGGAAAACCCGTCAGACGCCAAAATCGTCGTGGGCAAAATTATCGATGCCGCACGTGCCCGTGAAGCAGCACGCCGCGCCCGTGAAATGACCCGCCGTAAAGGCGCGCTGGATCTGGCTGGTCTGCCAGGCAAACTGGCGGATTGTCAGGAGCGTGATCCGGCGCTCTCTGAAATCTACCTGGTGGAGGGTGACTCCGCAGGCGGCTCGGCCAAACAGGGCCGTAACCGTAAAAACCAGGCGATTCTGCCGCTGAAAGGTAAGATCCTGAACGTTGAGAAAGCGCGTTTCGACAAGATGCTCGCCTCGCAGGAAGTGGCCACGCTGATCACCGCACTGGGTTGCGGTATTGGTCGCGATGAGTACAACCCGGACAAGCTGCGCTATCACAGCATCATCATCATGACCGATGCCGACGTCGATGGTTCACACATCCGAACCCTGCTGCTGACCTTCTTCTATCGTCAGATGCCTGAAATCATTGAGCGCGGCCACGTCTATATCGCCCAGCCGCCGCTCTACAAAGTGAAGAAAGGCAAGCAGGAGCAGTACATCAAAGATGACGAGGCGATGGACCAATACCAGATCGCTATCGCCCTTGATGGTGCAACGCTGCACACCAATGCCAGCGCGCCTGCGCTGGGCGGTGAGCCGCTGGAGACGCTGGTCTCTGACTTCAACAGCACCCAGAAGATGATCAAGCGTATGGAACGCCGTTATCCGATGGCCATGCTGCGTGCGATGATTTATCACGACACGCTGAGCGACCTGAGCAACGAAGCAGAGGTCACTACCTGGCTGAACGGCCTGGTGAGCTATCTGACGGAGCGTGAAGCGCACGGCAGTACTTATCTGGCACAGGTGCGTGAAAACCGCGAACTGAACCTGTTCGAGCCGGTGCTGCGCGTCCGTACCCACGGTGTGGATACCGACTATCCGCTGGAAGCTGAGTTTGTTCAGGGACCTGAGTACCGCAAAATCTGTGCTCTGGGTGGCAAACTGCGTGGTCTGCTGGAAGAAGATGCTTACATTGAACGTGGTGAGCGTCGTCAGCCGGTGGCAAGCTTCGAACAGGCGATTGAGTGGCTGGTGAAAGAGTCGCGTCGTGGCCTGTCGGTCCAGCGCTATAAAGGTCTGGGCGAGATGAACCCGGATCAGCTGTGGGAAACCACCATGGATCCAGACAGCCGTCGTATGCTGCGCGTCACTATTAAAGATGCGATCGGTGCTGACCAGCTGTTCACGACCCTGATGGGCGATGCGGTCGAGCCGCGCCGCGCCTTCATCGAAGAGAATGCGCTGAAAGCGGCCAATATCGATATTTAACAGATAGCGGACATAAAAGGCCATCACTCAGGTGATGGCCTTTTTTTTGTGCCGTATGGGCGAAAACCCTGCGAGGCGGGTCCTGCTGCCCGCATGCTGCGACCCCGATCACGTTTTAACCCGCTGAGCTCCCTTACTCTTGCCTCTCTTTGCGCTATTCCGGCGCACTCATTTTTACAGGGAGTTACACCATGATTGTTTGCGATCGTCACGACTGGAACAGAGAACGTCACGCCTTTCATCCGGTCATCGATCAGGCGATAAGCTGGATTGCGGGAACCGATTTCAGCCAGCTGGACACCGGCAAATATGAGATCCAGCCTGACAACAAAATGTTCTGTCTGGTGCAGGAGATGATGACCGAACCGGCCAGCGCGCGTCGTGCAGAGTCCCACTTTAACTACATCGATATTCAGTATCTGCTGGCAGGCACCGAGAATATTGGTGTGGCCCGCGCCCATCCCGATCAGCACATCACCGAAGATTTCGCCCAGGAGCGTGACGTCGTTTTTTATCAGAAGATATTAAATGAGTCAGTGATTACGCTGCTGCCCGACATGTTCGCGCTGTTTTTCCCGCACGATATTCATCGCCCCTGCTGCGCGCCAGGCGAACCCGCAACTATCCGAAAAGCCGTGATTAAAATCCACCGCGATCTCTTTACCGCCTGACCCTGGCGGTTTCCTGGCCATTCCCGCCTGCCAGGAAACTAGTCAATGTGCGCTGAATCGCGCTAGCATTGAACAAAACCCAGACGCTACGAGGACTCTATGGCTATTAAATTGATCGCTATCGACATGGATGGCACCCTGCTCAATCCGCAACATGAGATCACGCCGGGGGTGAAATCCGCCCTGGATCGTGCCCGTAAGCAGGGCGTGTCGATTGTGCTGACCACGGGTCGGCCGTTTGTAGGTATCCAGCGCTATCTGATGGAGCTGGATATGCAGGCGCCCGGCCAGTACGCGATCAGCAACAACGGTGCGCTGGTTCATCAGGCGGCAGATGGTGAGTGTGTGGCAGAAGTGACGCTGACCTTTGACGATTACCTCTACATTGAGAATCTGGCACGTGAGCTTGGCGTCCATTTCCAGGCGTTCGACAAATCTCATCTCTACACGCCGAACAAAGACATCAGTGAATACACCATCCATGAAGCGAGCCTGACCGGCATTCCGGTGCGCTATCGCGCGGTGGAAGAGATGGATCGCGCTATGCGCTTCCCGAAACTGATGATGATCGATCGGCCCGCCCTGCTCGACGCGGCGATTGCCCGCCTGCCCGAGCATGCTCAGCAGACTTACACCATCCTGAAAAGTGCGCCGTATTACCTCGAAATCCTCGATCGCCGGGTGAACAAAGGCCAGGGCGTCAGAATGCTGGCGGAGAAGCTCGGCCTGAAGCAGGAAGAAGTGATGGCGATTGGCGATCAGGAGAATGACCTGGCGATGATTGAATATGCTGGCACGGGTGTCGCCATGGGTAATGCCATTGATTCTGTTAAGAAAATCGCGCAGTTTATCACTAAAACCAATATGGAAGATGGCGTCGCTCATGCCATTGAAGAGTTAGTGCTGTAACGGCCCTGTTCTCTGCCGGGCCGCAGCGGCCCGGCTCCCTTACCCCGCCAAAAAAGCTGCACCGCAAAACGGAATCGCGTAATTTGTCGGGCAACGCTTTCTCCGTGGGTTTTATCATGTCAGAAAAACAGATCACCTTTGCTGCCCGTCAGCATCAGCTCACCAATATCAATGTCTGGACGGCCGACAGCCAGTGGCTGGCGTTTGACGTCCGTCCATCAGGTGCCTCCTTTACCAGCCAGACCATTGAGCGGGTCAATGTGATGACCGGTGACGTTGAGGTGCTCTATCAGGCCCGGCACGGTGCCCACGTCGGCGTCGTGACGGTCAGCCCCGATCTGCCCCCACGCTACGTCTGCATTCATGGCCCGGAACATCCCGATGACAGCTGGCAGTATGACTTCCACCACCGGCGCGGTGTGATCGTTCAGAACGGCGCGGCGGTGAATCTGGATGCCTGCGATATCACGCCGCCCTTTACCCCTGGCGCGCTGCGCGGCGGCTCGCATGTACATGTCTTCAGCCCCGATGGTTCACGCCTGAGCTTTACCTACAATGACCATGTCATGCATGAGCTGGATAGCCGTCTCGATCTGCGCAACGTCGGTATCGCGGTGCCGCTTCACGCGGTGACGCCGGTTAAACAGCATCCGCGCGAGTATGACGGCAGCTATTTCTGCCTGCTGGTGAGCAGAACGCATGCGGAACCGCAGCCAGGCAGTGACCAGATTAATCGTGCTTATGAGGAGTGCTGGGTCGGTGAGCGTGGCTATCAGAAACCGGACGGCAGCTGGCAGCGCTGGGCCATCGCTTTTATTGGCGACACGCTGACGGCGCAGGGCGAGAAACGGCCTGAAATTTTTATTGTTGATCTGCCGGACGCGCTGGAGGATTACGCCCGCGCCGGAGAGAGGCCGCTGGAGGGCAGCAGCCAGCAGTTACCTGCGCCACCGGCTGGTGTGCAGCAGCGTCGCCTGACGCACAGCCGTGGCGTGGCGCTACAACCGCGCCATTGGCTGCGTACTGCGCCCGATGGCAGCCAGATCGCGTTTCTGATGGCGGATGCCGGCGCGGTGATCCAGCTCTGGACGGTCTCTCCCAACGGCGGCGAACCGCGTCAGATCACCGAACTCAGCCACAGCATTCAGTCCGCTTTTAGCTGGCATCCTGACGGCCAGTCAATTGCCTTTATCTGCGATAACAGCGTGATGCGATGTGAGGTTGAGAGCGGCACGTGTCAGCGTCTGACACGCAGAACGGAAGAAGCACCGTCAGGTGACGCGGTAGTCTGGTCACCGGACGGGTCACAAATTGCTTTTATGCGTGAGGTGAATGGCTGGCGGCAGCTCTTTACGGTTGCGGCTGTGACCGCATAGGTGGCATAGGCTGCGCCTGCGCAAGGCTTTCCTGGGTATGCGCCAGCCTTTCGCTCTGCAGGATACGTTCACGTGGGGAGTCGAGAGATTTGTCTTTGTCGCTACGGTAGTAGTCCCACGGCAGCAGCAGCGTATCCAGCACGGCAGAGAAAGGAAGATCGATTAACGCCAGCGGCTTCAGCGCCCAGCTGGTATCACCATCCGTCAGCATGTCGGCACTGGCACGGGTGCCGGGATAATAGCCCTGACTCGCACCGGTATGAGACATCACGCTGGAACAGCCTGTTGTTGCCATAGCGCAGCACACCATTCCAGCCAGAGGTAAGGTTTTCATCAATTTCATCATCATCATCCCTTCAGCCATGGCATAAGCCTGGCTGAGTTGGCTTGCCAGACAACGTCAACACTCTGGGGCGAAGTCCGTCTGCGTCTGGCAAAAGTAGTCCTGAGTGTATGTCATTTCCGCAATTTGGCGAAAAAAATTGCATTTCGCCCTCTTGAAAATCGTTTTGTGACACCCATTTTTAGTTTACGGACGCACTCACCGTCGCCGCAAGGGACAGTGAGGTGCCGTATCCAGCCTGTCCAGTTGTGGAAGGTTGCCAAAACTTGCTGAATTTCAGGAGTCTTAATATGCGTAACTTTGATCTCACCCCACTTTATCGCTCTGCTATCGGTTTTGATCGCCTGTTTAACCTGCTCGAATCTAATCAGAATCAGAGCAATGGCGGCTATCCTCCCTATAACGTTGAACTGGTCGATGAAAATCACTATCGCATTACCATTGCGGTGGCCGGTTTTTCTCAGAGCGAACTGGATATCACGGCGCACGATAACGTGCTGATCGTGCGGGGTGCCCATCCTGAAGAGCAGGCCGAGCGTAAGTACCTGTATCAGGGTATCGCCGAGCGTAACTTCGAGCGTAAATTCCAGCTCGCCGACCACATAGTGGTACGCGATGCCCGCCTTGAAAATGGTCTGCTGAGCATCGATCTTGAACGACTGGTGCCGGAAGAGGCGAAACCACGCCGTATTGAGATTCTGAAGTAATGTCTGACAAACGCCGCGTTAGCGGCGTCAGACTGCTGACAAAGCCAAAGCTGGGTGAACCTGGCAGCAACGCATTCGCTAAAAGCGCAGGGAATAAGGTCAGAGGAGGAAAGCGTCCCGCGCCAGGGATGGCGTGGGCCGAGCGTGCCAGGGATGGCAGTTTTTTCAACTTTCCGATCTGACTTTGTTCCCTTCGCTGGCTGGATCTTACAGCGAGCCAGGGCAGACTTTTTCAACAATCTCAACGCCGCGCATGCGGCGTTTTTTTTTGCTCTTATGGCTATCTTTAAAGCTGCGTTCGCATCGCCAGACGCTGACCCAGCACGCCACCAAACACATTCACCAGCAGCCCCAGAATAATCACCCCCGCCCCCAGCATCTGCTGACCAGAGAGGTGCTCATCCAGCACCAGCGCGGCGGTAATGATCCCTACCACCGGTACCAGCAGCGACAGCGGCGCGATACGCCAGGTTTCATAGCGACTCAGTAAATTCCCCCAGATAGCGTAACCGACAATGGTGGCGACAAACGCCAGGTAGAACAGCGCCAGCACGGTCTGCAGGCCGATATGCAACAGGCTATTAACGATGGCGGGCTGCCCCTCAAACAGCAGCGAACAGGCAAAGAACGGAATGACTGGCACCAGCGCACTCCAGACCACCAGCGACATAATCGGCACACTGCGGTTCCGCATAATAATCTTATTGGTGATATTCCCCAGCCCCCATGACAGCGCCGCCGACAGGGTCAGCATCATAGTCGTCAGCGTAATCCCGGCGCTGGTCTGCCCTTCCATCCCCGCCGTCGCCAGCATAAACATCCCCAGCGTGGCGATAATAATCCCGACGATATGATTCCAGCGCAGCTTCTCTGCCAGCAGCAGCGCACCCAGCAACAGGGTAAAGAACGCCTGTGCCTGCAGCACCAGCGACGCCAGACCGGCTGGCATGCCGAGCTTGATCGCCAGAAACAAAAACGCAAACTGACCAAAACTGATGGTCATGCCGTAAACCACCAGCCAGCGCAGCGGGATCGGCGGGCGACGCACAAAGAAAATAGCGGGAAAGGCGACCAGGGCGAAACGCAGTCCGGCCAGCAAAAAAGGCGGCATGCCCTGCAACCCGAGCTTAATCACCACAAAATTCACGCCCCACGCTACCACCACGCACAGCGCTAACAGCATATCTTTTACCGACATCTGAAACTCCTTGAGCCGCCGTCAGGCGGTGATCGCAATCGGGGAGGCGATATCAGCACAACAGCCTTCACCCACGATGCGAAAATAGTCATCTGCAGCCAGCGCGATCGACTTCTCCAGCTCGCCCGCGTTAAACCATAATGTGCCGACCTGCTGCAGCCGGGTATCGACCCGCAGCGCCAGCCGGTCATCAAAACTAAACGGCGGCACAGCCCCCATCACACAGTCGGTCAGTGCCTGCGCCAGCTCTGGCGCGGCGAACGAGGACTTTTTGCCGCCGATGGCGCGCGCCGCGCTTTTGAAATTGATCCGGCAGTCACCCGGCACAATCGCCAGCAGCTGACGCGATGGCGCACCGTCCGGCATAGTGACCTCCAGTACCATCGCTTTGGCCGCCTGGCCCAGCGCGTTGCCGCGGATCTGGCTGATCTGATCGGTCTGCCCGACTGCCTCATGCTCCACCACGCGGTAGCTGGCCTGATGCTGATCCAGCAGCGCAGTAATTTTTTCAAACGTCGTCATTCCCTTCTCCTCTTCTGGCAAAAATTCCTGCACAACCCGGCTTAGCTCCAGGCGATAGCGTGTTTCATCTTTTTATCGGTCAGCCCGAAAAAGAACCCCATGGTGATGCGGGTATCACCTTCAACCCGGTCGATCTCGTGATAAAAAGCAGGATTAAACAGATAGATATCACCACTGCGTGGTGAAAATTCGCAGATCTCGCTGTTTTCAATCACACCACTGCGATAGCCCAGCTCACCGGCGGTTTTGAACTGCTCATCCTCCGGCATCCACTTTTTGTTGTAGATACGTAGCGCGCCACCTGCGTTGCACTCCTGCAGGCAGACCACGCAGCTGAGCTGATGCAGGATCTGCGTCACCACCAGCGAGGTCTTTGCGGCGTCGCGCACGATATTGTCGTTATGCAGCGGGTTCGCGACGCCATCGGCATGAAAGCGCACGATAGAACCGGCGTAGTCGCCACGACCCGGTTCATGGGCGATGTTTAAACTTTCCAGCCGCAGCGCATGCTGCACCCAGCCGTAAATCAGTTCGCGCAGTGAATTCAGCGAGGGCGGCAACGCCGGCTGGATATCACGCAGCTCGGTAAAATAGTTATCGGGTGCCGCCGTATGGCGCGCCAGATAGGGACCAAGCGTGGTCAGCGCGCCATTGGGATAGTGAGAGACACGGATCTTTTCCCGGCAGCGCTGCAGGTCAGCCACCACCGTTTCCCGCACCTCTGGCGTCAGGAAATTACGCAGCACCAGCAGCGGCACCCGTGCAGTGACGATGTCATCCAGCCAGGTCGATTCCACAAACATGTTGGGATTAATCACGCGGAACTGATTGAAAATAGCCATGTTTATCACTCCCTAAACGGTATTTCATAGAGTTCATGATTGTTCATTCGCCGCCAGCTGCCGGCGCTGCCTGGTATTGTTACGGGTTCAGAGGCGATCAGCGTGCAACCGTCCTGTTGCCGAAAATGCATCGTAAAGTAGTCAGGGAAAGGCGTATCGTGCGGATGCCACTGCCACGCCCAGGCTTTGTCGCGGGTGACAAAAATGGCATTGCCTGCGCTACCGCCTGGCTCAACCTGCGCCATCTTTGCGCGCAGATAGTCGCGGGTGAAATCGGCGGGTGTGGTCTGATCCACCAGGTAGCGCAGATACTCTTCGGAATCGAAGCGGGATTCCGCCAGGCCAAGCTGGCGGTAAATCGTCGGCAGAAAGCCGTTATGCATCATGTACCACTGATGTCCGGCGCTGTTGCGCCACAGCGGATGCGAAAATTCGATCCCCTGATTTTTACTCAGCGTGGCGTGACGCACATGCACCGCCAGAAAGCGGCTGCGCAGGCGATCCACATCAATGCCCGGCAGGGCGTCGGCGAACGGGCCGGTGCCGTGCAGGGTTCGAATCTCGCCCTCTTCCAGCCACAGACAGCCCCAGCCGTTGGGATGCGATTTAATCGGGCTATCGTGTTCAGCGCCTTCACCGCAGCTCATGGCGCGCGCCGCCTCTAAAATCTGTGCGCTGTCGAACTGACCATGCGCCAGAATCATCCTGCACATACTTTGTCTCTCCCGGCTGTAACGGATTGCGCGGCAATCACCTGCTGAAAGGTGGTCATAATGGGTTCGCGCGTAGCGGCCGTCAGGCTGAACGTTGCCAGAATGCCCGCGTGTCGGGTCAGATCGGCATAGAGTGAGGATCGGGGTGAAACCTGTAATGCCGGCAATCTGAGTGGTGGCAACAGCGCACCCTGCTGATGCTGATCAATCCAGCGTTCAGCCGCCTGAAGCTGCGCCGGTTGCCGTAACCGCAGCTGGCCGACCGCACCGGGTGGGGTGAAGGTAAAGACAGGCAGTGCACCGCCCGCTTCCAGCCGGAAGGTGACTTCCGCCCAGTTGATGCCCGTCGTCGCCTGCACCAGCGTCGCCACGCCCATGCCGGAGAGCCGGAATCCCATCTCCAGGAAATGCGGCACGCCATTCACCACGATGAAATCGATGTGAAACGCGCCCTGACGATAGCCAAAGGTTTCGCAGCAGAAGGTCATCAGACTGCTGAACGACGCTGGCAGGGCTGCTGCTGCCATCGCCACATGCCCCGACTCATAAAAGCTGACGCAGCCTTCGCTATCCCGGTGCTGCTCAATGACCTTCTGGCAACAGGTCAGCGCCAGGGGATGCCCCTGATGCACCACGCCCTGCAACGAAAACTCCTCGCCGATCAGCGCACTTTCCACAATAAAGCCGCTGAAGCCGCGCCCGCCGTAGTTCATGGTCTGTACCAGCTGTGTTACTACGCTGTGCAGCTGATCGGCGCGCTCAATCAGCCAGATGCCCAGCCCGCCGCCGCCATCCACCGGCTTCACGACACAGGGATAGATCAGCGCCTGTTCCGCATCCAGAATGCTGAGCGGCGAGGCGAAAAAGCGGAACTCCGGCTGCGGAAAGCGCGGCCAGGCTTTTTTCAGCGCCATGCGCTGCGCATATTTATCCAGCGGAATAAAGGCGGCGGGCGCGTCAGGCCCGGCCAGCATCTCGCGCAGCCGTCCGGCGCTGGCGTTGTAGGCTTCAAAACCCGCCAGCACTACCAGCGGATGCGCCAGCAAACCGGCATGGAGATAGGCCTGCATGACCTCCCACGGATTCTCAGGACGGTCGAGGCGGATGATCAGATCAAACGGCAGCGCCAGACTTAACGACTGGTAATCGACAAAATCGCCCATTTCCGCCAGCACGGTGAAATAGCCATCGCGCTTTGCCACCTCGCAGTAGGGGTTCTGGCCATCGCGGGTGGCGCCAATTTGCAGAAAAATCTTTTTCATCGCCTTGCCTTACCGGGTTAACGCCCGGAAATGATTTCTGTCACGATGTCGTTGAGCACACCGTTATTGACCTGAATCACCGCTTTATGGGGATCAAAACGCAGGACGCGCGACAGCGGATCGCGGCTTTTGCCCTCCAGCAGCGAACTGACCGGTCTGCTCTGCCAGCAGTGCCGCATCTGCGTCAGCGTCAGGCCAGAGAGCTGTGTTAGCTGCTGTGCCAGCGTGAGATCCTCGCTGCGCTGCTCAAGCAGGTCGCGAATGGCTGTTTCATCCAGCGCAATCTGCTGCTGTGACAGCCACTGTCCGAGCTGTTCTCCCTGTGCCAGGAAGGGTGAGTAGATCATGCAGATCAGCTGGTCGTCGTTAAGGTCAAACGCCTGCAGGGCGAAGTCCGCCGCGCGCTGCCGCTGCTGGTAGATGGCGTCGTCATCCTGATAACGTGCCGCCATCTCATCAATCAGCTGTGGCGGAAAATCTTTCTTCACCATCAGCCCCAGCGCAAAGCGCACATATTCGCGGATCCCTTCGGCATAGTTACGCTGCAGCAGCGTTTCTGCCCGCAGTCCGCGCAAATGGGCCATCAGTGTCGGATTACCGCAGTCGGACTCAGAAAAGCTGAACATCAGCTCATCAAAACGGAAACGCATAAATTCGCTGAGCAGCGCCCAGTGCGCGCCCGCTTCATAGGCAGTGTCCTGATAGATGTTGAAAAACAGCGGATCGCGCGCCAGCTGGTGGGTAATGCGGTGCGCGGGTGTCAGTTGATCGGCACCGTAAACGTCAGAGAAGTAGCGCTCAGCTACGCCGTCCAGCGTCTGGAGAAAGCCGCTGAAGCCCCGGTCTTTGTCCGCTACCGGCGCATCAAACAGCCGTGAAAGGTGCCGCGCCCAGGCAACATAGGCAGCCTGCTCCTGCGGCGAGTCGCCGGTAACAATCAAATCCACGCCGCCGTTGTAGTCTGCCGCCAGGCCAAAGGAGTTCACCATGCTGAGATTACAGGCATTGCAGAAGGTCGAGCGCCCATCGGCGCGAAAGCGGTGGCCATTCATCAGCACATCATGGCGGTTCTGCTGCCGCACGCTCTCCGGCATCGGCAGGTCGCGGGCAAACGGCCGGATCAGCAGGCCATCCACCACCAGACATTCCGCCCGTTCATCGTCATGCATCGCCAGCGCCTGATACACGCGATGGATATTCTCCATCACGCTCCGATTCATTGCCGCATGGCGGTTGGTGCTGACACGAAGAGAGAAAGTGCTGCCCTGCTGCTGCCAGATCAGGCCCTGAATGTATCGCACGTAAGCCACCATGTAACTGCTGTCTTTTCCACCGCCATAGGCGAGCAGCACACGGTTGTTCTCCAGCTGCAGCTTATCCGGTAACGCCGCCAGCAGGCGGACGGAGCAGCGCTGAGCCGACTCCATGATCGCGGGCGACAGATACGTTTCAATCTCCTTCATCATGGCGGGCAGATTATTCATTTCTCGCATTTCCCTCAGGTGAACAGAATCGCTTTATGGCCTGAAGCCCGGTGGCTGGCGGGGTCGCCGTGCCGTTCAGCATCATGAATAATTAAGAGATGCAGCCTAAAGTACTTTGAATGTACTCTGTTGAATATGCACAGATCAGCGCGATATGGGGTGGAACAGATGGCCGATGTTATCGGGGAACAGGAGAGTCAGAGCAGTCGTTACCGCCAGATAGCAGAACAGATCAAGCAGGCCATTCATGCCGGTTCGCTGGCTCCCGACAGCCGTCTGCCGTCGGTACGCACGCTGGCGACGCAGTACAATGTCAGCCTCACCACCGCCCTGAAAACATTGCGCACGCTGGAAGATGAGCGCTACGCCGTCGCCCGGCCTAAATCGGGCTTTTTTGTCGCCCCGCAGCGGCCTTCTTCACGTCAGTTGCCCGCCATCAGCGAACAGCCACACGCCATCGCACCGCTGGATGAACAGACCGAACTGCATCTGGCGATGCTTGGCTCAGACTGCCGGGTGCGCCTCGATCTGGCTAACGGCGACAGCGCGCTCTATCCGGTCAAACGCATCGGCCTGCTGATGCGCCAGATGGGCTACAGCAAACCGGCCCTGCTCGGCAATACGGTCAAGGGCACCGGCTATGCGCCGCTGAAAACCGAGATTGCCCGCCGCGCGGTCGATTATGGCTGCAATATCAGCGCTGACGATATTCTGATCACCAACGGCTGCATCGAGGCGATCTCACTGTCGCTGCGCGCCACCACCCAGCCGGGTGACGTCGTGGCCGTAGAGTCACCCTGCTATTTCGTGCTGCTGCAGATGCTGCATAACCTGAATCTGCGGGTGATTGAAGTGGAAGCCGGGCCGGAAGGGTATGTGAATGTGGCGAAGCTGACCGGCCTGTTTCAGCGCAAGGCGGTGCGGGTCTTTCTCACCCTGTGCAACGTCAATAATCCGCTGGGCAAGAGTATTCCCAACGAGCATAAAGCCTATATCGCGCGGCAGGCGGATGAGAACGATGTAGTGATCATTGAGGATGATATTTTTGGCGATACCGCCTTTGGTGAGCGTCGCCCCTTCCCGATGCGCGCCTTCAGCCCCAATGCCATTCTCTGCAGCGGCTTCTCTAAAACCGTGGCACCGGGCATTCGTATTGGCTGGGTGCACAGCGTTAACTACATGCGCAAAATTGCCTCGCTGAAATATACCTCCACCATGGGCACCTCCGTGCTGTCACAGGCGGCGGTGGCGGAGCTGCTGCGCAGCGGCGGCTATGATGCTCACCTGCGCAAACTGCGGCGCGAGCTGGCGCGGCAAATCCGTGAAATGCGGCAGTCGGTATTGCGGGAATTTCCGGCGGGAACCCGGGTGTCCGATCCGGAAGGAGGCTATGTGCTGTGGGTGGAAATGCCACGGGGGGCACTGAACGTGCGCGAGCTGTTTCTGAAAGCGCGCAATGCGGGCATCGGGATTGCGCCCGGCCACATTTTTGCTACCGATCAGCGCTACGATCACTGTTTCCGGCTGAATGCCGGTTTCGGCTGGAATGCGGAAGTGGAACAGGCGATTCAGCAGCTGGCACAGTGGTGCCAGCTGTCGTTAACCGATTCACAGGAACAGCAGGATTAACTGTCGCGCCAGGCGATCTCAACCTCTTCCGCCAGAATCTGCACCGCCCGCTCGATGTTCTCTGCATCCGGCACGTAGTTCATCCGCATACATTGATGAATATGCGGCCACGCCTGTTCCAGTCCCGGGAAGAAGAAGTGACCTGGCACCATCAGTACGCCGCGCGCTTTAAGCCGCTGATAAAGCAGTTCGGTGGTGATCGGCAGATCGCGGAACCAGAGCCAGAGGAAAATCGCCCCTTCCGGCTTATGGATCAGGCAGCGATCTTCCGGCAGATAGCGCCGCAGGATCGCGATAGTCTGCTGCACCTTCTGCTGATAGAACGGCTTAATCACCTCTTCGGAGAGCCGCAACAGATCGCCACGACGGATCATCTCATTGGCGATGGCCGGACCGATACTGCCTGGCGCCAGGCTGATAATCCCGTTCATATTGCTCAGCGCAGTAATGATCTTCTCATCCGCGATAATAATGCCGCAACGCGCACCCGGCAGGCCGAGCTTCGACAGGCTCATGCAGAGAATAATGTTGGGATTCCACAGCGGGCGCACCTCGCTGAAGATGATGCCGGGGAACGGCACGCCATAGGCATTGTCGATCAGCAGCGGCACGTCATGCTGCTGTGCCAGCGCATCGAGCTGCATCAGCTCATCATCGGTGATCACATTGCCGGTGGGGTTGGTCGGGCGCGATACGCAGATTAACCCGACATCATCGTTCATCGGCAGATGCTCGAAATCGACATGATATTTAAACTGGCCTTCCGGCAGCAGCTCAATGTTCGGCTTCGCCGACACAAACAGATCGTCTTCCAGACCGGCATCCGCATAGCCAAGATACTCAGGCGCCAGCGGGAAAAGCACTCGCTTTTTGTTGCCATCGGCCCGGCGACCGGCGTACAGGTTAAACAGATAGAAGAAGGCACTCTGGCTGCCGTTGGTCAGCGCGATGTTCTCTGCGGTAATCGGCCAGCCAAGCTGTTCGCTCAGCAGTCCGGCCAGCGATTCGAGCAACGTCGCTTTGCCACGCGGACCGTCATAATTGCACAGCGCCTCGCTGAGTTTGCCCTCCTCATGCATCTGCTGCAGCAGTTGCTGAAAATAGTCGTTCATGGCCGGAATTTGCGCCGGATTGCCGCCACCCAGCATGATGGTGCCGGGCGTACGCAGGCCTGCGCCCATATCTTCCATCAGACGTGAGATGCCGGAATGTTGGGTAAATTTGTCGCCGAACTGAGAAAAGGACATAGCGGTTAAATATTTGTAATAGCGAATCGGGGGTCCACCATAACGCCCGCCATCGGCGGGCGCAATGGGAAGGCGTGGGGATTACTTCAGCGCCTGCGGGTTCACGCAGTTTTTCTCAACGTTTCCGCCGAGCGCGGCGATGAGATTCTCTACCGCATCCTGCATCATGCCGTAACGGGTTTCATGCGTGGCGGAACCGATGTGCGGCAGCGTCACAACATTAGGCAGCGACAGCAGCGGAGAGTCGGCTGAGACCGGCTCCTGCTCAAACACATCCAGCCCGGCAGCGTGCAGTTTGCCCGCCTGCAACGCGGCGATCAGCGCCTGCTCATCCACCACCGGCCCGCGACCGGCGTTGATCAGCACTGCATCCGGCTTCATCAGTTCCAGTTCGGCAGCACCGATCAGATGGTGCGTCTCTTCCGTCAGCGGCAGGCTGATGCAGACGAAATCACTCTGCTTCAGCAGCGCCTCCAGTTCACAGCGCTGCGCGCCAAAGCGCGACTGCGCCTCTTCATGTTCGCGGCGGGCGTTGTAGAGGATTTTCATGCCGAAACCAAAGTGGGCGCGCTGCGCCAGCGCCATGCCGATGCGTCCCATGCCAAGGATACCCAGCGTTTTATGGTGCACGTCGATGCCGAACTGCGCCGGCCCGATGCTCTTCTGCCAGTTGCCCGCTTTCACCCAGGCATCCAGTTCCGGCACCCGGCGCGCCGTGCTCAGCACCAGCGCCATCATGGTGTCCGCCACGGTTTCGGTCAGCACGGTCGGCGTGTGCATCAGCACCACGTGACGCTGATTGAGTGCATCAACATCGAAATTGTCATAGCCCACAGAGACGCTGGAGCAGACGCGCAGATTGGGCATTTTCGCCAGCAGCTCGCCATTCACTTTACCGCCCGATCCCAGCAGCCCTTCTGCCTGCTGAAACACCGCAGCGTGCTGCTGCTGGCTTTCCGGCGACAGATCGCTGATTTCCGTCACGTCACACTGTTCAGCCAGGCGTGCGTAGAGATCGTCAGGCAGTTTTTTATAAAGAATTACAGCGGGTTTCATTCGGTGGCTCCCGTTCAATAAGTAGCGGGCGGCTTGCAGGCCGCCCGGAGAAACAGAGATTAACGATTACGCTTTTAATGTGCTGACTAAGCCTTAGGCGCTTATGAATCAGCACTCTCTAGCGTTTACGCTTTCAGGCCGGTTTCGCACCCTGCAGCGGCGGGGCTTTATTCTGCGCCGGTTTCACAATCAGCGTCAGCCACACCGAAACCAGCAGGGCCGATCCCATAAAGATGTAAGACGCCGACGGGCTGCCGGTAGCACCATTAAGATAGCCGACAATCCATGAACCGATGAACGACCCCAGCGCGCCCATGCTGTTGATCAGCGCCATTGCGCCACCGGCGACATTACGGGGCAGCATCTCAGGAATAATGGCGAAGAACGGTCCGTAAGGGGCATACATCGCGGCTCCGGCAATCACTAACAGGGTGTAGGACATCCAGAAATTGTTCGATCCCACCAGATACGAGCCGAGGAACGCCAGCGCGCCAATCAGCAGCAGCGGCCAGACGAACAGCTTACGATTCTGGGTTTTGTCCGACGCCCAGGAGACCACCACCATCGCAATGGTCGCTGCCAGATAAGGAACGGCAGAGAGCCAGCCCGCTTCTACCATGCCCATCTGCGTACCGTTGCGCAGAATCGACGGCAGCCACAGCACAAAGCCATACACGCCGATGCTCCAGGCAAAGTACTGCAGGCAGAGAAGGATGACGTTGCGGTTACGGAACGCTTCGCCGTAGTTACGCACCGCTTTGATGTTTTCCTGCTCTTTCTGCAGTTCAGCCTGCAATGCCGCTTTCTCGGCATCACTCATCCAGCGCGCCTGTGCCGGTTTATCCTGCACCAGGAACCACCAGGCAATCGCCCAGACCACCGCCGGAATCCCTTCGAAGATAAACATCTCACGCCAGCCAAAGGATTCAATCAGATAGCCCGACACCACAGACATCCACAGCACCGTGACCGGATTACCCAGAATCAGGAAGGTGTTGGCGCGCGAACGTTCCGATTTAGTGAACCAGTTGCTGATGTAGATCAGCATTGCAGGCATCACGGCGGCTTCCACGACGCCCAGGACAAAGCGAATCGCGGCCAGCATCGGAATGTTGCTGACCACGCCGGTCAGCGAGGCGCAACCACCCCACAGCATCAGACAGACGAAGATCAGTTTCTTGACGCTGCGGCGTTCGGCGTAAATCGCACCCGGGATCTGAAAGAAGAAGTAACCCAGGAAGAACAGCGCACCCAGCAGCGAGGACATGCCTTTAGTGATGCCGAGATCGTCGTTAATCCCGGCAGCAGAAGCGAAGCTAAAATTTGCACGATCGAGATACGCCAGGCTGTAGGTGATAAAAACGATGGGCATGATGAACCACCAGCGTTTTGGCGCGATTGTCTGCTTTTTCATCGGGAACTCCTGTGACTGTAGAGGGGCGCGAACTACACGTCGCCCAGTTGCTGACGCGTCGGCAGACCTTCGCTGTCACCAATGACCTGAATTGCCATCGAACCAATCTTGTTACCGCGCCGAATCGCCTGCGGCAGCGACTGACCTTCCAGCAGCGCGCTGATGACGCCAACGGCAAAGCCGTCACCAGCACCCACGGTATCCACCACGTTATCGACCTTGATCGCCTCAACCTGGCCCTGTTCGCCCTGCGCGGTTTTATACCATGCACCGTCACAACCGGTTTTAATCACGACGGCTTTCACACCCCTGTCGAGATAGAAATCCGCGATCGCTTCCGGCTGACGATAACCGGTCAGAATCAGACCCTCTTTTTCGCCCGGCAGTACCCAGTCGGCATACTCCGCCAGCAGATTGAGCTGCTTACGCATCTCCTCTTCGCTGCGCCACAGCACCGGTCGCAGGTTCGGGTCAAACGAGATAGTTTTGCCGCGTGCGCGCATCTCTTTGGCGGTGTGCTTCAGCAGTTCTAATGAGCTTTCTGACAGCGCCGCCGCCACACCGCTGAGGTGCAGATGGCGCGCCGAGCCGAAATAGTCCGCGTCAAAATCATCGACCGAGAGATGGCTGGCCGCCGAGCCTTTACGAAAATATTCCACCAGCGGATCGGAACCGTCATCCACTTTGGACTTGAGCTGAAAACCGGTGGGATAGCGCTTATCGACCGTCACACAGGCGTGATCGATACCCTCTTTTTCCAGCTGCTGGCAGATAAACCGGCCAAAAGCGTCATCGCCGACACGGCTGACCCAGCCCACTTTCAGGCCAAGACGTGCCAGGCCGGTCGCTACATTGAGTTCCGCGCCCGCGGCACGTTTAACAAAGGTCTCTGCTGCGGCCAGGTCGCCGGTTTCACGGGCGATGAACATCGCCATCGCTTCACCGATGGTGACAACATCAAGCGGACCGTTGTGATGCATAGTGTGATGCGTCGTCATCTTCACTCCTTACACGTTACGCAACAGCGACACGTAGTGACGTGTCACCGCAATCAGATCGTTGCCTTCCAGCGGAAATTCAATACCGCGCGGCGCGCGGGCGGGCAGCTTTTGCAGCAGCGTGCGCCAGTGGTCATCAGCCTCATCCAGCGCAATCGCCCGGAAGCTATCCTGATGCGGTACGGCGGCTTTGACATGCACATAGCCCACCTGCGCGGCCAGCTGCTCTGCTGCCTGATCGGCGTTTTCGCCGGTCCAGCACCAGTTACCCATATCAAAGGTCATGCTGATCGGCAGATTGGCTTCGCGCACCGCCGTGAAAAACGCGACGGACGGTGCCAGTCGGCCATGTTCGGTCTGGTCGTTTTCCACGGTCAGCTGGAATGGCAGATCTGCCAGCAGCGCCTGCAACGTTTCGCGAGGCAGCGCACCAGTAAAGTCTCCCAGCGCCACTTTCAGCCGCTGCGCGTTTAGCTGTCGTGCCTCTTCAACGTAGTGGGTTATGCGTGGATTGATTTCGCCGCCGTCACAAAACAGCGTATCCGGCACGGAATAGCTGGCGTGCAGCTGATGCTCCGCTATCGCCCTGGCCAGCGCCGGCAGATCGGCCAGCGCCGCGTCATCAAGCAGTTCACGGCGGATTTCGACCCCGTCAGCGCCCGCCTGCTGGATTACTGGCAGCAACGCAGCCTGACCGCCGAGTGCGGCGATCTGCGCGTGGCCATAAGCGGCGGTCACCACGATAATGTCAGGTTTCATGTTCTACTCCATGGCAGAGGTCTGCCCATAACGAATAGAAAAACCCTAAATGGAACCGGTTCCAAAGCAAAGCAGCAAACTGCGAAATTATGATCGTGCTCACGAAGCGAGCATGTAAACGGAAGGTTAAATCTGAAATTCAGCCCAGAGGCTGGCTGGAGCCACGAACGATCAGTTCACCCGAGAAGACCTGCTCAGCAACAGGCAGTTCACTGCCCTCGATGCGCGCAATCAATCGCTCCAGCGCGCTGTAGCCAATCTGCCAGGTCGGCTGTTTCAGCGTGGTAATGCCGACACCCGCCAGCGCCGCCCACTCCAGTTCGTCGAAACCGAGCAGGCCGATATCACGGCCCCAGTGCAGGTTAAGTCGTTGCAGCGATCGCGCCACCTGCAGCGTCAGCGCGCCGTTGGCCACCATCACCGCGCAGCGTTTACCGGTGTGACGCTGCTGGAAGGCCAGCAGCGCCTGGTCCAGTGCGGCGGGCTGGTGCAGCGGCACTTCCGCATTTTCATGCTCAACCTGCGGATGCGCCGCCAGCAGCTGGCGGAAAGCCTTCAGACGCTCGCGTCGCGTATTCACGCTGCCCAATGGCTCGCTGAGAAACAGCAGCGCGTCATAGCCATTGTCGACCAGATGGCGTGTGGCCGTCTCGGCCGCTTCGGCATTGTTCAGGCCCACCACATCGCAGGGAAAGTCGGGGATTTTGCGGTCGATCAGCACCATCGGCAGCAGGGATTGTTGCAGATGGCTGAGTACCTCTTCACGCATGCCGACCGCGTTAACCACGATGCCCTCAACCTGATAACTGCTCAGCAGTTGCAGATAGTGCTGCTCCAGATCCACTTCGTTGTTGGTGTTACACATCAGCAGCGTGAAACCCTGCTCCCGGCAGGCAGCTTCAATGCCGCTCATCACATCGACGGAATAGGGATTGGTAATGTCGGCGATAATCAGCCCAATCAGGCGGGTACGTCCGCGCTTCAGGCCGCGCGCCATCTGACTCGGGCGGTAGCTGAGATCCGCAATAGCCTGTTCAATCCGCGCTTTTAAGTCGGCAGAGAGCAGATGCAGCTCGCCATTGAGATAGCGTGAAACGCTGGTTTTACCGGTTCGTGCCGCGTGAGCAACATCGCTGATGGTGGCGCGAGGCGGCCTGATTTTCATGAGATATCCTGCGAAATAAGAAACCCGGCAGAGACTAGCACAAGCGAAGCCCGGCGCAAAAAGTGCTAGGCCGGTAATTGCAGCCAGGGTTGCCACAGGGTCTGTAACGTTTCCGGCGGCGCGCCATTGATCAGCCTGATAACCATGTCAGCCACCTGTTCGCCGGCCTGATGCGGCGTTGCCTGGCGAATCGCGGCAATGGGATGATCGAGAATCGCATCACGCGGTAATCCTTCCCAGCCTGCGAGCAGAATGGCGTCCTCGCCCGCTGCCCGACCGGCCTGCTGCAGCGCCAGAGCTGCCCCTTCAGCCAGCGCAGCGCAGTCGGTGATAATCACTTCCGGCGCGGATTCCTCTGCCAGCCACTCACGCGTCTGGTGATAGCCGGCACGGCGCGACGGTGCGACCGCCGCCATCGCGTAAGGCGCAACGTCACCCAGCGCCGTCAGATAACCCTGACGCCGGTCACGTACCCGCGTGCTGTTTTCATTGCTGCCGAGCCAGGCTATCCGCTGCCGCCCCTGCGCCAGCGACCAGCCCACCGCCAGTTGTGAACCGGCAAGGTGATCAACATCAAACCAGGCGTAGGCGGCTGGCAGATCGCTGCGGCCCAGCGCCAGAAAGCGAAAACTGGTCTGCATCAGCGCATTCAGTCGGCTGTCTTCTGGTGTGGTATGGCCGACGATCAGAGCATCGATGGCCCCACTGCGCAGCAGGCGCGTCAGGGTTGAGTGACTCTGTTGCTGCTTATCCGCCAGCAACAGCAGGTTAATTTCATGACGGGCAAGATGATGATCCAGTGCCAGCAGCATGTCGCTGAAGTCGCTGCCACATAGAGGGGATGCACTGATTGGGCAGACAAATCCCACCGCGTTTGCACGGCCGGTTTTCAGCCGTCGGGCCGCCGCATTAGGCCGGTAGCCGCGCCGCTGCGCTTCCTCTTCGATGCGTTTACGCGTCTCCTGAGCGACATCCTGATAACCATTAAGGGCGCGGCTGACAGTCGTAACGGAAAGACCTAAAACTGCAGCGATGGCTTTAAGAGACATGGGGCAAGTCCACTGATCAATTTTTGATCAGACTACCATAAGGCCTCTGCTGGCTCTATCCGCAGAAACATTACTGGTGCTTTTAACGTGATGCTTTACAGAAAAGGTACGCCCCCGTTCGGGGGCGACCGCGATTATCCCAGCGGGCTGAGCGTGATCTCAACACGACGGTTTTGTGCTTTGCCTGCTTCGGTGCTGTTGGTGGCAACCGGATTATCCGGGCCTGCACCCTGCGTACGCAGGCGATCGCTGGCAACACCCTGCACGATCAACGCACTGGCAACACTTTCAGCACGCTGCTGTGACAGACGCATGTTCAGCGCACGGCTGCCGGTACTGTCGGTGTAACCCACGACGTTTACCGCGGTTTTCGGATACTCTTTCAGCACCATTGAAACACCGGTCAGGGTGTTGGCGCCGGCAGGTTTCAGATTGCTGCTGCTGGAGTCGAAGGTGACATTGTTTGGCATATTCAGGACGATGTTATCGCCGTTGCGGGTTACGCTGACGCCGGTCCCGCGCATCTTGTCACGCAGTTTCGCTTCCTGCACGTCCATATAGTAACCCACGCCACCACCCAGTGCAGCACCACCAGCGGCCCCAATCAGCGCACCTTTACGACGATCTTTCTTCGATGAAGAGAGCACGCCGACACCGGCACCGACTAATGCGCCAAGGCCCGCGCCCACGCCTGACTTACCCGCCTGAGATTCGCCGGTGTAGGGATTGGTCGTACAACCTGGCAGGGCCAGACTGCCGCTTAATAACAAGGTGATGGCGATTAATTTCTTCTGCATTTTTGTTCCCTTACATTCGACACACAGGGGAAAACCTTTCCCATAAGTGGCACGATTATGCCGTCTGGTGACCGGGAATGTAGTGCGGAAAAATCCTGATTTACCGGGAATCACGCCTTTTGATTGTCAGGATGGCAAAAACAGTTGCTCTGATGATCGTTTATCAGCCCGCAGGCCTGCATAAAGGAGTAGCAAATTGTAGGGCCGATGAATTTGAAACCACGCAGCTTCAGCGCCTTCGAGAGCGCAATGGCCTGCTCTGACGTGGTGGGTGCCTGGCTGTAATCAGGATAATGGTGGACAATTTGCACGTTATCGACAAATTGCCAGACGAAGTCGCTGAAATCCTCGCCTTTCGCTTCCATCTCAAGAAAAGCGCGGGCGTTAGCGATAATGGCAGCGATTTTGCCAGGGTGGCGGATAATGCCGCTGTTGAGCATAAGATCGTCAATGTCGGCAGCGTCCATCTGCGCAATAGCCTGAGGATCAAACTGGTGAAACGCCGCCCGATAGTTTTCACGTTTTTTCAGCACGGTGATCCAGGATAATCCCGCCTGCTGTCCTTCCAGACAGAGCATCTCGAACAGTGCACGCGTCTCTCTCTGCGCCACACCCCATTCCCTGTCGTGATACGCCAGATAGAGCGGATCCTGCGTTACCCAGCCACATCGTTGCATCGTTTTGTTCCTTTATAACGAGAATATTTTAGCGGTCCGCTTGATCTTAGAATTAATCGGTTGATAGTTAAACGATCACCGGTTAAATAACAGAGACGGGCCGAAAAATTCATTAAGACGCCATAACTTCAGCCTTGCCCGGAGAAGCGATGTTGCCGAGAAGCGGTTGGAAAGGTCTGCGGACCTGCTGTGCTGTAGGGCTGTTAATGTTCATGCAACCGACTTTTGCCCGCGGTGGTATCTCTGCGCCTCAGCATCCTGACTTTCTGCCCGACTACGACACAATTCTGGCGGAGAAGATCGCCCTGACGCCACTTGCGTTCAGCGATGAGAGCCGCGCCCTGTTTGAAGCTGCAATTAATTCTCCCACTGCTTCCCCCATCGCCCTGCACAGTGAAACCGGTAGCGTAGGCACCACGCCGCTGGGTAAACGCTATCGGGCGGGCGTTGATATGCCCATTGCGCCGTCATTGACCACCGGACCCGTGGCGCAGTATGCGGTCGATCCCCAGCAGATGAACTGTCTGCAATGCGACTACAGCGATCAGCAGAGCCGTGAACAAAGCGCCAGCGTTGGCTGGCGCATTGATTCGCAGCAGGGATGGATATCGCCCTGGGCGCAGCTGAGTTACCACTATCTGATGGCAGATGCGCCGCAAAGCCCACGGCGCGAGGCAACGAATGGCTCGGACCAGTCCGACGGTATCGATTTAAGCATCGGCGCACAAATGCCACTGAACGATAATCTGGCGGCTTTCGCGTCATTTTCACAAAGCGAAGCGCTGAATAACGACGAGCAGCAACTTTATAGCTTTGGCTTCAGCGCCAGCTTCTAGCGGGGCATGAAAAGAGAAAGGGAATCGGGCGTTTAAAATATAATGAGTCCGCTAATCATTATACTGGTAACAAAATGCGCAACGATTTGACAATTATTGGCCGTGAAATCGCGGTCTTCCTGATGGCCGCCCTGGTTCTCGCCCTGACTATCGTCCCCGTCTACATTGATGTGGCCTGGATGAACGACGCACTGCACGAAACCTCTTTTACTGAAACTACCCAGGAAATCATGCTGGCGATGATCGCCGCGCTGTTTTTCATTGCGGCCCGCCGCCGTCCCGCCCAGCGTGGAGCGCTGACCCTGGTCGCCGGCTTTTACAGCTGCATGCTGATCCGCGAGCTCGACTTCGTGTTTGATGTCATTCAGCACGGCAGTTGGGTCTGGTTTGCCCTGGCGGTCACGGCGGGTTCGCTGGCCGGTGCACTGCGCACGCCGAAGAACACAGTCCATGCGCTGGCAAACCTTGTTCAGCACCGCAGCTGGCCGGTGATGGCGTCCGGCTTTTTAGTGGTGCTGGTTTTTTCCCGTCTGTTTGGTGTTCATGTGCTCTGGCAGCATCTGATGCTCGGTGATTACAACCGCGTGGTGAAAAACATGGCCGAAGAGGGCACCGAGCTTCTGGGATACAGCCTCTGCTGGCTCGCCTCGGTTCGCTATTTATGGCAGACCCGCCCGGCCGCCGCTGCCATCAGCGTGTGCGCCACTGAATCTGCATCGGCCCGCCACGCCTCTTCTCCGGCCACGTCGCACTGACTGCGGTGTTGCTTTTTAAGCGATCCGCACCCTCAAAACAGGTACAATAAACAATTCTGCGTCGACGACAGGTTCCCGGCGCAAGGTGTTCGTTAACCTCAGGTCTTTTCATGTCAGCTAAAATCTTAACTTCAACGCTCATTGGCCTGGATGCCTTCCGACAGGATCCGCTGACTGCCCTGCAGCAGGCGGAAAAGGGCACGCTGGCGGTATTAGACAACTATGCGCCGGTGATGTATGCCATCACACCGGCGCGTCTGGCTGAGCTGCTGGCGCTGGAAGCCGCCGCCCGGCAGCCAAATGATGTGGTGCTGGATGACAGCCTCTATGACGATGCGCCCGCCGCGATTCATACGCCGGCAGGCAAGTTCGCCATGTATCCGGGCTGGCAGCCGGATGCCGACTTTACGCGTCAGGCCGCCATCTGGGGCGTGGCGCTGAGTGAACCGGTGACGCCCGGCGAGCTGGCGGCCTTTGTGGCCTACTGGCAGGCGGAAAGCCGGATGTTCCATCATGTGCAGTGGCAACAGAAGCTGGCGCGCAGCATTCAGATGAACCGCGCAGCAAATGGCGGGCAGCCGAAGCGTGATATCACGCAGTTGCCTGATCCTGACCGTACCATTCCCGATGGTTTCCGAGGTGAATGATGAAAACGCCAGATGATCTCTTTAACCGTCTGAAAAGAATGATGCCTGCGGGCACCCGTCCCAAATTTGCCAATGGTGAAGAGCTGCTGGCGTGGAATCAGGAACAGGGTCGTCTGCGATCGGAGGCGATTGTGCGTGAGAATCGCGCAATGAAAATGCAGCGCGTGATGGGCCGTTCCGGTATTCGCGAGCTGCACATGAACTGCTCATTTGATAATTACCGGGTAGAGAACGAGGGACAGCGCAAAGCGCTGGAGCTGGCGCGTCAGTACGCCGCTGAGTTTGATGGCAGCATCGCCAGCTTTGTCTTTTCCGGGCGTCCTGGCACCGGTAAAAACCATCTGGCCGCGGCGATTGGCAATGACCTGATCCTGCGCGGTAAAAGCGTGCTGATCGTGACGGTCGCCGATCTGATGTCGAGCATGAAGGGGACCTTCAGCGGCAGCAGCGGCATTACCGAAGAGCGACTGATTCAGGATCTCAGCAGTGTCGATCTGCTGGTGATTGATGAGATCGGTATGCAGAGTGAGTCACGCTACGAAAAAGTGATTATCAATCAGATTGTCGATCGCCGCTCTTCATCGAAACGCCCGACCGGCATGTTATCCAACCTCGATCATGCGGGCATGAATGCGCTGCTGGGCGAGCGCGTCATGGACCGTATGCGGCTGGGCAACAGCCTGTGGGTACGTTTCGACTGGGAGAGTTATCGCAGTCGGGTGCGCGGCGACGAGTATTAACAATGACCCGGCTACGCCGGGTCATTGCGCTAATGAGGCCGCCGGTACAGCAGAAAAGCCAGGCTTAAGCTGGCGATCTGATCGCCGTCACGATCTCAGACACAGGCGTTCGGGTTGTGTGAAACAGCCCACAAAGTGTAGGGCGAAGAATGCGCCAGGGCTGATACACTCAATTCTTACTCCTTTGTTGGGTGAATCCGTGATGAAAACGAACGGCAAAGGCCCCGCACTACTGCGACTGAATAACCAGAAACGGGTGATGGCTCAGCTGCGTAAGCTGCGCGTGACGTCGCGTCAGGATCTGGCGGAGGCGCTGACCCTCAGCAAAAACACGGTCTCATTAATCATTGATGACCTGCTGGAGCAGGGTCTGATAGAGGAACTGGGGCCGGTCAGCGTCGCGGCTGCCGGACGGCCTAAAATCGGTATCACCCTGAGACCGGAAAAGCTTAAGAGCGCAGGCGTCATGGTAGAACGCAACGTGATCCACTGGCGTGTCTGCGACTACTTTTCACAGGTGCTGGCTGAAGCGACGCTGCGCACCGATACCAGTCACCCGACCCGCCTGCTGGCTGAACTGGCTATGCTGTGCCGGGAACTGACAGAACGCTATCCCGACTTGCTCGGTATTGGCCTCGGCTTCCCCGGCATCGTCGATCCCCGGCGCGGCTGGATGCATATCTCATTGCCGCTGGAATGGCAGGATGTTGACCTGCTGACCACGCTGCGCAAGCACGTGCGTCTGCCTATCCGCATTATGAATAATGTCAAAGCCGCTGCGCTACTGGCTGTCGAGCAAAGTGGATTATCGCCGGAGAGCGGTCATTTTTATCTGCGTATTTCCGAGGGGATTGGTGGCGCACTGGTACAGCAGGGTCAGGTATTTACCGGGCATAGCTGGACGGCGGGCGAAGCAGGACATCTGGTTGTCCAGCCTGAAGGGCCACGTTGCAGCTGCGGCCGCCGGGGGTGTCTGGAAGCGCTGGTCAGCAAGCCTGCAGTGAATCAGCAGCTGGCGCAGCGTCAGCCTGGCCTGAGCTGGCAGAACCGTGACAGCGCCCCGCGCGTGGTGGATGAGGTGATGGCGCAGGCGGGTGGCTATCTGGGTGCGGCGCTGAGTCAGATTATGCTGCTGCTCAATCCCGCTACCATCATCATTGATTGTCCGTGGAACGCCAGTGAGCGCTTCTGCAAGGCGGTGCGCGATACCGCACACGGCAACGCGCTGGCCTTTACCGCCGCGCACACTCAGTTGCACTTCCCGGAAAACCGGATTGACCCGGCAAACGGGCTGGCACTGGCGGTGCTGGAACAGAGTGAGCAGCGTGTGGGGTGAGCGTGCCCCCACAGACTGCCCTCTTTTTTATGATCGTGTCTCGCTGACCGGAGCATCTGTCCGTTCGCCCGCCTCACGCGGGTCAATATTAAACTTCTCCAGCACGCGCGCGTGAATTTTTTCCAGCGGCATCCCAGCCGTTTCCGGCAGATAGCGGAAAGTGAAGAAGTACATAGCCAGTGAAAAAAGCGCAAACAGTAACAGCGGGAAGCCACCGTGGAAAATCTCAAGCAGAAAAGCATTACTGTTCAGAATCGGGAATGTGGTGCTGATGACAAAATTGGCCATCGACATGGCGCAAATGGAGATGCCGACACAGATTGAGCGGATTTCTGTCGGAAACAGCTCGCCCAGTACGGTCCAGACAATCTGTCCCCAGGTCATGCCAAAGAAAACCATATAGGCAAACAGTCCCACCACCGCCAGCAAGCCGGGCAAACGGTAATAGAAAGCGATAAAGGTGTAGGCAAGGAAAACGGCAGAGGTAATCGCCCCCAGCAGTAACAGCTTACGACGTCCGACTTTATCAATCAGCGCCATACCCATCAGCACTCCCACAAACTGACATACAGACAGCCAGAAGGTCTGGAGCAGCGCCGAATCCGTGCTGCCGGACACATTTTTCAGCAACGTTGGTCCGAAATACTGAATCACATTGATGCCGCTAATCTGGTTGCCGACAGCCAGGCCAATACCAATGATGAGCAACGGCACCGTGGTTTTGTTCAGGCGGAATCGGGATTTATGGCGGGTCGCCGCCTCATCAGAGAATGAGTGTTTAATTTCATTGAAAACGGTGCGGGCATGGACCAGGTCAGAGATTTTGCTCAGCGTATCCAGCGCCTCTTTGTCTTTGCCTTTCAGAACGTTCCAGCGCGGTGATTCCGGTATAAAAGCAATGAAAAAGATAAACAGCGCACAGGGCACCAGCGCGGTTGCCAGTATATAGCGCCAGCCTGTATCGACCATCACCTCCGGCAGCATCGATTTATTAATGAAGTAGTTGGTGAGCAGTACCACCGATTGCCCACCGACACAGCAGACCGCATAGAGCGCGCTGGTGCGGCCACGATACTTCGACGGTGAAAGCTCCGCCAGATAGATTGGCGAAATCACCGAGGCCAGCCCGATGGCTAATCCGCCAAGAATACGAAAGGCGACAAAGGTGAAGAAGTTATGGGCGATGGCAGTCCCCACCACCGAGGCAGTAAACAGTAGCGCCGTGATAGCGAGCGACTTTTTGCGGCCAAATTTATCGCTCAGCTTTGGCGCAATAAAGCAGCCCACCAGACTGCCAAGCAGGATGTTAGACACTGCCCAGCCGGTTTCTGCCGGGGTCAGCTGGAAATAGTCACTAAGCGGCTCGATAGCGCCAGAGATAATTGACGAGTCATAGCCCATCAGCAGGCCACCAAAAGCGGCGACGGTGCAACAGAGCATGACATATTTCATGTTGTAACGTTTTTGCCGGGTTTCCATTTTTACAGGCTCCTTTTCTCTACTGCCTGAACCGTATCGGTTCAGAAAGAGGAGGCGTGATTGTCAGGGGTTCAGGAATTGCAGCGATCAGATACCCGTGAAATATATTTTCTAAATGGAGAAATTTGGATTAATTCTTTCGGAAGTGTGAGGCAGGTTGGAAAAAATTATAAACTTGTTGAGTGGTAATCCTTAATAAAGCTCATATAAATCATTGATATAAGAGAGAAATCCGGGCAGTGATGTTTTCCCATCAAGGGTAAGCATCTGATGACAGACGAAATATCGTCTGAAGTGGCCTGTCTGGGGCTGATAAAACACTACGCCAGCATTCATCCTTAAGTACTGATTTTTAAGCTTTAAATTCAATGAAGCCGGGCCGTTCCGGCTGGCAGATTAAGCCTGCGAAAATAGCCCCTGGACTGACAGCGAGCCATCAGGATGAAATATAATTTTCATCCTGGTCATTATATGAAAACACTGGCGTTCTTTACGCCAGTCTGTCGTTAAAGCAGGTTTTCGCCAAAATGCTGGCGATACTCTTTCGGCGTGGTGTCGTAGCTTTTGCGAAAAACTGAGTAAAAGTATTGCAGCGAAGGGTAGCCGCACATCTGTGAGATTTCGTTGATGTTGAGCGACGAGGAAGCCAGCAGTTCGCGGGCTTTTTCCAGCTTTTCGCGGTGGATCATCGCATGGATAGTGTCGCCGGTCTCATCCCGGAAGCGCTTTTCCAGGTTAGAGCGCGACAGTCCTACCGCATCCAGCACCTGCTCCACTTTAATCCCTTTACAGGCGTTGAAGCGGATGTAGTGCATCGCCTGAATCACCGCCGGATCGCGCAGCGAGCGGAAATCGGTAGAGCGTCGGGCGATCACTTTCACCGGCGGCACCAGAATGCGCTGAAGCGGCAGAGGCTGCTTATCCAGCAGCCGATGCAGCAGTTTGGCCGCCTGATAGCCCATCTGTCGCGAGCCCTGTGCTACGGACGAGAGTGCCACGCGTGACAGATAGCGGGTCAGCTCCTCATTATCAATCCCGATCACCGTAAGCTTCTCCGGCACCGGTATTTTCAGATGTTCGCACGCCTGCAGCAGGTGCCGTGCCCGTGAGTCGGTGACGGCGATAATGCCGGTTTGCGGCGGCAGCGTCTGCAGCCAGTCGGCGAGCCGGTTCTGGGCGTGCTGCCAGTTTTCCGGTGCGGTTTCCATGCCCTGATAAACCACGCCCTGATAGCGCTCACGCCCCACCAGCTGGCGGAACGCCTGTTCCCGCTCCTGTGCCCAGCGCTTGCCGCTGGAGGCCGGTAAACCATAAAAGGCAAAACGGTTAATGCCCTTCTCTTTCAGATGCAGAAAGGCTTTCTCCACCAGCGCGGCATTGTCCGTAGCGATGTAATGCACCGGGGGATAATCTTCCTGACGATGGTAAGAGCCGCCAACGCCGACAATCGGCACAGAGACATTTGACAGCAGGGTTTCGATGGAGCGATCGTCGTAATCGGCGATCACCCCATCGCCCAGCCACTCGCGGATGTTGTCGATGCGACAGCGGAAATCTTCCTCGATGAAGATATCCCAGTCAGTCTGCGACGCCTGCAGATACTCTCCGACGCCCTCAACAACCTGGCGGTCATACACTTTATTGGCGTTAAACAGCAGCGTAATGCGATAGCGTTTATCATGCATGGTGGCGCGTTCCCTTAAATCCTCAGCGCATTGCATAACACGGCTGAAAGGGGCAAAAAAAAATTGTTTGCGCCACAATGTGATCGCCCGCGCGATTACACCCGACGCCGCGTTGCGGTATCCATCCACACCGCCAGCAGCAGAATCGCGCCTTTGACGATGTACTGCCAGAAAGTCGGCACATCCATCATGCTCATGCCGTTATCCAGCGAGGCCATGATAAAGGCCCCCATTACCGCGCCCGCCACAGACCCCACACCGCCCGCCAGGCTGGTGCCGCCGATGACGCAGGCAGCAATCGCGTCGAGTTCTGCGATGTTACCCGCCGATGGCGAACCTGCGCCCAGCCTTGAACTCAGAATCAGCCCGGCAATCGCCACCATCACACCGTTGATGGCGAACACCGCCAGTTTGGTGCGCGCCACGTTAATGCCAGACAGCCGGGCAGCATCAATGTTGCCGCCGATGGCATAGATACGACGGCCAAATGCAGTGCGGGTGGCCATAAACATGCCTGCCAGTAGCAGCACAGCCAGCAGTAAAACCGGCGTCGGCACGCCGCGATAGTCGTTGAGTAACCAGATGGCACCGAGCACTAAGATGGCGGTAATCGCCTGACGCCCCACGGTGCTGCTGGCTGCGCCCTGCGGCAGTCCGAGCTGCTGACGACGCAGACGCAGACGCCACTGCCACAGCATAAACAGCGCCAGACCGGCCACGCCAAAGCCGAAACCAACGCCACCCGGCAGATAACTCTGTCCAATCTGCGACATGCCCGGCGTGATGGGCGCAACCGTAGTGCCGTCAGTAATTCCGACCAGAATGCCGCGGAACGCCAGCATCCCTGCCAGCGTGACGATAAACGACGGCACTTTACGGTAGGCCACCCACCAGCCATTCCAGGTACCGAGCAACAGCCCCATCACCAGTGTCACCAAGATGGTCAGCGGCAGTGGCCAGCCGAGCCAGACGTCGAATATCGCCGCCGCCCCGCCCAGCAGCCCCATCATGGAGCCGACTGACAGGTCGATCTCCGCCGAGATAATCACGAACACCATGCCCACCGCCAGGATACCGGTGATGGCGGTCTGACGCAGCAGGTTGGAGACATTACGCGCACTGAGCCACGCGCCGTCGGTGGTCCAGGTAAAGAACAACGCAATCAGCACAATCGCGCCCAGCATCACCAGCACCTGCAGATTAGGCAGCGTGAACCTGCCCGGTGACGGTTTGCCCGACGTGCCGGTGAGGTGGCTTTGGGTACTTTCACTTTTAAGCATAATGTTCACTCCGCAGGGCAGCTTCCATCACCTGCTCCTGAGTCAGGTTATCGTTAATCAGATCGGCTTTGATCTGCCCTTCATGCATCACCAGCACCCGATCGCTCAGGCCCAGCACCTCCGGCAGCTCAGATGAAATCACAATCACCGCGATACCCTGCTGCACCAGCGCATTGATCAGCAGGTAGATCTCCTGACGGGCGCCCACATCGATGCCACGCGTCGGTTCATCCAGGATCAGGATTTTGGGATTAAGCAGCAGGCACTTCGCCAGAATCGCTTTCTGCTGATTGCCGCCGCTCAGGCGGCCAATAGGCAGTTCCGACGAGGAGGTTTTCACCCGCAGCCGGCTGATCGCGTCGTTGATCGCCTGCTGCTCCTGCGCTTCATCCAGGGTAGAGAGGCGGTGACTAAACTGATCCAGCGCCGCCAGGGTGATATTTTTGCCCACCGCCATCAGCGGCACGATGCCATCCTTTTTGCGATCTTCGGGCACCATCGCGATGCCGTGCGCAATCGCAGCGCGGCAGTCGGTGATGCTGACCTGCTGGCCATTGATCCAGATATCACCCTGCCAGCGTCCCGGCCAGACGCCAAACAGACACTGCACGGTTTCGGTTCTGCCCGCACCCACCAGCCCAGCGATACCCAGGATTTCACCACGTCTGAGCGTGAACGAGACATTGTTGACGCGGCGGATGTGGCGGTTAACCGGATGCCAGGCGGTGAGGTTGTCGACTTTCAGTATCACCTCGCCAATCTGATGCGGCGCGTGAGGATAAAGCGCGGTCAGCTCGCGTCCGACCATCATGGTGATGATGTCATCTTCGCTCAGGCCTGCCGCCGGACGGGTGGCGATATGCTGGCCGTCACGGATCACGCAGATGGTGTCGGAGATCGCCTTCACCTCATTCAGCTTGTGTGAGATGTAGATGCAGGCGATGCCGTGTTCGCGCAGATTACGGATGATGCCCAGCAGCACATCTGTTTCCTGCTCCGTCAGCGATGAGGTTGGCTCATCCAGAATCAGCAGCCGGACCTGTTTGTTAAGCGCGCGGGCGATCTCCACCAGCTGCTGCTGGCCCAGGCCTAACTCACCGACCCGGGTCGCGGGAGAGACGTTCAGCCCGACCCGCGCCAGCAGCTGCTGGCAGCGCAGGGTCATGGTTTCATCATCCACCATGCCGAAACGGCTCAGTTCGGCACCCAGGAAGATGTTCTCCATCACGGTGAGTTGCCGCACCAGCGCCAGCTCCTGATGAATAATCACAATGCCTTTACGTTCGGTGTCGCGAATAGTCTGCGCCTGAATCTCGTCGCCAGAGAAGTGAATCTGCCCTTCAAAATCGCCGTGCGGATAGAGGCCGCACAGGATTTTCATCAGCGTCGATTTGCCCGATCCATTCTCACCGCACAGCGACATCACTTCGCCCGCCTCCAGTTGCAGACTGACATCATTAACCGCCTTCACGGCACCGAAACGCTTGGTGATGTTTTTCATTTCCAGCAGCATCGACTGTTCTCCCTCACGCTATGCGCGGTCAGAGTTCGCTCTGTTTATGGAAACCGTCTTTCACCACGGTGCTTTCGATATTGTCTTTGTTGACCGGAATCGGCTTCAGCAGTCGCGACGGCACATCTTTCAGGCCATTGTTCAGCTTGCTGTTGCTGGCTGGTGTTTTGCCATCACCCAGTTCGACGGCAATTTTCGCCGCTTCGGTGGCCAGTTCGGTGATCGGTTTATAAACCGTCATGGTCTGGGTGCCCGCTTTGATGCGCTTAATCGCGGCCAGATCGGCATCCTGACCCGAAATCGCCACTTTTCCGGCCAGTCCCTGTGCACTCAGCGCCTGAATCGCACCGCCTGCGGTGGCATCGTTAGAGGCCACGACCGCATCGATGTGGTTACTGTTAGCGGTCAGGGCGTTTTCCATAATTTTCAGGGCGTTTTCCGGCAGCCAGGCATCGACCCACTGATCGCCGACAATTTTAATACTGCCGTTGTCGATATAAGGTTTTAACACTTTCATCTGCCCGGCACGGAACAGGCGGGCGTTATTATCTACCGGCGATCCGCCCATTAAAAAATAGTTGCCCTTAGGCACCTGTTTCACAATGCTTTCGGCCTGAAGTTCGCCCACTTTTTCATTATCGAACGAAATATAAAAATCGATATCGGCATTATTTATCATTCGATCATAGGCCAGCACTTTAATGCCTTCCCGTTTCGCTTCAGCGACAACGTTACTCAAGACCTGACCATTGTAGGGAATAATCACCAGCACATCGACACCGCGGTTGATCATATTTTCAATCTGCGACATCTGTGTTTCTTCGTTGCCGTTGGCCGACTGAACAAACACCTTAGCGCCCAGCGTCTCCGCCTGTTTAACGAAAATATCGCGGTCTTTCTGCCAGCGCTCGAGGCGCAAATCGTCAATTGCCATGCCGATCTTCACTTCTTTTGCCACGCTGGTCTGGCTGAAGAGCGCCAGCGCCGCGCAGGCGGCTAACAGTGCATGTTTCATCTTCATTGTGATCATCCTGTAGGTGGAGGCTATTGTTATCGCAGGCCGATAAACCAGGCGGATGAATTGTTGCCCTTCTTTTCCTGTCGCAGCAATTACTGATTTTTATCCGGCTATTACGTTTTTTGGTTTATTTCTTTTTTTATGAGCGCGATCGAGGTTTCATCTTTTTAGGACAAAAGAGTGACAGGGATAAACCGCCCCGCAAATAACATTATTTTGCGAGCCAGCGCACAAATAATAATTATCTGACACCCGTAATGAAATATCGTAATTGAGCTGAGGTTACAGCCCATATTGAATATTACTTCAACGCAGACCATCCGGGTACTGATGCTAAGGAGCAAACCATGCACGCTTATTTCGATCAGATCGATCGGGTTCGTTATGAAGGCACCCAGTCGACGCATCCTCTCGCTTTCCGCCACTACAATCCCGATGAGGTCATCCTCGGCAAGACCATGGCGGAGCATCTGCGCTTTGCTGCCTGTTACTGGCACACCTTCTGCTGGAATGGCGCGGATATGTTTGGCGTCGGTGCCTTTGATCGTCCGTGGCAGAAAAACGGGGATGCGCTGCAGCAGGCAAAACTGAAAGCGGATGTCGCCTTTGAGTTTTTCCATAAGCTGAATGTGCCGTGGTACTGCTTCCATGACGTGGACGTCTCACCGGAAGGTGATTCGCTGCACAGCTATAAAGAAAACTTTGCCGCCATGACTGATAAACTGCTGGAGAAACAGCAGGAAACCGGCGTGAAACTGTTATGGGGCACGGCTAACTGCTTTACCCATCCGCGCTACGGTGCCGGTGCTGCCACTAATCCCGATCCTGAGGTTTTTGCCTGGGCGGCAACGCAGGTCTGCAGCGCCATGCAGGCGACCAAAACCCTGGGCGGTGAAAACTATGTGTTGTGGGGCGGGCGCGAAGGCTATGAAACTCTACTGAATACCGATCTTCGCCAGGAGCGCGAGCAGATTGGCCGCTTTATGCAGATGGTGGTCGAGCACAAACACAAAATTGGCTTCCAGGGAACGCTGCTGATCGAACCCAAACCGCAGGAGCCGACCAAACATCAATATGACTACGATGTCGCGACAGTTTATGGCTTCCTGAAACAGTTCGGACTGGAGAAAGAGATCAAGGTTAACGTTGAGGCGAACCACGCCACGCTGGCTGGCCACTCGTTCCATCATGAAATTGCGACCGCCATTGCTCTGGGCATTTTTGGTTCCGTGGACGCAAACCGTGGCGATCCGCAGTGCGGCTGGGATACCGATCAGTTCCCGGTCAGCGTGGAAGAAAACGCGCTGGTGATGTACGAAATCCTTAAGGCGGGCGGCTTTACCACTGGCGGCTTAAACTTTGATGCCAAAGTGCGTCGTCAGAGCACCGATAAATATGATCTCTTCTACGGCCATATCGGCGCGATGGACACCATGGCGCTGGCGCTGAAGGTGGCGGCCCGCATGATTAGCGACGGTGAACTCGATAAGCGTGTGGCGCAGCGCTACAGTGGCTGGAATGGTGAGTTCGGCCAGCAAATTCTGAAAGGTGAGTTTTCACTGGAGGCGCTGGCGGCGCATGCTCAGCAACAGCAGCTCAATCCGCAGCATCAGAGCGGACGTCAGGAGCAGCTGGAAAATCTGGTGAATCACTACCTGTTTGATTTCTGACCCTTCAGGAGCAGCGCATGTTTATCGGGATCGATTTAGGCACCTCTGGCGTCAAAGTGGTGCTGATGGATGCACAGGGCAACGTGGTGGCGACAGAGACGTCGCCGCTGCAGGTTTCGCGTCCGCAGCCCTTGTGGAGCGAGCAGGATCCTGAAAGCTGGTGGCAGGCGCTGGATTCAGCCATGCAGGCGCTGAGCGCGCAGCAGGACCTGCGCGCGGTGCAGGCCATCGGGCTGAGCGGACAGATGCATGGTGCCACGCTGCTCGACAGCGCTAACCAGGTATTACGTCCGGCCATGCTCTGGAATGACGGGCGCAGCGAGGCGCAGTGCCGTGAGCTGGAGCAGAAGGTGCCGGATTCGCGTTTGATAACTGGCAACCTGATGATGCCCGGTTTTACGGCCCCCAAGCTGCTGTGGGTGCAGCAGCATGAACCAGCCATCTTCAGTCAGATTGCTCACGTGCTGTTGCCCAAGGATTATCTGCGCTGGCGATTGAGTGGCGACTTCGCCACCGATATGTCCGATGCCGCAGGCACGATGTGGCTGGATGTGGCGCAGCGTGACTGGAGCGATGTGATGCTGCACGCCTGCGATCTCAGCCGCGATCAGATGCCGCAACTCTGTGAAGGCAATGCCCTGACCGGCACTTTACAGGCTGAACTGGCCGCACGCTGGAAGATGAACGCGGTGCCGGTGGCCGCTGGCGGTGGTGACAATGCCGCGGGCGCTGTTGGCGTCGGTATGACCGAACCGGGCCAGGGGATGCTGTCGCTGGGGACGTCGGGCGTCTACTTCGTGGTGAGCGACGGCTATCTCAGCAATCCGGAACGTGCGGTTCACAGCTTCTGTCATGCGTTACCGCAGCGCTGGCATCTGATGTCGGTGATGCTTAGTGCGGCTTCCTGTCTCGACTGGGCAGCCACGCTGACCGGATGCAAAGATGTTCCAGAACTGCTGGCTCAAGCGGCGCGCGCGCGCGATGACGTGCCAGGACTGTGGTTTCTGCCCTATCTTTCCGGAGAACGCACGCCGCATAACAACCCCAGTGCCCGGGGCGCTTTCTTTGGCTTCACCCACCAGCATGGTCGTCCCGAGCTGGCACGATCGGTGCTGGAAGGCGTAGGGTTCGCCCTGGCGCAGGGCATGGACGTGCTGCATGAGTGTGGCGTTCAGCCAAATAGTATTATGCTGATCGGCGGTGGCGCACGCAGTGCCCTGTGGCGTCAGATGCTGGCAGACATCAGTGGTCAGACGCTGGATTACTGCCACGGCGGTGACGTTGGTCCGGCGCTGGGGGCAGCAAGGCTGGCGCAGCAGGCGCTTGACGCCGACGTCACCGTTCCACGGCCGGCGCTGGTGCAGCGCCATCAGCCCGATCCGGCCAAGAGGGCGTACTATCAGCCGCGTCGTGAGACGTTTGCGACCCTGTATCAGCAGCTCCTGCCGCTGATGAAATAAAGAGGACGCCAGGCATCTGAACCGTTTTGCCTGGCGTCCTGCTTAGCGGATGACCATCATCCCTGATCTGTTGTTGCGGGGAGAAAATCATCCGGCGAACGCGCACTTCGCATCAGCCAATCGCGCCCAGCGTATCTTCCTGACCCTGTTTCTTCGGCAGCAGGAACAGCGTTGCCGCAATATCCAGCAGGTAGATCAGCGCCAGCAGGGTAATCGCCGCGGTGAACGAGAACTGGCTCGCCAGCAGACCAATCACCACCGGGCCAAAGCCGCCTACGCCACGACCCAGGTTGAACAGGACGTTTTGCGCGGTGGCACGCACCTGCGGCGGGAAGGTATCGGAAATCAGCGCGCCGTAGCCGCCAATCATGCCGTTAACAAACATTCCCATGATCGCACCGGTAAACAGCATGATGTCAGGGTCGCGCAGCTGAGCATAAACCACCACCATCACGACGGCACCAAACTGATAGAGCAGGAAGATTTTCCAGCGCGCAAAGCGGTCGGCCAGCACGCCAAACAACCAGATGCCAAAGGTCATCCCGACCACGGTTACCGCAGTCCAGAGGCCGGATTTCGTCAGGCTGAAGCCAAAGCTGGAAGAGAGGTAGCTCGGCATCCAGATCATCAGCCCGTAGTAACCAAAGTTCTGGACTGAACAGAGGATAAAAATACCGAGACTGGCTTTGGCGGTCGCGCGGTCGCGCACCAGCAGCTTCAGGCGCGCCGGAAACGAGAGCGACGGCACATGTTTAACCTGCCGCTGAAACACCTCCGGTTCGCCCATGCCACGACGAATGGCAAACGAGACCAGCGCTGGTAATAATCCGACCAGGAACATGCCGCGCCAGCCGATGATATTCAGCAGCGGCGGCGTGATAAAGGCTGCCATCAGCACGCCGAGCTGCCAGCCGATACCGACCCACGCTGAGGCGCGGTTACGCTTTTCAGCAGGCCAGGCTTCGGCAATCAGCGCCATGCCGATACCGAATTCACCACCCAGGCCCACACCTGCCAGCGTTCGCCAGGCGAGCAGGTCCCAGTAGCCCTGCGCCACCGCGCACAGGCCGGTAAAGATCGAGAAGACCAGAATCGTGACGGTCAGCATGCGGATACGGCCATAACGGTCGCTGAGATGACCGAAGACGATGCCACCGATAACCGCGCCAATCAGCGTCCATGTCACCAGCGATCCCGCCTGTGATGGATTGAGCGCCAGCGAAACACTGATAGCCGGCAGCATAAAGCCGAGTATCAGCAGGTCAAATCCATCCATGGCATAACCGCTGACCGCAGCCAGCATCGCTTTGCCCGGCGTTACGCCCGGCTTAGATTGGGGAGAAGGGGACATCGTTGCGCACCTCTGAAAGAAAAGTGCCGCAATTATAAAGAGAGTTCAGGATGTGACCAATTGAAAAGGCTTATCCCTGCGCCACTCCGGCACAGGGATAAGATGGATCAGGAAGGGCGATTGCTGCCATCGTCACCTGACAGTAATTCATCGAGCCGATCTCCACCCACGTGACGGAAATCCTGACCTTTGACGAAATAGAAGATAATTTCGCAGATGTTCTGGCAGCGATCGCCGATGCGCTCAATCGCACGGGCGCAGAACAGCGCTGTCAGCACGCTGGGAATCGTGCGCGGATCTTCCATCATGTAGGTCATCAGCTGACGCACAATGCCTTCGTACTCTTTATCCACCTTTTTGTCTTCACGGTAGATAGTGATCGCTTCATTGAGATCCATTCGCGCGAAAGCGTCCAGCACATCATGCAGCATCTGCACGGTGTGACGACCCAGCGACTCAAGGCTCACCAGCAGGGGAAGATGCTGCTGACCAAATTTTTCGAGCGCCGTGCGGCTGATCTTCTCGGCCACGTCGCCAATGCGTTCCAGCTCGGAAATGGTTTTGATGATCGCCATCACCAGCCGCAAATCGATCGCGGTTGGCTGACGTTTGGCGATGATGCGCACGCAGGCTTCATCAATCTCCACTTCCATCATATTGACCTTCTGGTCGCCGTCGATCACCCGCTGCGCCAACTCGCCATCCAGATTATGCATGGCGGTAATCGCATCGGTCAGCTGCTGCTCGACCATGCCGCCCATGATCATTACCTGAGTTCGGATATGCTCCAGTTCGGCATTGAACTGACCGGAGATGTGCTTATTCAGATTCAGATTATCCATGTCGATCTCCTGTCAGATCAGCCGTAGCGGCCAGTAATGTAGTCTTCGGTTTGTTTCTGCGCGGGCTTGGTGAACAGCGTGTCGGTGTCGCTGAACTCAATCAGTTCGCCCAGATACATGAAAGCAGTATGGTCAGAGCAGCGTGCCGCCTGCTGCATATTGTGCGTCACAATCACCACGGTATAGTCCTGCTTCAGCTCGGTGATCAGCTCCTCAATGCGGCCAGTGGAGATGGGATCCAGCGCGGAGCAGGGCTCATCCAGCAGTAAGACTTCCGGCCGAATCGCGATGCCACGCGCAATGCACAACCGCTGCTGCTGGCCGCCGGAGAGACTGTAACCGCTCTGATGCAGCTTGTCTTTGGTTTCATTCCACAGCGCTGCTTTGGTCAGCGCCCACTGGACGCGCTCATCCATATCGGCACGCGACAGCTTTTCAAACAGGCGCACGCCAAAGGCGATATTGTCATAGATCGACATCGGGAACGGCGTCGGCTTCTGGAATACCATGCCGACGCGGGCGCGCAGCAGCGCAATATCCTGCTGTGTCGCCAGAATGTTTTCGCCATCCAGCAGAATGTCCCCTTCGGCCCGCTGCTCCGGATAGAGCGAGTACATCTTATTGAAGGTACGTAGCAGGGTCGACTTACCACAGCCCGATGGGCCGATAAACGCGGTGACCTGATTCTTAGCGATATCCAGGTTAATGTTCTTCAGCGCATGAAACTTGCCGTAATAGAAGTTCAGATTACGGACCTGAATTTTATCGGCTGTTGCTGTCGCGATACTCATAATTCATCTCTCTTATTCGGCGCCGCGCAGGGCCACGCCGGAAGTTAACCGTGTTTACCTTTGGCGAAAATCACCCGTGCCACAATATTCAGCAGCAGCACGCAGAGGGTAATGATCAGCACGCCCGCCCAGGCCAGGCTCTGCCATTCGGCGAACGGGCTCATGGCGAACTTAAAAATGGTGACCGGCAGGTTTGCCAGCGGCTGCATCATGTCGGTGCTCCAGAACTGGTTCGACAGCGCCGTAAACAGCAGCGGAGCCGTTTCCCCTGCGATGCGGGCAATCGCCAGCAGCACGCCGGTGATGATGCCCGAGACCGAGGCTTTCAGGGTGATGGCCGAAATCATCTTCCACTTGGGCGTGCCAAGCGCATAAGCCGCTTCACGCATGCTGTCTGGCACCAGCCGCAGCATATTTTCGGTGGTACGAATCACAATCGGCACCTGCAGCAGCGCCAGCGCAATTACCCCGGCCCAGCCGGAGAAGTGCTGCATCTGGGACACCACCAGGGTGTAGACGAACAAGCCGACCACAATGGAGGGGGCAGAAAGCAGAATGTCGTTAATAAAGCGGATCACTTCTGACAGGGCCGATTTGCGCCCATATTCCGCCAGATAAATCCCGGCCATGATGCCCAGCGGCGTGCCGAAAAAGGTCGACCAGAAAATCAGCAAGCCACTGCCTGCCAGGGCATTCGCCAGCCCGCCGCCCGCCGTATTCGGTGGTGGCGTTGATTCGGTGAACAGGGACCATGACAGCCCATCCACGCCACGCGATACGGTGGTGAAAAGGATCCACACCAGCCAGAACAGGCCAAACGCCATGGTCAGCAGCGACAGCGTCAGTGCAATTTTATTTTTCGTGCTGCGCCAGGACTGCATTTTACGACGTGATGCGTCCAGTTCGGCGCGCGCCTGAATTTCAATCGTGGTCATGAGCGCGCTCCTTCACTTTTCGCCAGTCGCATAATCATCAGCTTTGAAATCGCCAGTACGATAAAGGTAATCACAAACAGGATCAGGCCCAGCTCCATCAGCGCGGCGACATGGACACCCGATTCCGCTTCCGCAAACTCGTTGGCCAGCGCCGAGGTGATGCTGTTACCCGGCATAAACAGCGACGGGCTGTCGAGCTGGTAGGTGTTGCCGATAATAAAGGTCACTGCCATGGTTTCACCCAGCGCACGACCCAGTCCCAGCATTACGCCGCCAATCACACCGTTTTTGGTAAATGGCAGGACGATGCGCCAGATCACTTCCCAGGTGGTGCAGCCGATGCCGTAGGCTGACTCTTTCATCATTACCGGGGTCTGCTCAAAGACGTCGCGCATCACCGAGGCGATGTAGGGGATGATCATGATCGCCAGAATCACTCCCGCCGCGAGGATACCGATACCGAAAGCGGGGCCGGAAAAGAGCTCGCCGACAATCGGAATACCCGACATCACGTCGTTAACCGGTGTCTGGAAATATTCGGCAAACAGTGGTGCGAAGACAAACAGGCCCCACATGCCGTAAACGATGCTCGGAATTGCTGCCAGCAGCTCAATGGCGGTACCCAGCGGGCGACGCAGCCAGCCTGGCGCGAGTTCGGTCAGGAACAGCGCGATACCAAAACTCACCGGCACGGCGATAATCAGGGCGATAATGGAGGTCACAAGGGTGCCGTAGATCGGAACCAGTGCGCCAAATTGTTCGTTGGGCGCATCCCAGGTTTTGGTCCACAAAAAGGCGAAACCAAACTTCTGGATGCTGGGCCACGAGGAGATGATCAGGGAGACAATAATGCCGCCCATCAGTAACAGCACAATCAGCGCAGCCAGCCTGACCAGCGCGCCAAAAATTCTGTCACCTTGTTTGCCTGGGGCTTTGAATGCCGGCTTCGTTGCAGCCATAGAAGTCTCAGTCTTCAGAAGTTATCAGGGCGGCATGAGCCGCCCGTTGGGTCTGACCGGACAGCCGTCCGGCCAGGGTCGGTCAATTACTGATAAAGCGCTTTACCAGAACTGTCTTTGATGTTGGCTTTCCAGGCGGCGCGAATCTGCTCGGTCACGCTCTCTGGAAGCGCAGCATAATCCAGCGCTGTGGCGGTTTTGCTGCCGCTTTTGTAAGCCCAGTCGAAGAACTTCAGCACTTCAGCGCCTTTGGCCGCATTCGCCTGATCTTTGTAGATCAGAATGAAGGTGGTTGAGGAGATTGGCCAGGCATCCGCGCCCTTCTGGAAGGTCAGATCCTGTGCGAACGATTTGCTCCAGTCAGCGCCTTTCGCGGCATTACTGAAGCTGGTTTCGCTTGGCGCGACCGCTTTACCATCGGCATCGATCAGTTTGGTGTAGGTCAGGTTGTTCTGTTTGGCGTAGGCGTATTCCACATAGCCGATTGAACCCGGCAGACGCTGAACAAATGCAGCGACGCCGTCGTTGCCTTTACCGCCCAGACCCACCGGCCAGTTAACAGTGTTGCCTTTACCGATTTTGCTGTTCCAGTCCTGGTTTACCTTCGCCAGATAGCTGGTGAAGACGAACGAGGTGCCTGAACCATCAGCGCGACGCACCACGTTGATGTTGGTCTCTGGCAGTTTCACGCCCGGGTTAAGTTTGGCAATCGCCGGGTCGTTCCACTTTTTGATGGTGCCGAGGTAGATATCACCCACAGTTTTGCCATCCAGCGTCAGCTGGCCTGACTTGATGCCCGGCAGGTTAACCGCCAGTACCACACCACCGATCACGGTAGGGAACTGGAACAGACCATTTTTCTGCAGATCTTCATCTTTCATTGGCGCATCGGACGCACCGAAATCAACGGTTTTGGCGATAATCTGTTTCACGCCGCCAGATGAACCGATGCCCTGGTAGTTAATTTTGCTACCGGTGGCTTGCTGATATTCTGCTGCCCACTTGGCATAAACCGGCGCCGGGAACGTCCCGCCTGCACCGGTGAGATCGGTGGCCGCAAAAGCAGATACCGCGCTTACGGCGAAGGTGGTGGCGAGGATTCGGGCTACGGTGCTACGCATCAGTGTCATATTCCCTCCAGGGGAGAAAAGTCAGGCTAGGGGCCGTTTTAGTAAGAGTCTGTGATTGCTGCAGGAGGGAAAATAGGACAGTTTGATGACAGTGAAATGTACGAAATATGACAGTTATATGACAAAGGGCCAGAATGAAGTGGGCCCGCGACGGGGCCCACCAGGTTATTCCACGGTAACCGATTTTGCCAGGTTACGAGGCTGATCGACGTCGGTGCCTTTGATCAGGGCAACGTGATAGGAGAGTAACTGCAACGGCACGGTGTAGAAGATCGGCGCAATCACCTCTTCAACATGCGGCAGCGGGATAATCTTCATCCCGTCACTGTCGCTGAAACCCGCATCCTGATCGGCAAACACATAGAGCAGGCCGCCGCGTGCGCGCACCTCTTCGATGTTGGATTTCAGCTTCTCCAGCAGTTCGTTGTTAGGTGCCACTACGATCACCGGCATGTCCGCATCAATCAGCGCCAGCGGGCCATGTTTCAGCTCGCCTGCGGCGTAGGCTTCCGCATGAATGTAGGAGATCTCCTTGAGCTTCAGCGCCCCTTCCATGGCTATCGGGTATTGATCGCCACGACCCAGGAACAGCGCGTGATGCTTGTCAGAGAAGCCTTCTGCCAGATTCTCAATCAGCTTATCCTGCGCCAGCATCTGCTCAATCCGGTTCGGCAACGCCTGCAGGGCATGAACGATCTCATGCTCAGTCTCCACAGACATCCCTTTCAGACGACCCAGTTTCGCCACCAGCATCAGCAGCACCGCTAACTGGGTGGTGAACGCTTTGGTGGAGGCGACGCCGATTTCGGTGCCCGCTTTGGTCATCAGTGCCAGGTCAGATTCCCGCACCAGTGACGAGCCGGCCACGTTGCAGACGGCCAGCGACCCCAGGTACCCCAGCTCTTTCGAGAGACGCAGCGCTGCCAGGGTATCTGCCGTTTCACCCGACTGCGACAGGGTGATCAGCAGGCTGTTTTTGCGCACCGCTGACTTGCGATAGCGGAACTCTGAGGCGATCTCCACGTCACAGGGGATATTTGCCAGCGACTCAAACCAGTAGCGTGACACCATGCCGGAATTATAAGAGGTGCCGCAGGCGATAATCTGGATATGCTCCACCTGGCTCAGCAGCGCTTCAGCGCCCGCGCCCAGCTCGCTGAGGTCAACCTGCCCCTGACTGAAGCGCCCACTCAGGGTGCTTTTCAGCGCCATCGGCTGTTCGTAGATCTCTTTCTGCATGTAGTGACGGTAAATGCCTTTGTCACCGGCATCATATTGCAGGTTCGATTCGATCTCGGCACGCGTCACGGTGTTGCCTTCACGGTCAATAATCGTGACATCACGACGGCTGATCTCGGCGATATCACCTTCTTCCAGATAGATGAAGCGGCGGGTCACCGGCAGCAGAGCCAACTGATCCGAGGCGATAAAGTTTTCGCCCATGCCACGGCCAATCACCAGCGGGCTGCCGGAACGGGCCGCCACCAGCAGCGACGGATCGCGGCTGTCCATGATCACCATGCCATAAGCACCGCGCAGCTGTGGGATCACGCGCAATACGACTTCGCGCAGCGAACCGCCCTGCTTCTGCTCCCAGTGAACCAGATGCGCCACCACTTCGGTGTCGGTTTCAGAGGCAAAAACGTAGCCGCGTTCGATCAGCTCAGCACGCAGCGGCTCATGGTTTTCGATGATGCCGTTGTGCACGATGATGATGTGCTCTGAGACGTGCGGATGCGCATTTGCTTCCGACGGCTCGCCATGAGTTGCCCAGCGCGTGTGCGCGATGCCGGTACCACCGATCAGCGGCTGCTGTTCAGCGGCTTCCGCCAGTTTCTGCACTTTCCCTAACCGCCGCAGGCGCGTGACGTGCCCCTGACGATCGACCACGGCCAGACCGGCCGAATCATATCCGCGATATTCAAGACGACGCAGACCTTCCAGCAGAATCTCTGCGATATCGCGTTGCGCTACTGCACCAACAATTCCACACATAATGATGTTTTCCTGACTACATGGCTTTTCGCCACTTCTGTTGTCATGCGACCTGATATCCGGCTTTGCCGGTTCCCCGAGCCTTGTAGAGAGTGGGGATTATAGTTTTGGCACTGCACTGTATCGGCCCGCATAAAGCGGGCCGTTAAAAATTTTATTTTTTCTTCACCGGACGCTGCCAGTCCGCTTTGTGATTCTGCTCTTTACGGTTATAGACCAGACCGGCTTCGGTCACATCTTTCATGATGGTGGTACCTGCCGCAATGGTAGCACCTGCCGCGACGCTGACCGGAGCCACCAGCTGCGTATCTGAGCCTACAAATACGTCATCGCCAATCACGGTTTTGAATTTGTTCGCGCCATCATAGTTGCAGGTGATAGTGCCTGCACCGATGTTCACGTTGTCGCCAATCTCCGCATCGCCAAGATAGGAGAGGTGGCCCGCTTTCGATCCCTTGCCCAGACGCGCTTTCTTCATTTCGACGAAGTTGCCCACGTGCGCAGCGTCGGCCAAATCGCTGCCAGGACGCAGACGGGCAAAGGGTCCGACGGTACAGGCGGTAGCGAGATGAGCATCCTCGATCACCGTATAGGGGCTGATTTCACAATCATCGCCGATCACGCTGTTTTTGATGATGCAGCCCGCGCCGATTTTGACGCGCGAGCCCAGCGTGACCCGGCCTTCAATAATAACGTTGGTGTCGATTTCGACATCCCGTCCATGCGCCAGCGTCCCGCGCAGATCAAACCGTGCCGGATCGCGCAGCATCACGCCGGCCAGCAGCAGTTTTTCGGCCTGTTCAGCCTGGTATGTGCGTTCTAATGTCGCCAGCTGCAGACGGTTATTCACGCCATCGGTTTCACTGATGCGTGCCGGATGAACCGCGTTGATCACCCGACCTTCCTGATGTGCCAGCGCGATAATATCGGTAATGTAATACTCACCCTGCGCATTGTTATTGGTGAGCTGTGACAGCCAGCGTTTTAAATCGCCGCCGTTGGCGATCAGAATACCGGTGTTGATCTCTTTAATCATGAGCTGCGCCGGGCTGGCATCTTTCTGTTCGATAATGCCGGTGATGGTATCGTTCTCACGCACGATGCGGCCATAGCCGGTCGGGTCGTCCAGTACCACGGTAAGTAAGCCAATGCCGCCCTGCGGTTTTGCTTCGCGCAGACGCTGTAATGTCGACTGAGAGATCAGCGGCACGTCGCCATAGAGCATCATGATATCTTCATCATCGGCGAAGGCAGGCGCGGCCTGCTGCATGGCATGGCCAGTGCCGAGCTGCTCAGCCTGCAGCACCCAGTTCAGCGTGCTGTCGGTAAGTGTCGCTTTCAGGCGATCGCCGCCGTGACCATAGACCAAATGCACCTGCTGTGCGCCCAGCCCTTTGGCGGCATCAATGACGTGCTGAACCATCGGTTTGCCTGCCAGCGTATGCAGAACTTTAGGCAGATCGGAATACATACGGGTGCCCTTGCCAGCAGCAAGGATCACCACACTCATCGCACTGTTAGACATAACTATCCTGAGTGAATTTTTACGGGTGAAAGTAAAACGGTTTGGGGTTGAGATTACTACATTTTTCTCAGGCCGAAATTAGGCGGACGGGCAGATCGGGCGCCGCAGGCAAAAAAAATGCCAGCCCGAGGGCTGGCATTTCGTGACGCATAAAGCTGGATTACATCGCTTTTTTGGTCAGTTCGATCACGCGCAGTTTAGCAATGGCTTTCGCCAGCTCGGCAGAGGCCTGAGCGTAGTCCACGTCGCCGTGGCTGCTGTTCATGTGCTCTTCTGCTTTGCGTTTTGCTTCCAGAGCTCGCGCTTCGTCCAGATCGGTACCGCGAATCGCGGTATCGGCCAGAACGGTGCTGCTGCCCGGTTGCACTTCCAGCACGCCGCCAGAGAGGTAGATATACTCCTCTTCGCCGTGCTGTTTCACGATACGGATCATTCCAGGCTTAATGGCAGTCAGCAGCGGCGCATGGCCAGGGAAAATCCCCAGTTCACCTTCGCTACCTGACACCTGAATTTTCTGTACCAGACCAGAGAACAACTGCTCCTCTGCGCTGACCACATCCAGGTGATAAGTCATAGCCATAATCTTCCTCCCGGGAAACCGTTATTACAGTTTCTTCGCTTTTTCCACGGCTTCTTCGATGGCACCAACCATGTAGAAGGCCTGCTCTGGCAGGTGGTCAAACTCACCTTCCATGATGCCTTTAAAGCCACGGATAGTGTCTTTCAGCGTAACGTATTTACCCGGTGAACCGGTGAATACTTCCGCAACGAAGAACGGCTGAGACAGGAAGCGCTGAATTTTACGCGCACGTGCCACCAGCAGTTTGTCTTCTTCAGACAGCTCATCCATACCGAGGATGGCGATGATGTCTTTCAGTTCCTGATAACGCTGCAGCAGTGACTGAACGCCACGCGCAACATCATAGTGTTCCTGACCGACAACCAGCGGATCCAGCTGACGGCTGGTAGAATCCAGCGGGTCAACGGCCGGGTAGATACCCAGAGAAGCGATCTGACGGCTCAGCGTTACCGTTGAGTCTAAGTGCGCAAAGGTGGTTGCTGGTGACGGGTCAGTCAGGTCATCCGCAGGGACGTAAACGGCCTGTACGGAGGTGATTGAACCGGTCTTGGTGGAGGTAATACGCTCCTGCAACACGCCCATCTCTTCTGCCAGCGTTGGCTGGTAACCTACCGCAGATGGCATACGACCCAGCAGTGCAGAAACTTCTGTACCGGCCAGGGTATAACGGTAGATGTTATCGATGAACAGCAGAACGTCGCGGCCTTCATCACGGAATTTTTCCGCCATGGTCAGACCGGTCAGTGCAACGCGCAGACGGTTACCCGGCGGCTCGTTCATCTGGCCATAGACCAGCGCAACTTTATCGATAACGTTTGAGTCAGTCATTTCGTGGTAGAAGTCGTTACCCTCACGAGTACGCTCACCCACACCGGCAAACACAGAGTAACCTGAGTGTTCAGCCGCGATGTTACGGATCAGTTCCATCATGTTGACGGTTTTACCGACACCCGCACCACCGAACAGACCCACTTTACCGCCTTTAGCAAACGGACACATCAGGTCGATAACCTTGATGCCGGTTTCCAGCAGTTCCTGCGAGTTAGACTGATCTTCATAAGAAGGCGCGGCGCGGTGAATAGAGGCGATCTCTACTGCACTGCCGTCTTCTTCTTTCAGCTCGCCTTTCATGTCGATTGGCTCGCCGAGAACGTTCATGATACGGCCCAGGGTCGCTTTACCGACCGGAACCTGAATGGGTTTCTGCAGGTCGTTGACGTTCAGACCACGCTTCAGGCCGTCAGACGTCCCCATTGCGATGGTACGAACTACGCCGCCGCCGAGCTGCTGCTGTACTTCCAGCACCAGACGCGCATCACCATTCATCACCTCGAGGGCGCTGTACACTTGCGGTACCGCGTCCTGAGGGAATTCGACGTCAACAACGGCGCCGATAATCTGGACAATCTTTCCAGTTGCCATCTTGAATCCTCTACCTAATTCCAAACCTGGTTAAACCGCGGAGGCCCCCGAGACGATCTCGGTAAGTTCCTGGGTGATGCTGGCCTGACGAGCTTTGTTGTATACCAACTGCAGCTCTTTGATCAGATTTCCGCCGTTGTCGGTTGCGGCTTTCATCGCCACCATACGTGCAGCCTGCTCACTGGCCAGATTTTCCACCACACCCTGATAAACCTGCGATTCGACATAACGACGCAGCAGGGTATCCAGCAGCGCTTTCGGATCGGGTTCGTACAGGTAATCCCAGGTCTTCGCCTTCATCTCTTCTTCACCTTCCGCTGGCGCTAACGGCAGCAGTTGGGTGATGGTCGGAGTCTGAGACATGGTGTTATTGAACTTGTTACTGACGATCATCAGTTTGTCGATGCGGCCTTCATCATAAGCCTGCAACATCACTTTTACCGGGCCAATCAGATCAGACAGGGCAGGTTTATCGCCCATGCCGCTGACTTGCGCCACAATGTTGCCACCCACAGCACTGAAGAATGACGCCCCTTTTGAACCGATAATCGACAGATCGCTCTGCACGCCTTTATCGGACCAGGACTTCATATCCGCCAGTAATTTTTTGAACAGGTTAATGTTCAAACCACCACAAAGCCCGCGGTCTGTAGAAACGACCAGGTAGCCGACGCGCTTGACGTCGCGCTGTTCCAGGTAAGGGTGCTTGTATTCCAGATTACCCAACGCAAGGTGACCAATCACTTTGCGCATGGTGTCTGCATACGGACGGCTGGCCGCCATGCGTTCCTGCGTTTTACGCATCTTGGAGGCGGCGACCATTTCCATCGCTTTGGTGATCTTCTGCGTGTTTTTCACGCTTCCAATCTTGCTTCGTATCTCTTTTGCGCCGGCCATTAGCTTCTCCTCAAAGCCTTGCGGCCTGCCTTTTCAGACAAGCCGCCAGACATTACCAGGACTGGGTTGCTTTAAACGTATCGATCAGGCCTTTCAGCTTCGCTTCGATATCGTTGTTAAAGTTACCCGACTGGTTGATTTCAGCCATCAGCTCAGCGTGGTCGCGATCGGCGAAGGCCAGCAGTGCAGCTTCGAAGCTGCCAATTTTTGCCAGTTCAACGTCGTTCAGGTAGCCACGCTCTGCAGCGAACAGAACCAGACCCTGCTGCGCGACAGACATCGGCGCATACTGTTTCTGCTTCAGCAGCTCGGTCACTTTCTGACCATGGCTCAGCTGTTTGCGGGTGGCATCATCCAGATCAGATGCGAACTGCGAGAACGCCGCCAGTTCACGATACTGTGCCAGCGCGGTACGGATACCACCGGACAGTTTCTTGATGATCTTGGTCTGTGCAGCACCACCAACGCGGGATACCGAAATACCTGGGTTAACGGCCGGACGAATACCGGAGTTAAACAGATTCGATTCCAGGAAGATCTGACCATCAGTAATCGAGATTACGTTGGTCGGAACGAACGCAGAAACGTCGCCCGCCTGGGTTTCGATGATCGGCAGCGCGGTCAGTGAACCGGTTTTACCTGTCACTGCGCCATTGGTGAAACGCTCTACATAATCAGCGCTTACGCGTGATGCACGTTCCAGCAGACGGGAGTGGAGATAGAACACGTCGCCAGGGAACGCTTCACGGCCTGGTGGACGACGCAGCAGCAGAGAGATTTGACGGTAAGCGATAGCCTGCTTGGAGAGGTCATCGTATACGATCAGCGCGTCTTCACCACGGTCACGGAAGTATTCGCCCATCGCACAACCTGCGTACGGAGAGAGATACTGCAGTGCAGCTGATTCAGAAGCAGACGCCACAACAACGATGGTGTTCTGCAGTGCGCCATGCTCTTCCAGCTTACGAACCACGTTAGAGATGGTTGAGGCTTTCTGACCAATCGCAACATAGACACACTTGATACCTGAGTCGCGCTGGTTGATGATCGCATCGATCGCCATCGCGGTTTTACCGGTCTGACGGTCACCGATGATCAGCTCACGCTGGCCACGGCCGATTGGAATCATCGCATCGACCGACTTATAACCGGTCTGAACCGGCTGGTCGACTGACTGACGATCGATAACGCCAGGTGCAATCACTTCGACCGGTGAGAAACCGTCGTTGTCGATTGCGCCTTTACCGTCGATTGGCGCACCCAGGGTGTTCACCACGCGGCCCAGCAGGCCACGGCCTACCGGTACTTCAAGAATACGGCCAGTACACTTAACCTTCATGCCTTCGGCGAGGTCAGCGTAAGGACCCATCACCACTGCACCAACCGAGTCACGCTCGAGGTTCAGGGCGATAGCGTAACGGTTACCCGGCAGGGCAATCATCTCACCCTGCATCACATCGGCCAGGCCGTGTACGCGGATGATACCGTCACTTACAGAAACAATCGTACCTTCGTTGTGAGCTTCACTCACGACATTGAACTGAGCAATGCGCTGCTTGATCAGTTCGCTGATTTCGGTGGAATTCAGTTGCATATGCTCCAGTCCCCTTAAGACTGCAAGACGTCAGCCAGACGGTCAAGACGGCCGCGTACGCTGCCATCAATAACCAGATCACCCGAACGGATGATCACGCCTGCCATCACAGACTTATCAATTTTGCAATTCAGCTTAACTTTGCGTGACAGACGTTTTTCCATCGCGGCGCTGATTTTATTCAGCTGGTCGTCACTCAGCGTACAGGCGGAGATAACATCAACTTCAGCGGTGGCTTCATGAGCGTCACGCAGTTCGATGTATTGGGCCAGTACAGCCGGAAGCGCTGTCAAACGTCCGTTTTCCGCCATCACCTTAATCAGGTTCTGCGCGGGTTCATCCAGTTGATCACCACAGACTGCGTTAAACGACGCTGCCAGCGCTTCAGGTGCTAATGCACCGGAGAGAAGATCAGCCATCTGTTCATTGCGAGCCACTTCTGCGGCAAACGCCAGCATCTGTTGCCAGCGTTCTATACTTTGATGCTCAACAGCAAAGTCAAAAGCTGCTTTGGCGTAGGGGCGAGCTACAGTAATCAGATCAGACATCAGCCCCTCCCTCCTTACAGTTCAGCGACCAGTTTATCAACGATGTCGCTGTTAGCAGCTTCATCCACGGAGCGTTCGATGATCTTCTCGGCGCCAGCCATAGCCAGCAACGCAACCTGCTTACGCAGTTCTTCACGTGCACGTTTACGTTCGGCATCAATTTCAGCCTGCGCTTGTGTCACGATGCGATTACGTTCGTTTTCAGCTTCGGTTTTCGCTTCGTCCAGAATCTGCGCGCGACGCTTGTTCGCTTGCTCGATAATGACCTGAGCGTCTTCTTTAGCTTTTTTCAGCTGGTCGGTCGCATTAGCCTGCGCGAGATCCAAATCTTTCTTTGCACGTTCAGCAGAAGCAAGGCCTTCAGCAATTTCTTTCTGGCGCTTTTCGATAGCAGCCATGAGCGGCGGCCATACGTACTTCATGCAGAACGCGACAAACAGGATGAACGCGATAGCCTGGCCGAGGATTGTTGCATTAATGTTCACAGCACAATGCCTCTAGATTGAGTATTTAACTTTTCTGCCGTTATCGTTGTGATAAGCGGCAGAATCCGTTCACCCCTGCACATTGTGCGCTGAGTGAACACAGGGCTTTAGGCGACAGCAAACATCACGTACAGACCCAGACCAACAGCGATCATCGGGATTGCATCCACCAGACCCATTACAACAAAGAACTGCGTACGCAGCAGAGGAATCAGGTCAGGCTGACGAGCAGCGCCTTCCAGGAATTTTCCTCCGAGGATGCCGATACCGATCGCAGCACCGATTGCCGCCAGGCCCATCATCACAGCGGCAGCCATGTACAGCAGATCCATATTCAGGTTTTCCATGACAGTCTCCAGTTTGTTTCAGTTAAATGCTCCCTTCATCTTCCGGGCTTCAGCGGAGTACGCTGCAACCCGGAATCAAGAGGGAAAGTAGTGTTGAGAAAAAAATCAATGCTCTTCAGATGCCATCGACAGATAGACAATCGTGAGGACCATGAAAATGAAAGCCTGTAGCGAAATGATCAGGATGTGGAAAATGGCCCACGGCACATTCAGCACCCACTGCGACCACCACGGCAACAGACCGGCAATAAGGATAAAGATCAGTTCACCCGCATACATGTTACCGAACAGTCGTAAACCCAGTGACACAGGCTTAGACAGAAGGCTTACACCTTCCAGAATCAGGTTGATCGGGATGAAGATCGGGTGGTTAAAAGGCTGCAGCGTCAGCTCTTTCGTGAAGCCGCCAATGCCTTTCATTTTGATGCTGTAGAACAGAATCAAAATAAATACGCCCAACGCCATAGATAGCGTGATGTTCACGTCTGCAGACGGTACGACGCGCAGCGCCGGTAACCCCAATACGTGCTCACCAATATATGGCAGCAGGTCGATTGGCAGCAGATCCATGAAGTTCATCAGGAAGACCCAGACAAAAATTGTCAGAGCCAGCGGGGCGATAAGTTTGCTCTTACCGTGATACATGTCGCGCACGTTACTATCAACGAAACCGACAACCAGTTCGATAGCCGCCTGCATTTTCCCTGGTACACCGCTGGTAGCAGACTTCGCCACGCTACGGAACAACACCAGGAAGATGATTCCCAGCACCATAGAGAAAAACATGGAATCGATATTTAATACCCAGAACGTCGCGGGAGCGTCGTGCGGATTCACTAACTCGAAGGTACGCAGGTCCAACTGAAGATGAGTCAGGTGGTGACCAATGTACTCTTGCGGAGTAGAGATTTCTCCTGCAGCCATGATGCCTCTTACCCTTTGTTGTTAATTACCGCCGGTGCCAGCATTTGAACCACCAGCACCGATAACCAGGTTATTCCGACCGGCCAGAAGACCGCCCCGAACAGACCCAACGCCACAATGAGCAAAATGATGGTCGCAAACACTTTAGCAATTTCACCTAAAGCGAAGCTCCACGCGACTCGCCCCGAAGCGGGGGGTTGCCCCTGCAGGCGCCAGGCTAAAAACAAAAACAATACGTTTGGCAGCCAGGCTGCCGCTCCGCCAGCAAGAGCAGAGACACCCCAGGTGACATCTTTAACAGCAAAGAGTCCGCCGATGATGACTATCGTCACCAGCTGAATCATCAGCACCGTTCGGGCGAATTTTACACTGTAAAGAGACACTGACATGACGCTGATACTCTCCTGCCCCGTTAGGGGTATGTCGCGTGTCGTATAAGACTGCCTTTGCGCAGTTGAGTCAAGCAGCAAAAGCCGTGCAAATTATACGGGCCGCACCTGCGATTTCAATCGGTAAGTAGCGAAAAGGTGAACAATTATTTAAATTTCTTTCCGGAGGGCTATTTTTCCAAAGATTACCCTGCAGAGATTCACCCGAATCTGACTGAAAATTCACTCGCATCTTGCTTTTAAAGCGTGCTTTAGATCACATAATAAGCACTCACACGACATTGAGTTTTATCTGCGGTCTATTTAAGAACAATCTGCAAAACAGATTAATCCTTTAAAATCAGAATATTGAAATTACAAAAATGTGTCCGCAAGACTATTTTCACAGAAAACACGCTATTGACATCGAACTGTGCATGAGAATCGTGAAATTGATATTACGTACGCAAAGTTATTACCACGATATATTTTCCGGCGTGACTACTTTTATTCCGCGACCCGCCTATACAAGTGATATTTCTGATAACTGAATGTGAATTAAACGTTAAATGTAACAGAGCTTTTCGGATAATTTCCGTCTCCGTTTTTAACCTTCGCTCAGCCAGGGCTTAATCAAAATCTTTTATTGATAGCGCATCATCTGCACTTTTTTCATCCATACCCTGATAAAAACCCTGGCAGATAAGCGTTAAATTTCTGGAAACTCAGGCCTGCTGGTGACGAATAATGACCAGATGACGGTCACCTTCCAGCTGAGGCACCTGCAGCTTTATCACTGCATCTGAGAGATAGCCAGCGGGTAACTCAGCCATTTCATCGTCCGGACGGACACCTTTGAGCGCATAAAAGCGCCCTTCCCCGCCAGGCAGATGGTGACACCAGTTCACCATGTCGGTCAGCGAGGCGAATGCACGGCTGATGACGCCATCAAAAGGTGGCTCAGCTGGAAACGCCTCAACCCGGCTCTGTACCGGAGTAATGTTAGTGAGTCCTAACTCATGCTGAACCTGACGCAGGAAGCGCACCCGCTTGCCCAGACTGTCGAGCAGCGTAAAATGCGCATCGGGCATCACGATAGCCAGCGGAATGCCAGGCAGACCGGGACCGGTGCCGACATCAATGAAACGCGAACCTTTCAGATGCGGCGCCACCACAATGCTGTCGAGGATATGGCGAACCAGCATCTGCTGCGGATCGCGCACGGATGTCAGATTGTAGGCTTTGTTCCACTTATCCAGCAGGCCGACATAGGCAACCAGCTGCTGTTTTTGTTGATCGGAGAGGGAAATACCGGCTGCCTTTAGCAGCGACGTGAGTGTGTTAATCACAGCATAAGTCCATTCAGCGGGGGCGAGTCGCCTCGCCCCGTTTCAGATCAGGCGCTTTTGCGCAGCAGACCCTGTTTTTTCAGATAGATCAGCAGTATTGAGATGGCCGCCGGAGTAATGCCGGAAATACGCGTTGCCTGACCAATCGACACGGGTTTGTGATCGTTCAGCTTGGCGATCACCTCGTTCGAGAGGCCATTCACCTGACGGTAGTCGAGTTCCACCGGCAGCAGCGTATTCTCATTACGCAGCTGCCGATCGATCTCTTCCTGCTGACGCGCGATATAGCCTTCATATTTGACCTGAATCTCAACCTGCTCAGCGGCCTGTTCATCAGCCAGTGCCGGACCAAAGGCATCCAGCGTCATCAGCTTCAGATAGGTCAGCTCAGGACGGCGCAGCAAATCTTCACCGCTCGCTTCTTTAGTCAGCGGCGCGCTGAGTACCGTGTTCACTTCGGTCACATGCTCTGACTTCGGATGAACCCAGATATCGCGCAGGCGCTGACGCTCCTGTTCAATCGCTTCCAGCTTCTGATTGAAACGCGCCCAGCGCGCATCATCCACCAGGCCCAGTTCACGGCCGGTTTCGGTCAGGCGCAGGTCAGCATTGTCTTCGCGCAGCATCAGGCGGTATTCCGCACGGGAGGTAAACATCCGGTACGGCTCTTTGGTGCCAAGTGTGCAGAGGTCATCCACCAGTACGCCGAGATAAGCCTGATCGCGGCGTGGTGCCCAGCCCTCTTTGTCGGCAGACTGACGGGCCGCATTCAGACCGGCCAGCATTCCCTGCGCAGCCGCTTCTTCGTAGCCGGTTGTGCCGTTGATCTGTCCGGCAAAGAACAGGCCGTGAATGAATTTACTTTCCAGCGTCGGTTTGAGATCGCGCGGATCGAAGAAGTCATACTCGATGGCATAGCCCGGACGCACGATCTTCGCATTCTCCATGCCCTGCATCGACCGGACGATCTGAATCTGCACATCAAAAGGCAGACTGGTCGAGATACCGTTCGGGTAGATCTCATTGCTGGTCAGCCCTTCCGGCTCCAGGAAGATCTGATGCGAGTTGCGATCGGCAAAACGCATCACTTTGTCTTCGATCGACGGGCAGTAGCGTGGGCCGATCCCTTCAATGATCCCGGCGTACATCGGGCTGCGATCCAGGTTATTGCGGATCACCTCATGGGTTTTCTCGTTGGTATGCGTGATCCAGCACGGCACCTGCTGCGGATGCTGAGAGGCATTGCCCATAAACGAGAAGACCGGCATCGGGTTATCACCGTGCTGCGGGCTGAGCACTGAAAAGTCGATGGTGCGCGCATCGATACGCGGTGGCGTACCGGTCTTGAGGCGGTTTACCCGCAGCGGCAGCGCCCGCAGTCGTTTTGCCAGTGGAATAGACGGGGGATCGCCAGCGCGACCGCCGCTGTAATTGTCCAGACCGATATGAATTTTGCCGTCAAGGAATGTTCCGACTGTAAGAACGACGGTTTTCGCGCGGAACTTCAGTCCCATCTGAGTGACGGCACCCACGACACGATCGTTTTCCACGATAAGATCGTCGACCGCCTGCTGGAAGATCATCAGATTGGGCTGATTCTCTAGTGCCGTACGCACCGCCTGGCGATAGAGCACGCGATCGGCCTGAGCACGGGTCGCCCGTACTGCCGGGCCTTTACTGGCGTTTAGTATCCTGAACTGAATACCCGCCTGGTCAATCGCACTGGCCATCAGACCACCCAGGGCATCCACTTCCTTCACCAAATGTCCTTTGCCAATACCACCAATCGCCGGGTTACAGGACATTTGTCCAAGCGTATCAATGTTATGGGTGAGTAACAGGGTTTGCTGACCCATTCGGGCTGCCGCCATTGCGGCTTCGGTGCCCGCATGACCACCACCAATTACGATGACGTCAAAAGGATCCTGATAAAACATGAAGTGGTACCTCGGTTGATGAACTTGCAGGATCGTCGTCCTGGGGCGTGGATTCTACTCAAATTCCGTCTGGGGTGAAAGCCGCGGGATCGTCCGGTTTTAAAAGAAAGGATCTTAGATCTGTATATGATCTTTCTGTTAGATCTCTTATTAGGATCCCTGCTTTCTGTGGATATGTGCCAGAAGCATTGCAGAAACAACAGGATGAAGAGGATCACTACCTGTGAGTGATCGGTGATCCTGATCCGTATAAGCTGGGATCAAAACGCCATGTTATCCACAGATCAAAAATCATCCTACCGTTGTTCTTTGGATAACTACCGGTTATACGCAGTAAAATAGGGTAGTTATCCACAAAATAAACGAGCGGAAAAGGATAAAATCAGCATCTTCCACTGGGGATCGTGACTATTTCGCGATCCCCAGCCCCATTCAGATCGCCTTTTTCCAGCTTTCCAGCCAGGCTTCCGCCGGATCTTCAGGGATCTCATGCTCCAGCACGTCAATCTCAAGACGATCGCCGATCTGCCGGGCCCCCTGAGCAATTAACAGCGCTTCTATCTGGCGAATCGCGCCACAAAAGAGATCATATTCATGATTACCGAGTCCAATCGCACCAAACCGGACCTGAGAGAGATCGGGCTGGCTTTCCGTGATGGCTTCGAACAGCGGCAGCAGGTTGTCAGGAATATCGCCGGCACCATGAGTTGAGCAGACCACCAGCCAGATACCCTCCTGCGGCACCTCATCCAGCTCCGGGCCATGCAGCATCTGCGTTGAGAAGCCCGCTTCCTGTAATTTTTCTTCCAGATGTTCAGCCACATACTCTGCGCTACCCAAGGTACTGCCACTGATTAAGGTAATATCGGCCATCTTGCTCTCCCGGAGATTAAGGCGAGCATTGTACGCTGTGATCAAGCAGTGATCCACCTGTGGACAACAGGGTTAATAGATCAGAAGAAGCTAACGCAGCCGTTGTCAGCCGCTACATTCGTCAGGGATAAGATTATGCACAAGGCGGGATGGATCAGGGCTTGATGGTACGCATGATCGGGTTTTGCAGCGAGATCAGGGTTTCTGTCGACTGAATTTCATCGATGGTCTGGATCTTGTTGATCAGCACCTGTTGCAGAGCGTCGATTGACCGGCACATCACTTTAATAAAGATGCTGTAGTGGCCGGTGGTGTACCAGGCCTCAACCACTTCATCCAGCGCCTCCAGTTTGCTCAGCGCCGCCGGATAGTCTCGTGCGCTCTTGAGGATGATGCCGATAAAACAGCAGACATCAAACCCCAGTTGACGCGGATCGATATCAACCCGGGTGCCCAGGATAATGCCCGCCTGCTTCATCTTTTCCACCCGCACATGAATGGTGCCGGGGCTGACATTAAACTGTTTTGCCAGCTCGGCGTAAGCGGTGCGCGCATTATCCAGCAGGGCATTCAGAATGCCGCGATCCAGGTTATCGAGCTGCAGATGTTCGGCCATGGCCATCCTCGTTATTGGTCTGCTTTAAGTAAACAAGGGTGAATGTGCAGCAAAATAGCGGTTCAGGCAACTACCGGCAGCGACGGGCGCCGCTGCCGGTTCACTTAGCGTTTGCGCCAGACGGTGACCTGCGCCAGCGTGTGCTGGAATTTGCGGGCCGTTTCGCGGATTACAAAGGGTTTATCCTGCGGTTCACCGACCAGTTCGAAGTCGGCTGCCAGCAGACGCTGCAGTGCCTGCAGCGTCGTCAGCGCCTCACCATTTTCACGCACGCCGCCCAGCCAGTTCTCCTTCGGCGTGAAATCCTCCAGCCAGGTATAAGGCGATGAGAGCAGCAGGATGCCGCCCTGACGCAGCATCGGCGTGACATCCCGCAGGAAACGAGCAGGCTGGCGCAGGCGGTCGATCAGGTTGGAGGCGAGCACCAGATCGTAACGACCCGGCTGCGGCTTCAGGTTACAGGCGTCGCCCTGAACAAACTGAATCCGCTGTGCCAGTTCACTCTCCAGCGCAAAATCTTTCAGGCGAACCTGACGATACTCCACCAGATCGCCTTCCTGAGGCAGCAGATAGCGGAAGTCTTCGCCGCTGGCCAGCTGCAGCGCCACGTCGATGAAGCGTGCCGAGTAGTCCATTCCGGTAACGCGCTCAAAGTGGCGAGCCAGTTCGAAACTGGCGCGTCCGGTGGCACAGCCGATATCCAGGGCATCACCACGGGCTGAGGTGTAATTCAGCGCCAGCTTCACCAGGCTCTCGGCATAGTTATCCACGCCGAAATAGCGCGGGCCATACTGGAAGTCGAGGTACTGCGACACCATCGCGTCGGATTCATACGGGTTCAGCGCCATGGTTTCCTGATGGCTGGACACCACGTAGCGGAAACCGGCGTGCTGGAAGAAGTGGCGGCGGAACGCATAGCGTGCCGATTTCAGCGCCTCATTGCCGGTCGAGATCCAGCTGCCGCCTTTGATCAGGGAATGTTTGCCATCGAAGGTCGGGGTAGAGAAATCATCGTAAAGCGGGTGGACTTTGAAGCCTTCAAAGCCATTGGTCGGCGTGGTCGTCCATTGCCAGACGTTACCGACGATATCGAAGAACGCGCCCTGAGCGAAGAGATCCACCGGCGATGAGGACGCCCAGTACGCCAGGTTAATGTTGCCTGGCGCCGGTTCCCAGTCCGGCTGATCGCCCGCGACCTGTTCGCGCAGCTGAGCCCACTCCGCTTCACAGGGGAGCTGAACGCTCATACCGGTCTGTTCCGCTTTCCAGCGGCAGAAAGCCGCCGCTTCCAGCTGATTGACCTCGGCAGGCCAGTCCCACGGCATCGCCACTTCTTCACACATCAGACGCAGTTTAAGCTGATCGGGCATCGCAGGCGTGCCGACCCAGAAAGTGGGCATCTCTGCTTTGGCAAACTGACACCAGCCCCAGCCTTCATCATCCCACCAGCGGGCATCCTGATAACCGCCCGCATCAACGAACGCCATGAATTCCGCATTGCTGACCAGCATTTTGCTCGCCTGGAACGGCTGCAGCGTAACCTGCTGGCGGCCATATTCATTATCCCAGCCGTAGGTATCGTCGGTTTTACCCAGCGTGACGGTGCCGCCTGGCATCGGCAGCAGGGCATTGGCCGGAACAGCTTCGCGCTGATGGCGCGCCATTGGACAGACCGGCCATGCGGCCTGCGGTCTGACCCACTCAATCGGTAACTGGCGGATCAGCACGCTGGAGGTTTCCAGATGAATACGCTCATGTTCAATGCCCATCAGGATCACCCAGGCCGGGCTCTCCCAGCTGATCGGCAGCGTGAGCGGTAGGGTCTGGATCAGATCGCTGACCAGCGCTTTAACGCGTCCGCGGTATTCACGGACTTCATCAATGGTGGGCCAGTCATAGTGACTGTCGTTGAGATCATCCCAGCTCATCTCATCCACACCAATCGCCATCATCGCTTCGATACGATCGTCCAGACGCGCATCAATGAGGCGTCCGGCCATCAGCTTATTAATGTAGAAGGTGGCGGTGTGACCAAAATAGAAGATTAATGGATGGCGCAGCGGAATGGCTTTGGTAAACCAGGCCTGTGAATCGGCCAGACAGGTGAACAGACTTTCATACTGTTCCCAGGTCTGATGAAAATAGGCCAGCAATTCGGCACGTTTTTGTTCTATGTTCTGGCCGGAGAGCATTAACGTCCGCGTCGGTGCAGGCAGATCGCGATGGGGTTGAGCAAGCGTCACAGGAAGCTCCAGATTGCTGAGTAAGTGAAACGGTAATTCACTATAGCAAATAAGCATTTCTGCAAGATGACTTAACGGCGCCAGTGGCGCAGCAGGCGGCTTTTCATGCCGGTGTCGAAGCGCCAGATATGGTCGAAGATGCGCAGAATACCTGGTTTCCCGTGGGCCGACATTGCCACGGCGTGAAAACGTTGCTGATTATGTCGCTGGCGCTTTTTGATCGCCCCGATGACCTCTTCCGGCAGACGCTGGGCAATAAAATCGGAAACGATCACCGCATCGGCTTCCTCCCACAGTGCGCCTTCCATTCGGGTGACAACCGAAGAGAGACAGGCGGCCAGATCGGTGCCGCCACGGAAACGCTGGCTCAGAAAGCGAATCGCCTGCTCCAGTCCGTCCTCACCGGTCAGCTCATAGCCAATCACCTCATGCGCAAACAGCATGATGTAGCAGCGACGGCGATCGGCCAGCGCGACCTTCAGCAGTGCCAGACAAAAGGCTTTAGCGCAACGCTCATTAAAGCCACCCATCGAACCGGAGGTATCCACGCAGACGATAAACGGCCCGCGCGGCTGCTCTTCATGCTGCTGGTGGCTGGCCGGACGCATCGTCACCTTTTCATGCCAGGCATCGCCCTGCAGCTTATAGGTCAGCAGCCGTTTCTCGACCAGCCGCCGGTAAAATTCCAGCTCCAGTTCGCTGATGCTCAGCGCGGCTAACTCCGGCGGTAACAGTCGCAGCACGTCATCGCTCTGATGAATGCCGCTGACCTCTTCCGGCACGGATGCAGGCTCCTGCACCAGATGATGAAAAGCTTCCATCGGGGCATCCTGTGACGGCACCGATTTTGCCTCGCGGCTGCGACCCAGCTGCTGGGCCAGCTTCAGCAGCTCCGGTTGCTGCGCCAGAAAGTCGCCATATTGCAGCATCAGCTGATAATCGCCGGGCTGCAGTGACGCTTTGCTCATGTCCCACAGCCGGCCAGCGGCGGCTTCATCATCGTCACTGAGAATCGGAGCCAGCTGACCGCTCAGGGCCATGCGCTGCTGCAGTTCCGCCAGCAGGCGTTCGCGCTGCTGCTCCAGCAAATCCTGATTCAGCGTCAGAGTTTGTAAGGTCAGGCTCAGCCGCCAGCGCTGTAAAAAAAGCTGGTGCTGCGCGCTGCTGAGATGCCCGATATCGGTGTGTTGCAGCAGCCGGTTAGCTTCATCAAGAAAAGGAGACGGCAGGCTTTGAAGCGCCTCAAGTGTGGCAGTCAGCTGCTGGCTGAATTCACGATCGCTGAGGAGCTGGATGCGCTGGAACAGCTGAAACTCTTCGGCCAGCGTGGCCGGAACCGGCGTGTCTTTGAGTTCAGCACTAATCTCCGCTCGCCAGCGTGGCACATCGCGCAGCAGCGCTTTTTTCAGTCCGGGGAATTTTTCAAAAAACAGCGCCAGCTGTGGGGACGCCAGCAGGGCAATAATCAGCTCTTCAATCAGTTCGGTCTCACCCACTGAGAGCAGCGTGCTCAGCGTCTCGACTGAGATCATTTACGCGCCTGTTTCAGCTGTTCTGCCACATCCTGCAGGCTGGTTTCGACCCGCGCCAGCCAGTCATCACTGATAAACAGGCAGCGCTGATGCTGGCTGAACAGATGACGCTGCGACCGCAGCTCACTTTCCAGCGCATCCAGTGCTTCGGTGATTTCACCGGGCAACGGCTCGCTGTTGCTGACGCCTGGCAGCATCAGACGTGACGATTGCAGGCTCACATCACGGATAGCCAGGCAGTGCTGCGCATCCACCTGTAAATCCAGGCTTTGTGCAAAGCCAATCCCATTGAGCTTGCCGCGAACCTCACCGCCTTTCTGCAGCCACTGATTCAGGGCATCACGCGCAATCACAATATGGCTTACCTGCATGTCATGCAGCATCAGCGGCTTTTGCAGCATCAGCGTCAGTTGCTCATCGGTAAAGCTTTCCGGCAAATCGTAATGGGGCTTGCGGCTGAACATGCCGCTGTGTCTTTCCAGAGTGATCGCCTGCGCGATGCTCTGCTGCTGTTGCAGAGCCAGACGACGCGCTTTTATCTGCTGCAGTTTCAGCAGCATTGGCTGCTGCTGCCAGGCGTGCTGCGTCATCAGCTGATCGATTTCTCGTTCCAGCAACTGCATGGAGGCGACGTCGTGCCAGAGGCAATCTTTCAGCAGGATCAGGTCTATCGGGGCAATGGTATTGCGACCGCTGTAGAAGGCGCTGGCCTGCAGCAGATGGATGGCTTTTTTCCAGCGACGATCGGAAATGTAAGGTGCGGCAGGCTGGCTCTCCAGTTGCTGACGCAGCTGATAAATCAGCTCAAAGACGGCATCGGGCAGGCTGACCTGGCTGATGCCGAGCTGCCACTGCGCATACTCTTCATCACTGATGCGCAGGGACTCCGCGACCGGATTGGTGTGCTCATCCTGCTGGTGGGTCAGCATGCTGCGAAAGTTCTGCTTCTCATGCACGTTATCCAGCCACAGGCGGATCAGCATTCGATCATAAAGCGCCTCAAGGCCGCTATCCGCTTCCGGCAGTTCGTTGGAAGCGGTAACCAGCAGCCGCATCGGGATGGTCTCTTCGCTGTCACCATTGCGGAAGCGGCGCTCATTGATAGCGGTCAGCAGGGTATTCAGAATCGCCGGGCCGGCTTTCCAGATCTCATCCAGAAAAACAATCTCGGCGTCGGGCAGATAGCCTTTAGTGAGACGCTGGTAGCGTCCTTCGTCTTTCAGTGCCTGAATGGAGAGCGGGCCAAACACCTCTTCCGGCGTGGAGAAACGGGTCATCAGATATTCAAAGGCGCGGGCGTGCTGAAAGGCATATTTAAGGCGGCGGGCAATCAGGCTCTTGGCGATGCCCGGCGGTCCCAGCAGAAACACGCTTTCACCGCTCAGCGCGGCCAGCAGGCAAAGGCGAATGGCATGGTGCCGTTCATATAATCCTTTTTCTAACGCATTGCTAAGACGAGAAATTCTTTCTGCCAAAAGATGGGGTTGAGCCATAATCACATCAATGTCCTTACGATCGTCGGGCCGCCGCGCTTAAGCAAGCGCCTTACTCTATAGATCATCATGCGTGAAAGCGTTGATAGCTGTCAGCTTTTTTGTTTCAGAAGGTTTGCCTGTTTTAAAGTGGTGCCGAATGACAATTTATCGTCTGAAATGACCCCGTTACCCTGACCGCGAGGCGAAGCGGGTATAGGAATTTTCGTTAAACCGTGCATACTGTGCGCTTTTTGATGGCCTGAGCGAGGGGTTTTTGTACCTCTTAGACTCCAACAAAAGATAACTCTATGAGCTCGGATAATAAGCAGTCACTTCGCGGATTAACGCTGGCCGCCATTGGTGTTGTTTACGGGGATATCGGCACCAGTCCGCTGTATACCTTGCGTGAATGTCTCTCCGGACAGTTTGGTTTCGGCGTTGAGCGGGAAGCGGTATTTGGCTTTCTGTCGCTGATTTTCTGGCTGCTGGTGCTGGTGGTCTCACTGAAGTACATCAGTTATGTGATGCGCGCCGACAACGCCGGGGAAGGCGGGATTCTGACCCTGATGTCGCTGGCAGGTCGCCATACCGGTGCACGCGCCACGGCGGTGCTGGTGATCATGGGCCTGATTGGTGGCAGCTTCTTCTATGGAGAGGTGGTAATTACGCCAGCCATTTCGGTGATGTCCGCCATCGAAGGCCTGGAGATTGCCGCGCCGTCGCTGGATCCCTTTATTGTGCCGATGTCGATTGCGGTGCTGACGCTGCTGTTTGCCATTCAGAAGCATGGCACCGGTATGGTGGGTAAACTCTTTGCGCCGGTAATGCTGGTCTGGTTTCTGGTGCTGGCGATCCTGGGTGTCATGGGCATCATGCGAAATCCGGACGTGCTGCATGCGCTGAATCCTGCCTATGCGGTGGAATTCTTCCTGCACTATAAGTCCGTTTCGTTCTTCGCCCTCGGTGCAGTTGTACTGGCGATTACCGGGGTCGAGGCGCTTTATGCCGATATGGGGCACTTCGGTAAAGTGCCGATTCGGCTGGCCTGGTTTTCGGTGGTGCTGCCGTCGCTGGTGCTGAACTACTTTGGTCAGGGCGCGCTGTTACTCAGCGATCCTAAAGCAATTAAAAACCCTTTCTTTCTGCTGGCCCCGGACTGGGCGCTGATCCCGATGCTGATTCTGGCGACGCTGGCTACGGTGATCGCTTCGCAGGCGGTGATCTCCGGTGTCTTCTCGCTGACGCGTCAGGCGGTGCGACTGGGTTATCTGCCGGGGATGCGTATCATCCACACTTCTGAGCGCGAATCGGGCCAGATTTATATTCCGGTGATCAACTGGGTGCTCTACTTCGCCGTGCTGATTGTGATTATCAGCTTTGAGCATTCAAGTAATCTGGCTGCGGCCTACGGTATTGCGGTGACCGGCACCATGGTGCTGACGGCAATGCTCTCCTGCACCGTGGCGGTTAAAAACTGGCACTGGAACAAGCTGGCGGTCGCCGTCATCCTGGTGCTGATGCTCTGCATTGACGTGCCGCTGTTTACCGCTAACCTGGTGAAAATTTTCTCTGGTGGCTGGCTGCCGCTCTGTCTCGGCCTGGTGATGTTTATCATTATGACGACGTGGAAAAGCGAACGTTTCCGTCTGCTGCGCCGTATGCACGAACATGGTAACTCCCTGGAGGCGATGATCGCGTCGCTGGAGAAATCGCCACCGGTTCGCGTACCGGGCACAGCGGTCTATATGTCGCGTGCCCTGAATGTGATTCCGTTTGCCATGCTGCACAACCTCAAGCACAACAAAGTGTTGCATGAGCGGGTCGTGCTGCTGACGTTGCGCACTGAAGATGCGCCATACGTGCACAACGTGCGTCGTGTCACCATTGAGCAGCTGTCGCCGACCTTCTGGCGGGTGGTGGCAAGCTATGGCTGGCGTGAGACGCCAAACGTTGAGGAGATTTTCCACCGTTGCGGGCTGGAAGGACTTAACTGCCGCATGATGGAGACCTCGTTCTTTATGTCGCATGAGTCGCTGATCATCGGCAAACGGCCGTGGTATCTGCGCCTGCGCGGCAAACTCTTCCTGGCGCTGCAGCGCAATGCGCTCCGTGCGCCAGACCAGTTTGAGATCCCGCCAAACCGCGTGATTGAGCTGGGCACCCAGGTCGAGATTTGATTGGCAGCGCCCGCCTTACGGGGCGGGCGCTGACCAGCGTAGCGTGACGCACAAGCCGCCGCCGGGTCGCTGGCTGAACGTAACCTGCATCCCATGCAACTGGGCGATATTACGCACTATCGATAATCCCAGCCCGCTCCCGCTCTTCTCCTGACCTGGCGGTCGCCAGAAACGCTCACCGAGCCGTTGCAGGTCGGCAGCACTCAGACCCTCACCGTTATCCTCTACCGACAGGCTGTTTGCCTGCAACCGCACATCGACTTCGCTGCCCGCAGGCGTATAGCGAATGGCGTTATCCAGCAGATTCCGCACCAGCAGTGACAGTAACAGTGGATGACCCTGAATCTGCGGATCGGCCTCCGCGTGCAGCCGCAGGGTGACGCCGGTTTTATCGGCCAGCGGCAATTGTGCGGCGATCGTCTCCTGCACCGTGCGTTTCAGCGCCACCGGTTCGAAGGCGCTGCGTGCATCATCGGCTTCAACCCGCGAAAGCGTCAGCAGCTGATCCACCAGCCGCGTAGCGCGTGCAATGCCGGCATCCAGCTGTTGCAGCGCATGGGTTCGCATCACTTCGTCATCCGCCGTCAGCTGGATCACTTCGCTTTGCACCTGCAGAGCGGCCAGCGGACTGCGCAGCTCATGTGCGGCATCGGAGGTAAAGCGACGTTCACGCTGCATCATGGCGCTGATGCGGCTGAACAGGCCATTGAGCGCCATCATCAGCGGCTGTACCTCTTTCGGCACGCGGTCTGCCTGCAGCGGCGTATCGTCATCAGGCGCGCGCTGCGCCAGCTGCTGCGCCAGCGTCTTCAGCGGTCGCAGTTCAGACCAGACCAGTCCGATGAGTAACAGCAGCATAAACGGCAGCGCGATCAGCCAGGGCAGCATACTGGCTTTCATCAGATCCTGTGTTATGTCGTCGCGGTATTCCGACTCCTGACCGACGACTACCCGGAACTTCTGATCCGGTGTGGTCAGCCAGACAAACCGCCAGCGATCGTCATCATTGGTGAGCTGTCCTTCATGAAATCCCTGATAGTCCGCCTCAAACGGCAGATAGCGGCCATTATCGCCATCATTCATCACCTGCCTGCCGTCACGTGTGAAGACAGCAAAGGCCAGGGCATCGTCATCCTGATCGCCACGATGGTGCCGCAGCATCGCTTTGGTTCGGGGCAATAGGGTGTTGTCCAGCGAAGAGAAATCCAGCGTCAGCAGGCGCTTGGCCAGCAGCATCTGCTGGGTATCAAACAGCTCATCAAGGGTTTCACGGGTCTGATGCCAGGCACTCAGGCTGGCACTGGCCCAGCAGAGGCCGAGCAGCAGCACGAAACCGAGGCCCAGCCGCAGAAACAGGCTCATTGATCGCATTCAGCGGCTCCCAGGGTATAACCGACGCCGTGCAGCGTGCGGATAAACGCGCTGCCCAGCTTTTTACGCAGATGATGGATATGCACTTCTACCGCGTTGCTGGAGACGTCGGCATCCCAGCTGTAGAGCTTCTCTTCCAGCTGGCTGCGCGTCAGCACCCGGCCCGGGTTGCGCATAAAGAGTTCCAGCAGCGCCAGTTCACGGCTTTTCAGCTCAATCGTCTCGCCCTCGCGCATCACACTGTGACTGCCGGGGATCAGTACCACGTTACCGTGACGGAGTTCGGGCTGCAGCTGACCGTGACGGCGGCGGATTAGCGCCTGTAAGCGCGCGGCCACTTCGGTTAAGGCAAAGGGCTTGCACAGATAGTCATCGGCTCCCATCTGCAGGCCTTCAACCCGCTGATCGAGCGCATCGCGGGCAGTCAGTATCAGGACCGGCACATCATTTCCCTGCTGCCGCCACTGCCGCAGGATATCGAGTCCATCCCGCTCAGGCAGAGAAAGGTCCAGGATCACCGCATCCCAGGGCGCGGCCTCCAGCGCGTTACAGCCCGCCTCACCAGACGTAAACCAGTCAACGCTGAAGCCCAGTTTACTCAGCCCCGCTTTGATACCGTCGCCAATTAAGCGATCGTCTTCAATCAGTAAAATACGCATCACGTCTCCCTGTTCCGATAGCGTTTTATACGAAGCAACTTCCTCACTGTACAGCTGATTTCGGCGAAAATGGCTTATTTTTCACGCTTAAGAAGCTGTTAAGAACTCTGTGGTCAACTGGGCGTATTCAAACCGAAAACACCACTGAGAAAGGGGTACACCATGAAAAAGCACGCTGCAATTCTGGCCGTCGTTATGCTGGCTTCCGCCCCGGTTTTCGCTGCACAGCAGGGCGGATTTGTTGATCCCAGTGCGCCAGCCGCACAGACGCCGTCAGCATCCGGTCAGGGCGGCTTCAGTGCCGATCACACCAGTGTGGTGACCGTGAAGCAGGCTGAAGAGATGAAAGATGACAGCTGGATCACCGTACGCGGCAAGCTGGAAAAACAGATCGGCAAGGAAGATTATCTGTTCCGCGACCAGACGGGCACCATGAAAGTTGAAATCGACCACAAGCACTGGAACGGCCAGACCATCACGCCCAAAGATAACGTTGAGCTGACGGGTGAACTGGATAAAGATTTCAACAGCATTGAGATGGATGTTAAGCAGGTTAAGAAACTGCCTTAATTCCCTCCTGCCGGGCCGCATTCACGGCCCTTTTTGCGTCCCCTTCCCCGCCTTAATGCAAATTTCCTCCCGCGTGAGCGAAACGTTTCGATAGCGATCACAGATTTCTTCTTTGCCGGTTGAGTTGATGGCGGCTTTTCATACACTCCAGACAGCGAAACGTTTCGCTGTGGAGTAAAAAAATGAAAAAAGGTCGCCTGTTAAACGCTGAACTCTCACATGTGATTGCCCGCCTGGGACACACGGATACGCTGACGATTGCCGATGCTGGCTTGCCGATTCCGGCTGGACCGCAGCGCATCGACTTAGCGCTCACGCCGGGTACGCCCGATTTTATGCAGGTGGTTAATGCTGTCGCACTGGAGATGCAGGTAGAGAGCGCCCTGATCGCGGAGGAGATTAAGCAGCATAATCCGCACCTTCATAGCGCGCTTGTCGCCGTGCTCGAAGCCTTGCAACAGCACCAGGGGAATCGCATCACCATCAGCTACACCAGTCATGAACAATTCAAACAACAAACGCAGCGTAGTCAGGCGGTCATTCGGAGCGGAGAGTGCTCTCCGTTTGCGAATGTCATCCTCAGCGCCGGTGTGACCTTCTGAGGCCGCTATGCAACCTTTACTGCAACTCGACGGCATTGAAAAATCCTTTCCGGGCGTAAAAGCCCTGAAGGGGGCGTCGCTGAATGTCCGTGCAGGACGCGTGATGGCGCTGGTGGGCGAGAACGGCGCAGGCAAGTCCACCATGATGAAAGTGCTGACCGGGATCTATCAATATGATGCCGGTACGCTGCGCTGGCTCGGCAAAGAGACCCGTTTCAGTGGACCGAAAGCGTCACAGGAAGCGGGCATTGGCATCATCCATCAGGAGCTGAACCTGATCCCTCAGTTAACCGTGGCGGAGAATATTTTTCTCGGTCGCGAATATGTGGGGCGTTTTGGCCGTATCCAGTGGCCGCGTATGTATGCCGAAGCCGATGCGCTGCTCAAAAGGCTCAATCTGCGCTTCAACAGCCACAAGCTGGTGGGCGATTTGTCGATTGGCGATCAGCAGATGGTCGAAATCGCCAAAGTGCTGAGCTTTGAGTCGCAGGTCATCATCATGGATGAGCCGACCGATGCGCTGACCGATACCGAAACGCTGTCGCTGTTCCGGGTGATCAACGAACTGAAAGCGCAGGGCTGCGGCATCGTCTATATCTCGCATCGCATGAAAGAGATCTTTGAGATCTGCGATGACGTCACGGTATTCCGCGACGGTCAGTTTATTGCTGAACGTCCGGTCAGCGAGCTGACCGAAGAGAGCCTGATCGAGATGATGGTCGGGCGCAAGCTGGAAGATCAATATCCGCATCTTGATCAGGCGCCAGGCGACGTGCGGCTTAAAGTGGAGAACGTCAGCGGGCCGGGCGTGGAGAACGTCAGCTTCATTCTGCGCAAAGGCGAAATCCTTGGCATCTCGGGTCTGATGGGCGCGGGCCGCACCGAACTGATGAAGGTGCTCTACGGCGCGCTGCCGCGTCGTGAAGGTGCAATGTGGCTTAATGGACGGGAAGTGGTGACGCGTTCGCCGCAGGACGGGCTGGCTAACGGTATCGTCTACATCTCGGAAGATCGTAAGCGTGATGGTCTGGTGCTGGGCATGTCAGTGAAAGAGAACATGTCGCTGACGGCATTAGGCTATTTCAGTCACGGCAGCGGCACGCTGAAACATGCGGCAGAGCAGCTGGCGGTAGGCGATTTTATCCGGCTGTTCAACGTGAAAACGCCTTCTATGGAGCAGCCGATTGGCCTGCTTTCAGGCGGCAACCAGCAGAAAGTGGCGATTGCCCGCGGTCTGATGACCCGCCCTAACGTGCTGATTCTGGACGAACCGACCCGCGGTGTGGATGTCGGTGCGAAGAAAGAGATCTATCAACTGATTAACCAGTTTAAAGCCGAAGGGCTGAGCATCATCCTGGTCTCCTCGGAAATGCCGGAAGTGCTGGGCATGAGCGATCGAATTCTGGTGATGCATGAAGGCCGTATCAGCGGCGAATTTACCCGTGAAGACGCCACTCAGGAAAGCCTGATGGCAGCCGCCGTAGGCAAGCAACACAGCGAGGATTTAGTGGTATGACGACCCAAACTTTACCGGCCAGCCGTCGCTGGTTTAGCAAAAGCTGGCTGCTGGAACAGAAGTCGCTGATTGCGCTGATGGTGCTGATCGCCGTGGTGGCCAGCCAGAGCCCGAACTTCTTTACCGTGGCGAACCTGTTCAACATTCTGCAGCAGACCTCGGTTAACGCCATTATGGCGGTCGGGATGACGCTGGTGATCCTGACTTCCGGTATCGACCTCTCGGTGGGTTCGCTGCTGGCTCTGACGGGCGCAGTGGGTGCATCGCTGGTGGGCATGGAGGTCAATGCTCTGGTCGCGGTGGCGGCTTCGCTGGCGCTGGGTGCGGCAATCGGTGCTCTGACCGGCACCATTGTGGCGCGCGGCAAGGTTCAGGCCTTTATCGCCACGCTGGTTATGATGCTGCTGCTGCGCGGTGTGACCATGGTCTATACCGACGGCAGCCCGATTAACACCGGTTTCAGTGCCAATGCCGATCTACTGGGCTGGTTTGGTATTGGTCGCCCGCTGGGTATCCCTGCGCCGGTCTGGCTCATGGCGCTGGTCTTTATCGCCGCTTGGTACATGCTGCAGCACACGCGTCTGGGTCGCTACATCTATGCGCTTGGCGGTAACGAAGCGGCAACGCGTCTCTCCGGCATCAATGTGAATCGCGTCAAAATCATCGTCTATTCACTGAGCGGCATGCTGGCAGCGCTGGCGGGCACCATTGAAGTGGCGCGTCTCTCATCAGCACAGCCGACAGCGGGTACCGGCTATGAGCTGGATGCAATTGCTGCGGTCGTGCTGGGCGGAACCAGCCTGGCTGGCGGTAAAGGCCGTATTTTCGGCACCCTGATTGGCGCGCTGATCCTCGGCTTCCTGAACAACGGCCTGAACCTGATGGGCGTCTCTTCGTACTACCAGATGATCGTTAAAGCGGTGGTCATCCTGCTGGCGGTGCTGGTGGATAATAAAAGCAGTAAATAACTCTGACCTTACACAGGATAATAAGATGAAAAAGTTAACCGCACTGGCCATGATCCTCGGCGCAATGCTCAGTACCAGCGCCATGGCAAAAGATACCATCGCGCTGGTGGTTTCAACCCTGAACAACCCGTTCTTTGTTTCTCTGAAAGAGGGTGCTCAGAAAGAAGCGGACAAACTGGGCTACAACCTGGTGGTGCTGGATTCACAGAACAACCCGGCTAAAGAGCTGGCGAACGTGCAGGATCTGACCGTTCGCGGTACTAAGCTGCTGCTGATCAACCCGACTGACTCTGATGCTGTGGGCAACGCCGTGAAGATGGCTAACCAGGCGAATATTCCTGTCATCACGCTGGACCGCGTTGCGGCACAGGGCACGGTGGTCAGCCACGTCGCTTCCGATAACCGTTTCGGCGGTAAAATGGCCGGTGACTTCATCGCCAAAAAAGTCGGCGAAAAGGCCAAAATTATTGAGCTGCAGGGCATTGCCGGAACCTCTGCTGCCCGCGAACGTGGCGAAGGCTTCAAACAGGCCGCTGATGCGCATAAATTCCAGATCCTCGCCAGCCAGCCTGCTGACTTTGACCGCACCAAAGGTCTGAACGTCATGCAGAACCTGCTGCAGGCACACCCGGACGTTCAGGCAGTATTCGCTCAGAACGACGAAATGGCGCTGGGTGCACTGCGTGCGCTGCAGACTGCCGGAAAAACTGGTGTGATCGTGGTGGGTTTTGACGGCACTGCTGATGGCGTGAAAGCCGTAGAAGCTGGCAAACTGTCTGCCACCGTGGCACAGATGCCAGAAAAAATTGGCATGATCGGCGTGGACACCGCTGATAAAGTGCTGAAGGGTGAAAAAGTGAAGGCGATCAATCCGGTCGACCTGAAGCTGGTCACTCAATAACTCAAAGAAAAGCAGGGCACCGCGCCACCCTCCCGGTGGCGCACTTATTTCGGACTCCCCTAATGAGCAAAAACGCAAAACTGGCCGTTCTTGGCAGCATTAATGCTGACCACATCCTTAATCTGGCGCACTTCCCTCGTCCCGGTGAAACGGTGATCGGGCAGAATTATCAGGTTGCGTTTGGCGGTAAAGGCGCGAATCAGGCGGTCGCCGCGGGTCGTGCGGGTGCCGATATCGCCTTTATTGGCTGTGTGGGCGCTGACGACATTGGCGAACGTATTCGTGAGCAGCTCGCACAGGACAATATTGATACAACCCCTGTAGAGGTGGTTGAGGGCGAGTCGACCGGTGTGGCGATGATCTTCGTCAACGGTGACGGTGAGAACAATATCGGCATCTACTCTGGTGCAAACGCGGCGCTAACGCCCGATTGCGTGGCGCGTCATCAGCAGGTTATTGCCGATGCCGATGCACTGTTAATGCAGCTGGAATCACCGCTGGAGAGCGTGCTGGCTGCCGCGACATTTGCCCGGCAGCATCAGACGCAGGTTATTCTCAATCCGGCACCCGCTACCTCTCTCTCCGATGAGCTGCTGGCGCTGATTGATATTATTACCCCGAATGAGACCGAAGCAGAAAGTCTGACCGGTATTGCGGTTAACAATGATGAAGATGCGGCCCGCGCGGCGGCAGCACTGCATGCGAAAGGCATCGGCACGGTACTGATTACGCTGGGACGCCGCGGTGTCTGGCTGAGCGAGCAGGGAGACGGTCAGCGTATTGCGGGCTTCAGCGTTAAAGCTATTGATACCATCGCCGCAGGCGACACCTTTAACGGTGCCTTTATTACGGCACGACTGGAGCAGAAGCCAATGTACGACGCGGTGCGATTTGCCCATGCCGCCGCCGCGATTGCCGTTACGCGTTCAGGTGCACAGCCCTCCGTGCCGTGGCGCGCGGAGATCGATGAATTTTTGCAGCAGCAGGGTTAAGCGATTGAGTACCATGAAAGATGTCGCTCGCCTGGCGGGCGTCTCTACCTCCACTGTCTCGCACGTTATTAATAACAACCGCTTTGTCAGTGAAGGCGTGCGGGAAAAAGTTGAGCAGGCGATACGTCATCTTAACTACGCCCCTTCTGCACTGGCGCGCAGTCTGAAAATCAATCAGACGCACACTATCGGTATGTTGCTGACTACCAGCAGTAACCCTTTTTATGCTGAAGTGGTGCGGGGCGTGGAGGAGAGTTGCTATCAGCGTGGCTACAGCCTGATTCTCTGTAATACGGCGGGAGATGAGGAGCGGATGAACCACAGCCTGGAAACGCTGATGCAGAAGCGTGTCGATGGTTTGCTGATCATGTGCACTGAAAGTCACCTGCCGTCGGCAGACATCCTGAATCGTTATCCCTCTATACCTGCGGTGATGATGGACTGGGCACCGTTTGAAGGTCGCGGTGACATCATTCAGGATAACGCGTTGCTGGGCGGCGAGCTGGCCACTCAGCATCTTATCGACAGCGGCTATACCCGCATCGCCTGTATCGCCGGTCCCCAGGATAAAACCCCGGCCCGTATGCGCCTGGAAGGTTATCGCAACGCCATGACTAAGAGTGGGCTGGAGATTTTGCCTGGCTATATCGTGAATGGTGACTTTGAATTTCAGGGTGGCTACAACGGGATGGTCGAGTTGCTGGCGCTGGAAACGCTGCCGGAAGCAGTATTTACCAGTAACGATGCGATGGCTGTCGGCGTTTATCACGCCCTCTATCAGGCTGGCATGCAGGTTCCGCAGCAGATGGCGGTCATGGGATATGACGATATTGAACTGGCGCGCTATCTCACTCCGCCACTGAGTACGATTCACCAGCCCAAAGATGCGCTGGGCGAACTGGCGATAGATACCTTAATTCATCGTCTCAGCGATCCCGACGCCAGCCAGCAAACGCTGGTGCTGACGCCGGAGCTGGTGGTACGTGGCTCAGTTTAGCGCTTTTTCTTCCTGTCGCGATTCGTGATCAGATTACGTCCATCGCCATTTTTCAGCAGCAGAAAAGTCAGCGCTGAAAGCACGGTAACGACACCCATGGTCAGGAACGTGGCATGGAACTGTGAAATGGTGCTGGTTTCAAACTCCTGATAGAAGCGCAGTACCGCAGCACTGACCGCCACACCAAAACTGATCGCTAACTGCTGCGTCACGGCCAGCACGCTGTTACCCCCGCTGGCATTATCATCATCCAGGTCGGCCAGAGTAATAGTGTTCATGGCGGTGAACTGCGTAGACATCGCCATGCCGAGAATAAACAGCGGAAGCAACAGCACAAAGATGCTTTCAGCAGGCGACTGCAGAGAGAAGCTGGCGATCAGGATGCCAATAATAGCGGTGATGCTGACCAGCAGGCGGCGGTAACCCAGCCAGCGCAGCAGTTGTGTCACCGTCGACTTCGCCAGTATTGAACCAATGGCGGTAGGTGCCATCATGCAGCCTGCAATAATAGCTGAATAGCCAAAGCCAACCTGCAACATGAGCGGCATTAAAAAGGGGACGCAGCCGGTACCGAGACGTGATGCAATGTTGCCGCCAATGCCAACCGAGAAGGTCCGGGTTTTAAACATCGGCAGGTTGATGAGGGGCGACGGGTGATTTCGGGCATGCACTATATAGAGAAGTAAAAGCACGATGCCGCTGAGTAATATCCCGCCAGCCAGCCAGGCGGAAACAATCCGCTCACCGAACAGCTCAATCCCAATCGAGATCATTACCAGCCCAGCCCCGAACAGTATAAAACCCAGAAAGTCGAAGCGGCGCTTAGGCGTGGTGAAGTCCGGCATATATTTGCGTGCGTAGATAATGCCGAGAATACCTATCGGGATATTAATTAGGAAGATCCAGTGCCACGTCGCATAGGTGACCAGCACACCGCCCAGCATCGGGCCCAGTATCGGGCCAACCAATCCTGGCATGGTGACGAAATTGAGCACCGGCAGCAGTTCACTGCGCGGATAGGCGCGTAGCAGTGCAAGTCGTGCGACCGGCATCATCATTGCGCCACCCACGCCCTGCACGATTCGCGATATAACCAGCACCGAAAGCGTCGGTGAGAGCGCACACGCCAGCGAGCCGAGGGTGAACAGCGAAACCGCAATGATAAATACCTTACGCGTGCCGAAGCGATCGGCGAGCCAGCCGCTGACCGGAATCAGCATCGCGACAGTGAGGGTGTAACTGATAACGGCGGATTGCATGGCCAGGGGAGAGCGGTCGAGGCTGGTGGCGATAGCGGGCAGGGCAGTATTCAGTATAGTGGCGTCGAGTGACTGCATGAAAAAGGCCATAGCCGCTATCCATGGCAAACCGGCCATGCTGCGCGAGGATTTTATCATTGAGTGTCCTTCCTGGGGTTATCCTGCGAGAAGAAGCAAAATAATAGCACCCGTAACCCCCAACGGCAGGTCTCTTTACAACGTTTGATCGCTGTTTTTGTGCGTTATTCGGCCATGAAACGTCTCTTTTTAAGCCGTTCGTTTAAAAAAGATGCGCTCAGTAAATTAATTCGAAGAAACACTTGTCAGCCTGAGGAAACTCCCTATAATGCGCCTCCATCGACACGGAACACCGGCAACGGGAAACG